>DATJHR010000136.1:0-9744 GCA_035493735.1 Acidocella sp.
GCCGCGTCGAACGCCGCCGGGTTTTCCCGGATCGCCTTGATATCATGCATTGTCAGGAATCCAGTTCGACCTTCGGCTCAACCATTTTCACGGAGAAAACCGAAATTTCATAAAGGAAAATCAGCGGCAGGGCCAAGCCCAATTGCGTCAGAACGTCTGGCGGGGTGAGCACTGCCGCCAGGATGAAACAGCCGACATAGGCGTAGCGCCGGTATTTGCGTAAGCCGGCCGAGTTGATGATGCCGACCTTGCCGAGCAGGGTGAGCAGCACCGGCAGCTCGAAGGCCAGGCCGAACGCAAAGATCAGCTTCATCACCAGATTCAGGTAATCGCTGACCCGCGCCATCAGATCGATTTGCACGCCGCCGGCGCCCCCGCCGCTTTGAAAACTCAGGAAGAATTTCCAGGCCGCCGGGAAGATCACGTAATAAGCCAGGGCGCCGCCGGCGAAGAACAGAATCGGCGTGACCACCAGGAACGGCAGCATCGCCTGCTTCTCGCGCTTGTACAGGCCGGGCGCGATGAACAGCCAGAGCTGGGTGGCGATGACCGGAAAGGACAGGAAGGCGGCGGAGAACACCGACACCTTGATGTAGGTGAAGAACGCCTCATAGAGCGCCGTATAGATCATCTGCGGCTTTTCGCCGCGCGCCTCCAGCGCGTGCGCCAGCGGTGCGGCGAGGAAATCGTAAATCCGCATCGCAAAATGATAGCTGATGAGAAAAGCAATGAGGAACGCCCCCGCCGACCAGAGCAGGCGGCGCCGCAGCTCCGCCAAATGCTCCAGCAGGGACATTTCCTTGTCCTGGGTCTCGTCTTCCGTGGTCACATTATCCGCCACTCAATATCCCCAACGCTTGGTGCCCGGCGGGATGAAATCCGGAACCGGCAATTTGCGGGCGGCCTCGGGCGGAATGAAGGCCGGCGCCTCGACGAGGGCCTCCTCCGCGACCGGCGGCGGTACAAAGCTCGGCCCCTCGCCCAGCTCATACACCGATGCCAGTTCCGCCGCAGGTTCCGACTCCGGCTTGGGAACTGGTTCCAGCTCGGTCGCATGATCCAACTCGGAAGCATGATCCGCCTCGGAAGCCGGGGCCGCGGCTGCCCGCATCGCCGCCGGTGCCGCAGCCGCCATATTCGGCACATCAAACGGCCGCGCCACTGTTTCGCGCAGCATCCCATCCGGATCGAGCGCTTTTTCCGCCGCGCTCTTGAAGTCAAACTGCCGTAGCTTGTCGATCTCCAGCTTGACCTCGGAGAGGTTCGCATCGCGCATCATGTCGTCGACATGACCCTGGAACTCCGCCGCCATGCCGCGCGCCTTCTTCACCATTCTGGTGACGGTGCGAATCGCCACAGGCAAATCCTTCGGTCCGATGGCGATTAACGCCACCGCCATGATCAGCCCAATCTCTGCCCAAGAAAATCCAAACATGTCGGATGGCTTGCTAGCAGGCTCTCAAGGGTTCGGCAAAGCCGAGGCGATGCGGGCGAGGCCCTCATCGTTCAGCCCGAGTTCCCGCAGGTGAGTCACGGTGTTCTCCAGGTATTCGCGGCACGTGCCCAGATCGCCGCAGCCGGTGGAGATCAGCGCCACGGTCTGTTCCAGGCTGAGTTCCTTAATATAGCGCGGATGGTCGTGGTTGATCACGAACGTGACCGCCGAAATCGGCCCGTCATCGGTCTCCAGCGGCAACAACCGCGCGTGATAGGCGCCGCCATACATCTCGCGCTGCCAAAGCAGGCTGAGCTCCTCGCGCACCTGGGCGGCGGCGACCCGGAAAGCCACGCCATGGCAGGCGCCGCCCTCATCCAAGCCCAGCATCACGCCCGGCGATTGCGGCGAGCCGCGCCCCATGAACAATTTCAGGCAGAAGCGCCGGTGCCAGCCGCGCAACAGCGCCGGCCGCTTCTCGACGTAATGGAAGGCCGGGTTCCAGATCAGCGACCCATAGCCGAACACCCAGAGATCCTGCGCGGCATCGTGGTGGGTGAGAATTTCCTCGAGCAGCGCCGACATCTCCGCTTCACTGCGATAGCTGAGTTCAGGATGCTGCGCGGCATATTCCAGAATACGGGCGCGGACCGTGCCGTTGAGCAAGGTCTCGCGGGTGATTTTCAATGTCACGATGCCGCGTCCTCCGCAGGCCTTTCAGGCGGCGACAACGACACGTTCGGATCGATCAGCAGCTCCTCGCGCTTGGGCAGGTCACGCAGGTCATTCAGTCCGAACTGCGCCAGGAAACCCGGGGTGGTGCCCCACAAAGTCGGCCGCCCCGGCGCCTCCTTATGGCCCTTCGGCGTGACCAGCCCGTTCTCCAGCAGCAGGTCCAACGTGTTCTGCGACAGAGCCGCGCCGCGGATCTCCTCGATCTCCGTGCGCGTCACCGGCTGGTGATAGGCAATGATCGCCAGCGTCTCCATCGCCACGCGCGGCAGCCGGCGCGGTACCTCGACGATTTTGCGCAAGGCGGGGGCGACATCCGGCGCCGTGCGAAACTGCCAGCCGCCGCCGACCTGCACCAGATTGACCCCGCGCGCCGCATAAGTCGCCGCCAGCGCCGCCATCACCTGTTCGGGGTCCGCGCCGTCGGGCAGAAGATTGGCGAGACTCCGCGTGCTCACCGGCTGGGCGGCGGCGAAAATCGCCGCCTCGGCCAGACGCAGGGCTTCCGCGCTCACCGGCGCCGGTGCGGCATCCGCGGCCGCGCGATTGGGGGCCGGGCTCTCAGTCTCGTCCATCCTGATCCTCTAAATTCGTCGCCGCCGCCTCGCGCTCGATGGCGCGCACAAGAATCGGCCCAAATGTTGCGTCTTGTTTTAGCTCCAAACGGCCGCCCTTGGTCATTTCCAGGCCCGCGACCAGGGTTGCTGAAAGCGCCGCCCTCCGCGGCAGCCCCTCGCCAAGCCCTTGCGGCAGAAAGCCGTCCAGAGTCGACCAGTCCGGCTGCGAGCCGACCAGCCTTTGCAGCCGTTCCAGGGCGTTCTGCACCGAGAAATAGACCATCGGCTTCGGCCGATATTGCAACTTGGCCCCGCCGCGGCGCCGCGCCGCCAGATAGGCGCTGAGCAGCCCGCTGATGTCGACCCTGAGCTTGCTGCGGTCGGTCTCGGTAAAGTCCTCCGGCGTGCCGCGCGCGAACACATCCACGCCCAGCAGCGGCCGCTGTCCCAGCCAGATGGCGGCGGCCCGCACACGCTGCAGGTCGATCAGCCTGGCGGCGAGGGTTTCCGCGGCGATTTCGGCATCCTCGTCCTCCGGTGCGGCGGGCACCAGCAGGCGGGATTTCAGCCAGGTCAGCCACGCCGCCATCACCAGCCAATCCGCCGCCAGCTCCAGCCGCACCCGGCGCGCGCCCTCGATGACCGCCAGATACTGGTCTACCAGCGCCAGGATGGAGATCTTCGTCAGATCGACCTTTTGCGTGCGTGCCAGCTCGAGCAGCAGGTCGAGCGGGCCCTCAAAGCCCTCAAGGTTGAGGACAAGCGCCTCAGAATCCACCGCTATGCCCCGTAATATGCAAGATTTCATTCACCGCCCAAGGCAGCACGCGGCGCATCGCCGCCTGGAACGGGTCGAACGTGACGCCGAACTGGCCCAGCACGGTCGGCAGCACGAATAAAAGCAGCAAAACCAGAATGATGCCAGCTTTTTCTGATCTTGCGAGCCAACGTGCGGCGGGCAGCGGCAGCACACCCACGGCGATGCGCCCGCCATCCATCGGCGGCACCGGCAAGAGGTTGAACAGCCCCAGCGTCAGGTTGATTATGATGAAATAAGTAAGAAAGTCAGTGGCTTGGCTGATCGAGAGCAAGTAACCGCCGAGCAGCGCCAGGGCGAAGTTGGCGAGCGGCCCGGCGGCGGCGACCAGCGCCATCAACTGCCTCGGATGGCGCTGCCCGTTCAGCTGCAGCTGCATCGGGTTCACCGGCACCGGCTTGGCCCAGCCATACAAGAATTCGATGCGCCCGATCGACACCAGCTGCCCCACCGCCAGGATCGCGGGGAGCACCAGGGTGCCGAACGGATCGACATGCTTGAGCGGATTCAGAGTGAGCCGCCCCGCCTGCTGCGCCGTCTTATCGCCCAGCAAGCGCGCCACCACGCCGTGCGCCAGCTCGTGCAACACCACGGCGATGATGAGGGCGACGATGATGTCGAGCGTGTCAGCGCTCATCCAGCGCCTCCAGCACCGCGCGGTTGCCGGCGAAATCGCCGGGGCAATAAAGCGCGATGTCACACCCCGCCGCGAGCGCTGCCCGCGCCCGCTCCTCCGGCCGGCCGCTCAGCGCGTTCATGGCCAGATCGTCACTCACCAGCGTACCGGCAAAGCCGATTTTGCCGCGAATGATCTCAGAGATGATGGTGGGCGAGACGGTTGCCGGGTTCACCTTGTCATATTGCTCAAAAATCACATGCGCCGTCATCGCCCAGGGCAAATTTTTATTGGCGATGAAGGGCAGAAAATCATCGGAAAGGTCCGCCGCCGCCACGCGCGGCAGTTCGAGATGGCTGTCCACCAGCGCCCGCCCGTGACCCGGCAGGTGCTTCATCACCGGGATCACGCCTTCGGCCAGGATGCCTGCGGCGAGCTGGCCGCCCAGCTCCGCCACCCTTTCCGGGCCGCCGGTGATGGCGCGGTCGCCAACCACGTCACTGGCGCCGGGATAACGCAGGTCGAGCACCGGCGCCGCCGTCACGTCGAACCCCGCCGCCTTCACCAGCGCGCCCAACGCCCTTCCATGAGCATAGGCCTCCGCACCGTCGCGCAGCGTGCCAGCGGCGGGAAGTGCTGGCCAATGCGGCGGTTTGAGCCGCGCCACGCGCCCGCCTTCCTGGTCGACCATCAGCACCGCGCCGGGCGGTAGGGCTGAACGAATTTCTGCTATAAGATCAGAGAGTTGTGATGGATCTTTGATGTTTCGCGCGAAGAGAATTACGCCGCGATGCGGGTGCGTGCGAAACAGCGCCCGCTCATCCGGGGTCAGGGCCTGGCCGGAAATGCCGAGAATGACCGGCTTCAAAACGACGCCACCGTGCAGGCCGCGTGCCGCGCTTTGACGGACTTACAAAAAGCTTGTGCCGCGCCGGTGTTCGCGAAGCCGCCAACGCGCACCCGCCATACGCTCAGGCCGTTGACCACGGCGGGGATGATGTCCACGGTCCGATGCCCCAGGAGATCCGGCATTTTCTGTTGCAGCACGTTCCAAACCTCTTGCGCGCCGGCCTCGCTGCCGATCGATGCCAATTGCACGGCCACATTGCCGCCCTCCGCCGCCTGATGCGAGATCTCCGGGGCGGGCTGCGTCTTCTGCACCGGCTGCGCCGGCGCGCCAACGCCCGCGGCCTGGTCCAGTTGCGAAATATCCGCAGTGGGCTGCGTCTTCAGCACCGGCTGCGGCGGCACGCCGATGCCCGCGTCCTGGTCCAGTTGCGAAATATCCGGGGTGGGCGTTCCCGGCGCGAGCTGTGGCGGCGCGACGGACGTGACGCCGGACATGATCGGCACATTCGCTTCCGGCACGGTCAGCCCCCCGGGATTGGCGGGTACGATGCGCAGCGGCCCCGGCGGCGCGGTGATCACCGGCGGCGCGCCGAAGCCGGTCCCGCGAACGCCGCTCCAGAGCAGCGCCACCACGATCACCAGCAGCGAGACGCCGCCAGCACCCAGCGCCATGCGGCGCATGGCCGGGTCCATCGCGGCCGGGGCGCGGCGCGTGCGATAGACAAACCCATCCTCCTCAGGCTCCAGCAACGGCTACCTCATTTCTTCGACCGGGGTGACACCAAGCACGTTCAGGCCCGAGCGCAGCACCGTGGCGGTGGCCGCCACCAGGGCCACGCGCGCGGCGGTCTCTTCCGGCTTGTCCTCCTGCAGGAAGCGCAAGGTCGCGTTATCGCGTCCCGCATTCCACAGCGCATGGAAGTCGCCGGCCAGCTCGTACAGGAAAAACGCGACACGATGCGGCTCGCGCGCCTCGGCCGCCTGCTCGACCAAACGCGGCCAGGAGATCAGCCGGCGGATCAGCGCCAGCTCCTCGGGCGCGTTCAATGAATCGAGGGCGGCGGTCTCGTCCACGGCGGGTGCCGCGCGCAGCACCGAGCGGCAGCGCGCATGGGCATATTGCACGTAGAAAACCGGGTTCTCACGCGTCTGCGCCACCGCGGCGTTCAGGTCGAAATCCATCTGCGCGTCGGATTTGCGCATCAACATGAGGAAGCGCACCGCTTCGGGCCCCACCTCGTCGATCAGGTCGCGCAGCTCCACAAAGGTGCCCGCGCGCTTGCTCATGCGTACCGGCTCGCCATCCTTCATCACCCGCACGATCTGGCACAGCACCACGTCCAGCCGCGCCAGCCCATTGCCCGAGAGCGCCTTCACCGCCGCCGCCACGCGCTTGACATAGCCGCCATGGTCGGCGCCCCAGACATTGATCATGTCGTCAAAGCCGCGCGCCATCTTGTCGGCATGGTTGGCGATGTCGTTGGCGAAATAGGTCCAACTGCCGTCGGATTTCTGCACCGGCCGGTCCACATCGTCCCCAAAGGCCGTGGAGCGGAACAGCATCTGCTCGCGCGGCTCCCAATCATCCGGGGTCTTGCCCTTGGGCGGCTCGAGCACGCCGTGATAGATCAGCCCCTTCTCTTCCAGATCGTCGATCGCCGCTTCGACGCCACCGGCAGCAATGATCGCGCGCTCGGAGATGAACACGTCATGCCGCACGCCCAGCGCCGCCAGATCCTCGCGGATCATGGCCAGCATTTGTTCAACGGCATAGTCGCGGAACAGATCGAGCCAGGCATCCTCAGGCGCATCCGCGAAGCGGTCGCCATGGGCCTCGGCCAAGGCGGCGCCGATCGGGAGCAGATAAGCGCCGCCATATTGCATGCCGACAGGCACCGTCGCGATATAAGCTTCCGGCGACCGGCCGAGCGCCTCCAGGTAACGCACATAGACCGAGCGGGCGAGCGCGATGACCTGCGCCCCGGCATCGTTGATGTAATATTCCTTGGTGACGTTGTAGCCGGCCTTGGCCAGCAGGTTGGCGAGCGCATCGCCCACCACCGCGCCCCGGCAATGGCCGACATGCAGCGGCCCGGTCGGGTTGGCGGAAACATATTCCACATTAATCCGCCCGCGCTGGATGCGCGATTTGCCGTAATCCGCCCCCGCACCGAGAATCACCGGCAGCTGCCGCCGCAGCAGCGCCTCTTCGAGGGTAATGTTCACGAAGCCCGGGCCGGCCGGTTCAGCCTTGGCGATGCCCGCGCGGCGGCTCAATGCCTCGGCGAGGGCAGCGGCCAACTCACGTGGATTCTTGCCGGCCGGCTTGGCCGCGACCATCGCCGCGTTGCTCGCCATGTCGCCATGCGCCACATCGCGCGTCGGCGTCAGCTCGACCTTGCGCAGCAGCTCGTACGGCAATTCCGGCAACAGCGCCGCCAGCTCCTCCAACACCCAACCGCGCAGGAGCGAAAACAGATTATCAGACATAACTCACCTTCAAGTCGGCACTGACGGGTCGGTCAGCCGCGCATATTCATCCAAGGCATAACGGTCGGTCATGCCCGCCACATAATCCCGCACCGCCGCCGCAGCCTGCTCGCTCTCCGGCTTGCCGGCGCGCTCGCGCCAGTCGTCGGGCAGCAGATAAGGCCTTTCCAGCAGCAGCGTGCCGAGAGATTTGGTCACCATCCGGGCCTTGTGCGTCATGCGGTTGACGCGCCAATGCCGGTACATCCGCGCATACAGAAAGGCTTTTATTTCCTTGTTCGCAGCCGCCATCGGCGGTGAGAACGCCACCACGGGGGCGGCGGCAGCGCGAATATCATCGGCGCTCTTCGGGTTCAGCGCGGCGATCCGCCGCTCACTTTCAGCGAGCGCGTCATGCACCAGCGCATTGATCACCCGGCGGCTGAGCTCATGCCGCACCCGGCCGATCTCAGTGGTCACGCTCTGCGCCTCACGCACCGCGTCCCCGACCATCGGCAGGCCCACAAGATCCTCAAAGCCGAACAGCCCGGCGCGCAGCCCATCGTCCAGATCGTGGGTGTTATAGGCGATATCATCGGCGAAGGCGGCCACCTGCGCCTCGGCCGAAGGCTGACGGTTGAGTTCCAGAGAATAGCCCGCATCGAAGGCGGCAATGTACTCCGGCGGCTCGGTCAGCGGGCCGTTATGCTTGGCCAGGCCCTCCAGGGCCTCCCAACTCAAATTCAGCCCGTCGAAATTGGCGTAGCGCTGCTCCAGCAGGGTGACCACACGCAGGCTCTGCGCATTGTGGTCGAATCCGCCGAACGCCGCCAGCGCCTCGTTCAGCCCGGTCTCGCCGGCATGGCCGAAGGGCGGATGGCCGAGATCATGCGCCAGCGCCAGGGCCTCGGTGAGATCCTCATCCAGCCCCAGCTTGCGGGCGATGCTGCGGGCGATCTGCGCCACTTCCAAGCTATGCGTCAGCCGGGTGCGATAAAAATCGCCCTCACGGGTGACGAAAACCTGGGTCTTGTATTGCAGCTTGCGAAAGGCCGAGCAGTGCACCACGCGGTCGCGGTCGCGCTGATACGGGCTGCGATCGTCCGACACGATCTCGTTGAACTTGCGGCCCCGCGACATCCCCGCGGCCACCGCATAAGGGGCTTTCCACATGGTCTGAGCCTTACCCCATCCCCGCCCTTACCACCAAGGCCCGCAGACGCTATATGCAACTCATGAGCCAGCCCCTGGACCAATTCCGCCTCACCCCCTCCGCCGCCGCGCGCGTGGCCGCCATCCTTGCCGCCGATCCCGAGTCGCAGGCCCTGCGAGTCGAAGTGCTGGCCGGCGGCTGCTCCGGCTTTCAATACAAATTCGACCTGACCGCGACGCGCCATCCGGACGATCTGGTCATCGAGGCGGACGGCGCCATTGTGTATGTGGACCCGACTAGCCTGGACCTGCTGGCCGGCGCGGAACTGGACTTCAAGGATGCGCTGATGGGGGCGCACTTCGCGGTGAAGAACCCCAATGCCACCTCTGCCTGCGGTTGCGGCACGTCTTTTTCCATTGATTAGAGCGGAAAATTCCGGCCCCGGCTTGCGGCGAAAACCATGAAAATCACCACCTGGAATGTAAACTCGGTCCGCACGCGCGAGTCGCATGTTGCGGATTTCCTCACCCGCGAGCAGCCGGATTTGCTGCTCCTGCAGGAGATCAAGTGCGAGGAACATCAGTTCCCCATCCTCACCTTCCGGACGCTGGGCTACGAATCCGTCGTGGTCGGCCAAAAATCCTATAACGGCGTCGCCATCCTTCATCGCGTCCCCGCGGAAGTGAGCGTGCGCAAGCTACCGGGCATGAGCGAGGCTGACCTGCATTCCCGCTTCATCGAGGTGCGCGCCAACGGCATATCGGTCGGCAATCTCTATTTGCCCAACGGCAATTCCCGCGGCGATGATGGCTATGCCTACAAGCTGGAATGGATGGCGGCGCTGCGCGCCCATGCGCAGAAGCTGATGGAGGCCGACCAGGACTTCCTGCTCGCCGGCGACTATAATGTCTGCCCGACCGACGCCGATCTGGCGCCGCGCGCCCTGCCCGCGACCGACGCGCTGGTCCGCCCGGAGACCCGCGCCGCCTTCAACGCGCTGATCTGGACAGGCCTCACAGACGCCGTGCGCGCCCTGCACCCGACGGAAACACTCTACACTTTCTGGGACTACCAGGCCGGCTGCTGGGACCGGAATGTGGGCTTACGCATCGACCA
>DATJHR010000137.1:0-4117 GCA_035493735.1 Acidocella sp.
ATCGAAAACTTCTTCTGCAAACTCAAGGAGTTCAAACGCATCGCCATGCGCTCAGACAAGACGGATCAGGCCTTTAGCGCCATGATCCATCTCGTCGCAGCCATCATCAATTCACGATGATTCCCAACAAGCCCTAAAAAAAGCGGCGCAAAAATTTTTTATGACTTTGGGCTGGCGGTGCTGAAACGGCACGGGCCAAAGCTCTGACGGGGCCCTGCACAATGCAAGGAGAGACCCAATGGAGGATGATGTCAGAGTCCTTGAGCATATCTACGATCGCTTTAACGCGCGGGACATAGACAGCGTGCTGGCTGCGCTCACCGATGATGTCGTCTGGGCCAACGGTATGGAGGGCGGCCACGTTTATGGCCGCGAGGCTGTACGCGCCTACTGGACACGCCAATGGACCATCGTCAGCCCGCACGTCGAACCTGTGGGCTTTCATCGAGCCGCGGATGGCGCGATCATCGCAGAAGTCCGGCAGTCCGTCCGCGATCTCGAAGGCAAACCGCTCCAGGGGCAGACCCATGGGCTAAAAGACAAGATGGTCGGACATGTTTTCCGTCTTCGAGAGGGCAAGGTGGCTCGCTTCGACATCCAGGATGCCGCCTAGGCGTTCTCCCGGCCATCCGCGTGTACGCGGCGATCCGGCGTGAAAAGGGCGAACCGTTCAGCTTTCCCGGCGGCCGCGAGCTTCTCGCCAAGCCGTGCCGGTTCCACCAGCACAGCCAGTTTAAAAAAGTTTTTGCGCCGCTTTTTTCAAAAAGCGGCCCTTACTTTCTTTGCCTCTATGCCGCTTCCTGCAAGTTCGCGAGCTTCACCAGATTGCGCAGCACGTCGCGGGCGATGCCGATGCGTGCCGTGACATCCATATCCCGCGTGACCACCAGCTTCTGGTCCGGCCGCACCTTCAAGGTGCCGCCACGCGAGGCGATCCAGCTTAAGAGCCCGGCCGGGTTGTTGAACTCGTTCTTGCGGAAGGAAATCACCATGCCCTTCGGCCCGGCATCGAGTTTTTCCACACCCGCCTCGCGGCAGGCACGCTTCAGCGCCACGGTCTCGAGCAGATTCTCGACCTCGGCCGGCAGCTTGCCGAAACGGTCCACGAGTTCGACCGCGAGCGCCTCGCTCTCGGCATCCGAGGTCAGCGCGCTGATCCGCCGGTAGAGGCCAAGCCGCACCGGCAGGTCGCTGACATAAGTATCGGGGATCAGCACCGGCAGGCCGAGATTGATGTTCGGCGTCCAGTCGCGTTCCACGGCCTTTTTGCTCGTGCCCTCGGCGCGGATCGCGTTCACCGCGTCCTCCAGCATCTGCTGGTAAAGCTCGATACCGACTTCGCGAATATGCCCGGACTGCTCGTCGCCCAGCAGATTGCCGGCCCCGCGCAGGTCCAGATCGTGCGAGGCGAGCGTGAAGCCCGCGCCCAGCGTGTCCAGCGTCTGCATCACCTCCAGCCGTTTCGTCGCCGCGGCGGAGAGCACATGATGCGCCGGCCAGGTGAGATAGGCATAGCCGCGCTGCTTGCCACGGCCCACACGGCCGCGCAGCTGGTACAGCCCGGCCAGGCCGAACATGTCGGCGCGGTAGATGATCAGCGTGTTCACCGCCGGCATGTCGAGCCCGCTCTCGACGATGTTGGTGGCGAGCAGGATGTCGTATTTGCCTTCGCCGAACTCGGTCATCACCCGTTCCAGCTCGGTGGGCGCGAGACGGCCATGCGCCATCACCGTGCGGATTTCCGGCACGATTTCGCGCAGGCGTGCCGCCATCGGCTCCAGATCCTCGATGCGCGGCACCACGCAGAAAATCTGTCCGCCACGGAATTTCTCGCGCGCGATCGCCTCTTTGATCACCAGGCTGTCGAACGGCATGATGAAGGTGCGCACCGCCAACCGGTCCACCGGCGGGGTGGTGATGAGCGAGAGGTCACGCACGCCGGTCAAAGCGAGCTGCAAGGTGCGCGGGATTGGCGTGGCGGTCAGCGTCAGCACATGCACGTCCGCCTTCAGCTGCTTCAGGCGTTCCTTATGGGCGACGCCGAAATGCTGCTCCTCATCGACGATCAGCAGGCCGAGATCGGCGAAGCTCACCCCCTTGGCCATGAGCGCGTGCGTGCCGATGACGATGGAAATGGTGCCCTCGGCGAGGCCCGCGCGGGTTGCCGCCGCCTCCTTGGCGGTGACCATGCGCGAGAGTTGCGCCACCTTGATCGGCAGCCCCGCGAAGCGCGCGGCGAAGGCGCGGTAATGCTGGCGCGCGAGCAACGTCGTCGGCACCACCACCGCGACCTGGGAGCCTGCCATCGCGGCGACGAAGGCGGCGCGCAGCGCCACCTCGGTCTTGCCGAAGCCGACATCGCCGCACACCAGCCGGTCCATCGGCTTGCCGGCGGCGAAATCCTCCAGCACGTCGGCCACGGCCTTCGCCTGGTCCTCGGTCTCGGTATAAGGGAAGCGCGCGCAGAATTCGGCGAAGGCGCCCTCCTCCGGGGCAATCAGCGACGCCTCGCGCGTCTGCCGCTCGGCGGCCAGGCGGATCAGCCCCGCCGCCATGTCCTGGATGCGGTTCTTCGCCTTGGCCTTGCGCGCCTGCCAGGAGGCGCCGCCCAATTTATCCAGCGCGACGCCGTCGGTCTCCTGGCCGAAGCGGGACAGGAGATCGATATTCTCGACCGGGAGAAACAGCTTGTCGCCGCCATCATAGAGCAGGCGCAGACAGTCATGCGCCGCGCCGTTCACGGTCACCGTCTCAAGCCCGTCATAACGGCCGATGCCGTGATCCTGATGCACCACCAGATCGCCAGCGGCGATCTCGGTGGCGTCGGCGATGAACTGGTCGGCGCGTTTGCGCCGCTTCGGCGGCCGGGCGATGCGGCTGCCCAGCAGGTCCTGCTCGGCCACCAGCGCCAGCCGGTCGGTGAGGAAGCCGCGCTCGATGCCCAGCACCGCGAGGCCGACCGTGCCCTTTGACAAGGCGCGGGCCTCGTCGGCGGTGGCAATGACGCGCACGTCGCGAATCTCGTGCTCGCGCAGCATCAGCATCAGCCGCTCGCGCGATCCGGCACTCCAGGCGGCGAGCACGATGCTGCGCCCGGCGGAGGCCCATTTGCCGCGCAGCTCCGCGAAAGCCTCAAAAGAGGCGATGTTCTGGCCCGCCAGGATCGGACCGGGGCGGCCGCCGAAATCCACGCCCTCCGCCCCGTCCGGCCGACCGAACGGGGAAAATGCGAAGCAGGGGCCGCGGCGCAAAACCTCGTCCCAGGCGGCCTGATCGAGATAGAGAAGTTCCGGGGCAATCGGCCGATAAGGCTGCTCGCCGGCGCGGGCCGGGCCGCGGCGCTCGGCGTAATGGTCGGCGATCAGCTCCAGCCGCGCCTCCACCGCCTCCTCCACCTGATGGTCCAGGCTGACCGAAGCGTGCGGCACATAGTCGAAAATCGTCTCCATCTCACCCGAGAAGAGCGGCGCGTAATGCTCCAGGCCGGCATGCCGCCTGCCTTCGCTGACCGCCTCGTACAGCGGGTCCTCGACCGCCTTCTGGCCGAAAATCTCGCGCCAGGCGCTGCGGAAGCGGGCGATGGACGCCTGGTCGAAAGCGATTTCCGAGGCGGGATGGAAATCCAGCGACGCCATCGCCTCGCCGCTGCGCTGCGTCTCCGGGTCGAAACGGCGAAGGCTCTCAATGGTGTCGCCGAACAGGTCGATGCGCACCGGGGCCGCCTCGCCGGCCGGAAACACGTCGATGATGCCGCCGCGCAGCGCATATTCACCGGCATCCATCACCGTGCCGGTGCGCCGGTAGCCATCGGCATCGAGAAACGCGGCAATGTCCTCGGGCGCCAGGCTGTCGCCTACGGCCAGGCGCATCCCCGCCCCCTGCAGGGCAGCGCGCGGCGCCACCCGTTGCAGCGCGGCGTTGACCGTGGTGAGCACGATGCGCTTGCGCTTCGGCTCAGCTTGCAACCTGCTCAGCGCGGCGATGCGCTCCGCCACGATGGCGCCATTGGGCGAGACACGGTCATAGGGCAGGCAGTCCCAGGCGGGAAAGCTGATGACCTCGACTTCCGGGCCAAAAAAGCCGATCGCCTCCTGCAATCCGGCCAGGCGCGTATCGT
>DATJHR010000138.1:0-19840 GCA_035493735.1 Acidocella sp.
CGGTAACCAGCCCGGCCGTTGCCTCCAGGACCGAGAAATTGCCATCGACAATTGAGATCGCAGAAATGGCTGACACGCTGAAATCCTTTCAACGGTCACATCTAGTACCGTGCAGCGGCTTAATGCCATTGCGCAGAAGGAAGATTATGGCTCACATGTGAGAGCCCCTCATCCACGCCGATCGCAACGAGATTGACGGACGGGACGAGGCCTCTAGTGCTTTGGTCTAGGTTGCCGCCGACGTTCTGGTAGGTACCCTGAACCCTTGCCGCCTGGGCCGCTATTCGTTCCGACCAGAGAAAGTCCACAGAGTTGGGGATAGAGCAGCCTTGAAATGGCGCGACCGATCGGTGCCGCCGCTCGCCCATCCATGAAGACAGGACCGGCTTTCAATTTTTGATGGAATTGCAAAGAACTTTGTCTCTTCTTATCGGTCGCTCCGTCCCGCTCAGCCGATCGGGACGCCTCGGTTGACGGATCACGATCCGGCCATCGTCTGCCGGGCCTGGCTATGGTAGACTGGCATTCGTTCACTCACGCGGTGCCGGCAAGCAACTTGCCGGCGAGGTTCGGCAAATGAGCCAACTATCTAGCTTTGCAGAGCGAGAGGGCGGCCTCCAGGTTTTGTGGGAGGAGGGCGAGTGCGTCTTCTGCAGAGCGTGGCATGAAACCGATGATGGGGAGCGGCGCGCCGCCCTGGCCGTGGTGCCTAGCTCGGAACATCCCAGCCCGCGTTGCCTCGATCGCCTGGCCCATGAATTCGGCTTGAAGGACGCATTGGATGGCGCATGGGCTGTGCTGCCCATGGCGCTTGAGCGCCATGGCGGGGCCAGCACGCTCATGCTTGAGGATCCGGGCGGCGAGCCCCTCGCGCGGCGGCTCGGTGCCCCCATGGCGATGGACAGGTTCCTGCCTTTGGCCACGGGCATCGCCCAGGCGCTTGGTAAACTGCACGCATGCGGCCTGGTGCATAAGGATCTCACGCCCGCCCATCTGCTGGTGGACTGCCGCGACGGACAAGTCCGGCTGACCGGGTTTGGCCTCGCCTCGCGTCTGCCACGCGAACGGCAGGCGCCCTCCCCTCCCGAATTCATCGCCGGCACGCTCGCCTACATGGCCCCGGAACAGACCGGACGCATGAACCGGTCGATCGATGCCCGCAGCGACCTCTACGCCCTCGGGGTCGTGCTCTACCAGATGCTCACCGGTGCGCTGCCCTTCACGGCCGCCGATCCCATGGAATGGGTGCACTGCCACATCGCCAGAAAGCCGCTGCCGCCTGCCGAGCGGCTGGGGCAGCCCCTGGCACCCGTCTCACACATCATCATGAAGCTGCTCGCCAAGACCGCAGAGGAGCGCTACCAGACCGCCGCCGGCGTCGAATGCGATCTGCGGCGCTGCCTGGCCGAATGGGAAATCAACGGCCGCATCGATGACTTTCCACTTTGTGAGCACGACACGCCAGACCGGCTGCTGATCCCTGAGAAACTATACGGGCGCGCACACGAGGTGGAAACCTTGCTCGCCGCTTTCCAGCGCGTCGTTGCCAGCGGCTCACCGGAGTTGATTCTGGTCTCGGGCTATGCCGGCATCGGCAAGTCCGCCGTGGTCCATGAACTGCACAAGGCGTTGGTGCCACCGCGCGGGCTCTTCGCCTCCGGCAAGTTCGATCAGTACAAGCGCGACATCCCCTATGCGACGCTGGCGCAGGCATTTCAGGGCCTGATTCGCCCCCTGCTGGGCTTGAGCGACGCCGGGTTGGCCGGCTGGCGCGACGCTCTGCGCGAGGCGCTGGGCCCGAACGCCAAGCTGATGATCGATCTGGTTCCCGAATTGAAGCTGATCACCGGCGAACCGCCGCCTCTCCCGGAACTGGCGCCACAGGACGCACAACGCCGTTTCCAGCTGGTGTTTCGGCGGTTTCTCGGCGTCTTTGCCCGGCCGGAGCATCCGCTGGCGCTCTTCCTTGACGATTTGCAATGGCTCGACCCAGCGACGCTCGATCTGGTGGAGGATGTGCTGACCCAGCACGAGGTCCGGCACCTGTTGCTGATCGGCGCCTACCGCGACAACGAGGTCATGGTCGGCCATCCGCTGCTGCGGAAGCTTCATGCGTTCCGCCAGGCAGGGGCTCGCTTGCAGGAGATCACCCTGGCACCGCTGGCGCGCGCCGACGTGCGGCGGCTGATCGCGGATGCGCTGCGCTGCGGAGGGCAGGAAGCCGCACCGCTGGCGCAGTTGGTGCACGAGAAAACCGGCGGCAATCCCTTCTTCACGATCCAATTCCTGCACGCGCTCGACGACGAGGGCCTGCTGCGCTTCGACCATGGCACGGCGCGCTGGCGCTGGGATCTCGATCGCATTCACGCCAAAGGGTACACCGACAATGTCGTGGACCTGATGGTCGGCAAATTGACCCGCCTGCCCCCGGCAACCCAGACGGCGTTGCAGCTTCTCGCATGTCTCGGAAATGTCGCCGACATCGCCACGCTGGGCCTGATCCGCGGCACCTCGGAGCAAGCGGTCGATGCGGATCTATGGGAGGCGGTTCGCCAGGAGCTGATCCTGCGCCTGGAAGATGTCTACAAGTTCGTCCACGACCGGGTCCAGGAAGCCGCGTATTCGCTGATCCCGGCAGCGTCGCGCGCCGCCGCCCATTTGCGGATCGGCCGGATGCTGGCGGCAGGCACGCCGCCGGAAAAACGCGAGGAGGCCATCTTCGAGATCGTCAATCAGCTCAACCGCGGCGCCGCGCTGATCACCGCCCCGGAGGAGCGCGCGCAACTGGCCGCGCTCAACCTGATGGCCGGGCAGCGTGCCAAGGCTTCAACCGCCTACGCCGCGGCGCTCACCTGTCTCGTCGCCGGTGCGGCACTGTTAGCGGAAGATTGCTGGGAGCGTCAGCATGAGCTGATTTTTGCTCTTGAACGGGAGCGGGCCGAATGTGAATTCCTCACCGGCGCGTTAGCCGAGGCCGAGCAGCGCCTGGCCATGCTCTCAACGCGCGCCGCAACCACCGTGGAACGCGCCACGGTCGCGTGCCTGCGGGTGGATTTATATACCACCCTCGACCAGGGCAGCCGTGCCATTGCCGTCGGTCTCGATTATCTCCGGCACTTAAGCATCGACTGGTCGCCGCATCCGACGGAACAGGAAGCGCGACGCGAATATCAGCGGATCTGGGCGCAGCTCGGGAGCCGCACGATCGAGGCGCTGATCGAGCTGCCTTTGATGAGCGACCCCGCCTCCCTGGCGACCATGGACGTTTTGACCAAGATCATCGTGCCGGCTTTATATACGGATGCGAACCTGCTTGCCCTGGTCACGTGCCGGGCGGTCAATCTCAGCCTCGAACATGGCAACTGTGACGCGTCGTGCGCCGCCTATGCGTTCCTTGGCATTGTCGCCGGCCCCCGCTTCGGCGATTATCAGGAGGCGTATCGCTTCGGTCGGCTTGGCTACGATTTGGTCGAAGAACGCGGACTGACCCGTTTCCAGGCCCGGGTCTATATGGACTTTGGCAACGTCGTTCTGCCTTGGACGAGACATGTCCGGGCGGGCCGCGACCTGGTGCGCCGCGCGTTCGAGGCGGCCAACAAGCTCGGCGACCTCACTTACGCCGCCTATTGCGGCAACGAACTGACCACGAACCTGCTTGCGGCGGGTGATCCGCTGGCCGAAGTGCAACGCGAAGCCGAGCATGGCCTCGCCTTTGCGCAGAAGGCCCGGTTCGGATTTGTCGTTGACTGTATCGCGACCCAGCTCGGATTGATCCGGACGCTGCGCGGCCTGACGCCCAAATTCGGGTGCTTCGACGATGAGCCGTTCGATGAGCGCCGGATCGAGCGCCGCTTTTCAGAAAACCCGGATCTGGCCTTTGTCGAGTGCTGGTACTGGGTGCGCAAGCTGCAGGCACGCTTCTTTGCCGGCGATTATGCGGCGGCCCTCGAGGCCTCGTCGCGCGCGCAGCAACTTTTATGGGCCTCTCCGTCTTACTTCGAAAAGGCCGAATATCAGTTTTATAGTGCGCTGTCGCACGCGGCCTTTTGCGACGTGGCGCCGGCCGATCAGCGACAGCATCTTGACGCGTTGGCCGCCCTCCACCGGGACCTCCGGCTCTGGGCCACGAACTGCCCGGAGAATTTTGAAAACCGTTCCGCCCTGGTTGGCGCCGAGATCGCGCGCCTCGACGGCCGCGAGCTCGATGCCGAACGCCTCTACGAACACGCCATCCGCTCGGCCCGCGCCAACGGCTTTATTCACAATGAGGCGCTCGCCTACGAACTGGCGGCCCGCTTCTACGCGGCCCGTGGCTTTGAGAAGTTTGCGCGTGTGTATTTGCAGGACGCCCGCTACGGCTATCTGCGCTGGGGAGCCGAGGGCAAGGTGCGGCAACTCGATCAGCTCTATCCACACCTCAGGGAGGACGAACGCGCACCGGGTCCGGCCGCCACGATTGGAGCCCCGGTCGAGCAGCTGGACCTCGCGACCGTGATGAAGATGTCGCAGGCCTTCTCCGGCGAGATCGTCCTGGAAAAGCAGCTCGACACGCTCATGCGCACCGCGATCGAGCAAACGGGGGCGGAACGCGGCCTGTTGATCCTGCCACACAACGAGGCGCAACGGATCGTCGCGGAAGCCACGACCAGCGGCGACACGGTGGTCGTGCGTCGGCATGACGAGGCTGTGGCCGGCGCCGCGCTACCGGAGTCGGTTCTCCATTATGTCCTGCGCACGCGCGAGGGCGTGATCCTCGATGATGCCGCCGCCGAGAACGAATTTTCGGCCGATCCGTACATCCGTCAGCATGACGCCCGCTCCATTCTCTGCCTGCCGTTGCTGAACCAGGCCAAGCTCATCGGCGTGCTCTACCTGGAAAACAACCTGGCCCCCCGCGTCTTCGCGCCCGCCCGGATCGCGGTGCTGAAGCTACTCGCCTCGCAGGCCGCGGTCTCACTGGATAATACCCGTCTGTATCGTGATCTTGAGCAGCGCGAGGCAAAGATCCGCCGCCTGGTCGACGCCAACATCTTCGGAATTTTCATTTTTGCGCTCGACGGCCGGATCCTCGAGGCCAATGACGCCTTTCTCCAAATCGTGGGCTATGACCGACCGGATCTCGCCGCCGGTCGCCTCCGTTGGACCAACCTGACGCCGGCGGAATGGCTCGACCGCGACGTCGAAAGGTGGGTGCCCGAGCTCAAGAGGACGAGTAGCTTGCGGCCGTTCGAGAAAGAATACTTCCACAAGGACGGCAGCCGCGTGCCCGTGCTGATCGGCGCGGCGATGTTCGAGGAAGGGGGCAACGAGGGTGTCGCCTTCGTGCTGGATTTGACTGAGCGCAAGCGGGTGGAAGCCAAAGCCCAAGAGAGCGAGCGGCAATATCGCGAGATACAGATGGAGCTGGCACACGCGAACCGCGTGGCCACAATGGGGCAATTAACCGCGTCCATCGCCCATGAGATCAACCAGCCGATCGCCGCAGCCGTGACCAATGCCGAGGCCGCCCTGCGCTGGCTGCGCGCCCAACCGCCGGATCTTAAGGCGCTGGGGCGGGCGCTCGACCGGATCGTTCAAGACGGCAATCGCGCTGGCAGCATTGTCCATCGCATTCGCGCCCTTATCAAAAAGGCGCCGCCTCGCGCGGAGGGCTTGGCCATCAATGACGCGATCCGGGAGATCATCTCCCTCACGCGCAGCGAAGTCGCGAAGCAAGGCATCACCTTGCGAACGCAGCTGCCGGAGGGGTTGCCCCCTATCCAAGGCGATCGCGTGCAAGTGCAGCAGGTGGTCCTCAACCTGATCGTCAATGCCATCGAAGCGATGAGCGAAACGCGTGACGGCACCCGCGTCCTGTTCGTCGGCAGCGCGCCCGCGGGCGTGGACGGCGTGCAGGTCACCGTGCGCGATTCCGGGCCCGGCCTCGCCCCCAGCACGCTCGAGCATCTCTTCGAGCCTTTCTACACCACCAAGTCCGCCGGGCTGGGCATGGGCCTGTCGATCTGCCGCTCGATCATCAGCGCGCATGGGGGACGGTTATGGGCAGAAACAAATGTACCGCGCGGTGCGGTCTTTCAGTTTACGTTGCGGAATGGCAGCGATGCTAACCAGACGTGATGCCCTGAAGGGCTTGACCGCGGTCGGTGCCGGCATGACGGCCGGGATATCGATCTGGAGCCAGACACGCGGGGACAACGGGATCCCGGTCGCGAGCGTTCTCGATGCCACGGGGCCCATCAACATCTACGGGCGTCCGATGATCGACGCGGCCGCGTTTGCCGTCGACAACATCAATAGCAGCGGCGGCGTGCTCGGCAAAAAGCTGCAGCTCATCCAGCTCGACACGCAGTCGGATAACGACGTCTACGCACAGTACGCGCTCCAGGTCATTCTGAGGAATCGCGTGGCCGTGCTGACCGGCGGCATCACCAGCGCATCGCGGGAAGCGACGCGGCCGGTGGTGGACAAGTACAAGGAGGTGTTTTTCTACCCCGAGCAGTACGAGGGCGGGGTTTGCGACAAGTACGTATTTTGTACCGGCGCCACTCCGGCGCAGCAGCTCAGCCTCCTGGTCCCATGGTCAATCGGAACCTATGGAAAGACCTTCTACACTCTGGCCGCCGACTACAATTACGGCCATAGCTCAGCGGCCTGGGTGAGGAAGTACCTGACGCAGGCCGGCGGCGGACTGGTCGGCGAAGAGTTCATCCCGCTGGACGTCGTCGATTTCGATTCAGTCATCCAGCGTGTCGAGCAGAAGGGGCCGGCTGTGGTGATGTCGCTGTTGGTCGGCGGCAACCACATCGCCTTTTACCGCCAGTTCGCGGCAGCCGGCCTCAAGGGAAAAATAGCCGTCGTATCGGCGACTTTCGGCCTGGGCAACGAACACGTTGTGCTTGCCCCGGAGGAGGCCGAAGGGATCACCGTCATCTATCCATACTTCCAGGAGATCGACACGCCGGTGAACAAAGCGTGGGTCGCCGCCTGGCACAAACGGTTCGGTGCCGACTACACCTACATCACAGATTCAGCCGATAGCATCTGGAACTGCTGGCATTTGTGGGCCACGGGCGTCAACAAAGCCGGCTCACTCGAGACCAGGAAGGTCATCGCCGCGCTGGAGAGCGGCATCACATTTGAAGCTCCTGAAGGCATGATCAGCCTCGATCCGCAAACGCACCACGTGGTCCACAACATGCACCTGGCCAAAGTGAACGAAAAGCACGGCTTCGACATCATCAAAAGTTGGTCGAAGGTGCCCCCCTCTGAGACCATGGCGGTGTGCAACCTTCTCAAGAACCCGGATAGCCACATGCAATTCACCCCCAGTTGAAGGGATCGGCCGCCGTGGATGCGTTCATCGTCACCCTCGTCAGCATCGCCTTCGGCATTGCCAGCCTTATTCTGCTGTCGCTCGGGCTCGCCGTGATCTTCGGCATGATGCGCGTGATCAACTTGGCGCAGGGCGAGTTCCTCACGCTCGGCGCCTACACGGTGGTGATCGCCACCAAGGCCGGGATCGGCTTGTGGCCAGCCATGGCGATCGCGCCAGTGCTGGTCGGGATGGTCGGCCTGCTTTTGGAACGGTGCGTGATCCGCTTTCTCTACGGCCGCATCCTTGACACCATGCTGGCCACTTGGGGCCTCTCGCTGGTCATTATCGGCGCGATCAATCTCGTGCTTGGCCCAACAACCCAAGGCATTGCGACGCCACTCGGCTTCGTGAGCCTCGGACGTTACTCAATGTCGCTTTACCAGCTGTTCGTCATCGCTGTCGCGTTGGGCGCGTTCGGGGGCACATATCTGCTGTTCCGCCACACCAAATTTGGGCTCCTCGCAAGGGCCACCATGCAGAAGCCGCGGATGGTGGCCGCCGCGGGGGTCGACCCATCGCTGGTCTATATGGGAACGTTCGGGTTCGGCGCGGCGCTCGCGGGGCTGGCTGGCGCGGTGATGGCGCCAATGACGGGGGTGGTGCCCACGCTGGGCCTCACCTTCATTGCAAAAATCTTCATCACCGTCATCGTCGGGGGGCCGTTGATTTTTCTTGGCACGGCCTGCGCCAGCAGCCTGCTGGGCACGGTCGAGACCGTGATATCGTTTCTCTCCTCGCCGATCTTTGGCGAGGTGGCGCTGCTGGCAGTCGCCATCGTGGTCATTCGGGTTCTTCCCGAAGGCATTTCGGGGCTGCGATAACGAAAGGGGAGATCGTGTTTGCCGCAGATCGGATCACTCTTCTGGAATGGGCCCTGCTGGCCTCTCTTGCGGCTGTGGTGGCGGCGCTGCCATCGGTGCTGGATTTGTTCGACACGGTGCAGCTGTCCGTCGTCCTGATCTTCGGCCTCCTCGCGCTCAGCCTCGATCTGGTCTGGGGGTTGGGCGGCCTGATGTCGTTCGGCCAATCGGCCTTGTTCGGGGTGGGCGCCTATGCCTACGGCGTTCTCGCCATCAACAGCGCTTTTCCGATCGGCGCGTTGTTGGCCGGCATCTCCGCGGCCGTGCTGCTCGCCGCTGTCGTTGGGTACGTAACGTTCTACGGCCGCGTTGGCTCGGTCTATTTCGCCGTTATCACCCTCACGGTGACATTGATCCTCTACCAGGTGACCGGCCATACCGCCGGCCCTGAGTACGCCATCGGCAAGGCGCTGATCGGCGGCTACAACGGCATGACCAACATCCCGTCGCTCGGCTTCGGCTTGCCCGGCCGCGCGGGCAATCCACTGGATCCGGAACCGTTCTTCCGTGTCTGCGGTTGGGCGTTGGTCGGCGCGCTGACGCTGTGTCGCGTGATGGCGGTCTCGCATTTCGGCCGTACGCTGGTCGCGATGCGGGAGAACGAGCGCCGTGTCGAACTGACCGGCTACGACACACGCTGGCGCAAGCTCGCCGCATTCGCGCTGTCCGGGGCGCTGGCCGGGCTCGCCGGCGGATTGTTCGCGAGCTGGGGCAATTTCGTCAGTCCGGACGTGTTCAGCCTGCCGCAATCGGCCCGTGTGGTGATCTGGGTGCTGGTCGGCGGCCGCGGCACGCTGTACGGCGCCCCCGTCGGCGCAATTTTCCTCGAGTATCTGACCACGAACCTGGGCCAGGCGGGCGCCCGATACACCACATTTGCCATGGGCCTCGTGCTGGTCGCGATGGTGCTGCTATTCCCGCGCGGGCTGGTGCCAACCCTGATCGAATGGGCTTCGCGTGTCGCGACCGGTCGTCACCGTGCCCGGTCATAAGCCCGGCGCGTCGATCGGCCCGCCCATCCTGGAGACGGTGGGCCTTTTCAGGCGGTTCGGCGCCATCGATGCCGTCGCCGGCGTCGATTTCACGCTGCGGCCGGGTGAGCTGCGCTGCCTCATCGGGCCGAACGGCGCTGGAAAGAGTACCTTCTTCCGCATGTTGACCGCGCAGATGAAGCCGAGCGCGGGCAGGATTCTGTTCGAGGGACATGACATCACCGGCCTGCCGCCGCACCGGGTCAGCCGGCTCGGAATCGGCATCAAGAATCAGACGCCTGACCTCTATGACAATCTGAGCGCGCACGAGAATATCTGGCTTTCCGCCCGCTTTCGGCACGGCCCTCGTCTCGCCCGCAGCATGACCGCAACCGTGATCGAGCAGTTCGGGCTGACGGAAATTGCCACAGCCCGCGTCGGCAAGCTTTCGCACGGTCAGCGGCAATGGATCGAGTTCGGCATGGTCATGGCCCTCGAACCCAAGCTGATCCTGCTGGACGAACCAACCACGGGCATGAACGCCGAAGAGACCGACCGGACCGCAGACCTCATCCGCCAGGCCGCCGCCAGGTCGGCCATCATCGTCGTCGAGCACGACATGCAGTTCATCCGCCAGATTGCTGAGCTGGTGACGGTCTTCCACCAGGGGCGCATTCTGGCCGAAGGCCCGATGGAGGAGATCCAAGCCAATCCGGCCGTCCGCGAGGTCTATCTGGGAAGGTCTTACCGTGCTTGAAATCGCTGGTCTCTCGTCCGGTTACGGCCCCATCCGCATCGTCAACGACGTCTCGCTCGACGTGGAAGCGGGCGAGATCGTCGCCGTGCTTGGCCGCAATGGCATGGGCAAAACAACGCTGCTCCGCACGCTTGTAGGCGAATTGCACGCAACGGCCGGGCACATCCGGCTCGGCGGAGAGGACATAACGCGCCTGTCGATGCACCAGCGTGCCAAACGCGGGATCGGCTACGTACCGCAGGGGCGGGAAATCTACCCTGACCTGACCGTGCGCGAGAACCTGCGCATGGGTGCCATCGCCACCGGCAACGAGAGCAACGTGGAACAAATGCTCGACCACTTCCCCCTGTTGCGGCGGCTGCTCCCGCGACCGGGGCGCGCGCTCTCTGGCGGTGAGCAACAGATCCTGGCGCTGGCTCGTTGCCTCGCGGGGCGGCCGCGCGTGCTGCTGCTCGATGAGCCAACCGAGGGCATCCAGCCTTCCATCGTCGAGCAGATCGAGGAACGGCTCGGCGTGCTGGCGAAGTCGTTGGCGCTGACGGTGCTGGTGGTGGAGCAGGACCTGCAGTTCATCGCCGCCGTGGCAAACCGGGCGCTCGTTATGCAAAAGGGCCGGATCGTTGCCCAGATCATGCCGGAAAACCTGCATGACCACACCGCTCTCGGCGAATATCTCGGGATCTGAAGCCGGACAGGCCGTTTTTCTCAAACGCAACCCATCATGTCACTCTGCACCCGCGATCGTGGATCGCGCGTTTGCTGAAGCTTCGCGATCGATCAAAGCGCGCTTGCGGTCAACACCCCAGGCATAGCCAGAGAGTGAGCCATTGTTGCGGACCACACGATGACAGGGAATAGCGACGGCGAGTTTGTTTGCCGCACACGCGCCTGCCACCGCACGAACAGCCTTCGGCGCGCCAATACGCCGCGCGATTTCGGCATAAGACACCGTCTCCCCGGCCGGCACGTCCTGGAGCGCCTTCCATACGCGTTCCTGGAAGACAGTGCCGCGGACATCAAGAGGAAGCTTCAAGCCGATCCGCGGTGTCTCGACGAGACCGACGACTTGCGCGACCAAGATCTCATAATCACGGTCGGCACCGAGGAAATGTGCCTTCGGGAAGCGATCTTGAAGATTGCGTACGAGTTCGTCCGGATCATCGCCAAGAAGGATCGCGGCGACGCCTTTCTTTGTCGACGCGACCAAAATGGCGCCCAAAGACGTCTGGCCGACCGCAAACCTGATCTCCTCGTTGACACCACCTGCCCGGTACCGAGAGGGAGTCATACCGAGCATATGAGTCGACTTTTCGTAAAAGCGCCCGCTCGAATTGAAGCCCGCGTCGTAGATCGCTTCCGTAATGGTGCTGCCGGAGGCGAGCCCGTGCCGAACCTTGGCCGCACGGTGGGCGGCGGCATAGCCTTTCGGGGTGACGCCGGTGGCGGCCTTGAACATGCGATGGAAATAACCCGGGCTGCGCCCGATCGCGTCTGCCAATTCCTCCAGCGACAGCTCCTCTTCACTGTCCTCGATGATTCGGCAGACCTTCGCGACCAGTGCCGCATTCTCGCCGTCAATCGACCGGCCATCGGGATGGCACCGTTTGCAAGGCCGAAAGCCCGTCGCTTTCGCACTTTCCAAGCTGTCGTGGAGTTGAACATTCTCAGGATTGGCGTGGCGGGACGGACATGACGGTCGGCAATAGACACCGGTGGTGAGCACTGAATACCAGAACTGGCCGTCCGCCGTCTTGTCGCGGGCGACGATCCGCGCCCAACGCGGATCGTCCGCGACCGATGGCGGCACCGATTTCCGAAGTTTCGAGAGCGTCGACGTCATATCCGTGCCTCTTCCAGATAGTAAACTTCATGCATTGTGCCACCACCGCCTGAGCCTCGCACTCCGGCCCTTGCTCTCAAATCCGGCGGCTCGATCGCGGCGAGGCTTCTCAGAAATAGGAAAGCAGCCGCTTTTTGAAAAAAGCGGCGCAAAAACTTTTGGCAATGCTGGGCCATAGCCTTTGCCACGCCAACGCCCATGGCCCAGCATCAATAAAGTTTTTTTGCTTCTTTTTGTTCACAAAAAGAAGCCTTTCCTTGGCTTGCCTCGGCGCGGACGACCTTAAAGAACCGATTTGAAAGCAAGCGGCGGAGTGCCGAAATACTGGCGGTCTGGCACGCAGCGCAAGCGGCGCCTGATCAATAGGGAAGGAGTGGCGTGATGGCGACCAGCCCGCGCAGGACAAAGACCGAGGACGCCACCAGTCCAGCAACCGCGATCCAGGCTCGGCTAGACGGCGTGGACTGGCCCCAGGTCCATGCCAATCTCGATGCCCAGGGCTGGGCCGTGGTGCCCGAACTCCTGACAGAGGCCGAGGCGGACGCCATCGCGCGCCTTTACCCTCAGGAGCAAGGCTTCCGCAGTCACATCATCATGGCGCGGCATGGCTTCGGTCGCGGTGAGTACAAATATTTCAGCTATCCGCTGCCACCTCTGATTCAGGCGCTGCGCACCGCAACCTATCCCCACCTCGCCCCGATCGCCAATCAATGGCACGAGCGCATGGGCAAGGAGGCGCGCTTCCCGCACGACCACGCCTCGTTCCTCGCGCGCTGTCACCAAGCGGGTCAAACCCGTCCGACGCCGCTGCTCCTGGCGTACGGGCCAGAGGATTACAACTGCCTCCATCGCGACCTCTATGGCGAGCATGTCTTTCCGCTACAAATCGCCATCCTGCTGGATCAGCCAGGAGAGGATTTCGTGGGCGGCGAGTTCGTGATGACCGAGCAGCGCCCCAGGATGCAAACCCGCGGGATGGTTCTACCGCTCAGGAAGGGTGACGCCGCGATCTTCGCAGTCAACAGCCGCCCGATGAAGGGAGTGCGGGGCGATTACCAGGTGAAATTGAGCCACGGCGTCAGCAAGATCTATTCCGGCAAGCGGCACACCGTAGGTGTGATCTTCCACGACGCCGTCTGAGCAAGGAAAGTGGCCGCTTTTTGAAAAAAGCGGCGCAAAAACTTTTACTATGCTGGGCCTGAGTCTGTGTAGCGGACAACGCCCACGGCTCAAAGTCAATAAAGTTTTTTTGCTTCTTTTTGTTCACAAAAAGAAGCCTTCCTTTGCCTTGGCCGCCGAATGCACAGAACCCAGCCCTGAGGGCTGGGTTCTGTGCGCAACGTCAATGCCCCAGATGCCGGTTCAGGAACGCACTGATTTCCGTGAAGGCCTGCCGATCCTCAGGAATGAGGTCACTGAGGGTGAACTGGAAGTGGGACATGCCCTCGAACACCAACAGGTCCGCCTGCACCCCGGACTGAAGCAGCTTCTGATGGGTGCGAACCGTGTTGCTCAGCAGCAGGTCACGCGTGCCGGTGGTCAGGATCGTCGGCGGCAAGCCGTGGAAATCGCCATTGAGCGGCGAGATCATCGGGTCGGCCATGTCATGCCCGTGCGCGTAGAACAGGGCCGCAGATTCACAGAAGCCGGTCGGCGACACCAGCACGTTGTCGACCTGGGCATTGGTCCGGGAGGAATCGCCCCAATCCACATCATCCGCCATTGGCGTGCCGACCGCCAGAGCGCCCGGCAGCGGCAGGTGCTCCTGCTTTGCCCGCAGCATCATTTCCAATGTGAGCGCGCCACCGGCGGAGCTGCCGAACACGCCGATATCCTGCGGCTTCTCCATCTTCAGGGCGGCCTTGTAGACCGTCATCGCGTCATCGAGCGCGGCCGGGAAGTAGGCGGTGGGGGGCATCCGGTAGTCGACGGAAATGACGGGAATGTGGCTGAAGCCGGCCATCAGCACCGCCTCGGGCAGTGCCGCCTCGCCGGGGTTCAGCACGTAGCAGCCGCCATGGACGTGGATCAGCAGGCGCTTGGCGTCGCGCGCCGGGATGGTTTCCGGCGTGACGCGATAGACGTGCACGCCGTCGATCGTACCCTGCGTGATCTTCACGTGCAGCCGCTTCGCCATCGGCTCGACCACGGCCGGGGCAGCGGCGGCCTCGGAGTTCGCCAAGGCTTGCCAGCCCTGGGGGGTCGTCGGCGGCGTGTTCCATCCGCTGCGCAGAGGATGTGCAATAACGGCCTGTAGTTGAGGGCTGACGTCGCTGGGGACAGGAATGGTCTTCGCGGGCACATCGCGTGGCGCCAGGGTCGTCTGCGCTACGGCGGCGGGGGCAAGCAGCATGAAGGCCGCCGCGGCGAATGTGCGGGCTGCATCTCGTTTGTGCATCAAAGTCTCTCTTTGTCGATCTGGTCTATCTCGGTCTACTCACGACGCTGGCCGCAACTGTAAGTAACGTTCAACGCGGCGCCCCCAGTAACATCAATTGCTTGATAAATGATGCTGATCGCACGAGATGGCAGTTATGCGTCAGTTTTGGCACCACGCCCCAGCCTCGCCGGCCGGCGGAACGCGGCCCTTGCGCGCTCCACCTCTTCGCGGATCGCGCAACCTTCTGCATGGTCGTTGACCAGCCCCATGGCCTGCATGAAGGCGTACACGGTGGTGGGACCGACAAATGCCCAGCCACGTTTTTTCAGCGCCTTGGAGAGGGCGATGGCGGCAGGGGGTACGGAGAGCGGCTGCGGTTTCACCTTCACTCCGGCGGGCGGCTCGAAGCTCCAGACGAAGCTGGCCAGCGAGCCTGCCTCAGCCACCAATTCCCGCGCCCGCCGCGCGTTGTTGATCGCCGCCTCAATCTTGCCGCGGTGGCGCACGATGCCGCTGTTTTGCAGCAGGCGCTCGGCATCCGCGGCGTCGAAACCCGCCACCGCTTCGGGGTCGAACCCCTTGAACGCCGCGCGGAAATTCTCGCGCTTGGCCAGGATCGTGCGCCAGCTCAAGCCCGCCTGAAAACCTTCCAGGCACAGCTTTTCAAACAGCCTCCGGTCGTCATCCACCGGAAAACCCCATTCGCGATCATGGTAATGCAGATAGTCCGGCGCTACGACGCACCAACGGCAGCGTGGCTTGCCGTCCGGACCGGGCAGTGTCTGGCTCATTTGGCGCTCTCATCGCAGGGGTGTGTGTGGTGCGGCCCGTGCCATTTCAGCGCCCCAGGCCCAGTTTCGCAGAAGTTTTTGCGCCGCTTTTTTCAAAAAGCGGCCCTTCCCCTTTGCTCAGGAAGGCCAGCGCCTCTTCGCACGGTTGCGCCACTTTGAATGAGAGCCATTCGTCGGCACGCGTGCGCCCGAGATTGACGGCGGCAATCGGCTTTCCGGCGCGCGCGGCCGCCTGGACAAAGCGGAAGCCGGAATGAACCATGAGGGAAGAGCCCACAATCAGCATGGCGTCGGCCTGCACGAGGTGCCGTGTCGCGGTGTCGACCCGTTCGCGGGGCACGTTCTCGCCGAAAAACACGACGTCCGGCTTGAGCACCTCGCCGCAATGTCGGCAATTCGGGACGACGAACGACGAGAACTCGGCCGTCTGCAGATCGGCGTCACCGTCCGGCGCATCCGCCGCATCCTGGCCAACCCATGACCGATTGAGCCGGACGAGTTCATCCTGAAATTCGCCACGCGGCAGCCGCCGCCCGCACCCCATGCAGCGGACAAGATCGAGCCTGCCGTGAAGGTCGATCACCCGGGTGCTGCCGGCAGCCTGATGAAGCCGGTCAACATTCTGGGTCAGCAGGATCTCGCACCGCGCCATCGCCTCCAAACAAGCGAGCGCGCGATGGGCGCCGTTGGGCTGCGCGCGGACGAAGCGCCGCCACCCGACCATGCTGCGCGCCCAATAACGTTGGCGCGCCGCCTGAGCGCCCATGAAAGCCTGGTAGCTCATCGGCTGTACGCGCTTCCAATGGCCATTGGCATCGCGATAGTCCGGTATGCCCGAATTCGTGCTGCAGCCCGCGCCGGTCAGGACGAAGAGCCGCCGATGGCGGGCGACGAAATCCTGCAGTTCAGGGAGGGGCGCCATGAACGCAGCTTAGAGCATGATGTCTTTACATCAAATCAGGCAAGGCAAGGGGAAGGCTTCTTTTTGTGAACAAAAAGAAGCAAAAAAACTTTTTTACTCGGGGCCGTGCTGGCTCCAACGCCACTGGCCCAGGCCAACAAAAGTTTTTGCGCCACTTTTTTCAAAAAGCGGCCGCTTCCTTTGTCCGACACGTCGGTTCAGGATTCCAGCAGCTGGCGGCGCGCTTCGGCCTCGGCGCGCGCGAGTTCGGCGCGCAACGCCACGTCGGAGAGGGAGAGCCCCTTCCCGGCCAGGTCGGCGCGAACCTTGGCGATGACATCCTCGTCGCCCGGTGCCTTGAAAGCCGCGATGATGACGCTCGTGGCGTAAGTCTCGGCCGCTTCACCGGGGGCGAGGCCCAGCTGGGCCGCCGCCCACAAACCAAATAAGCGGTTGCGGCGGGCGGTGATCCGAAAGGCCAGTTCCTGCTTGTGCATGAACTCGGCCTCGAAACGCTTCTCGCGCTCGTCAAGCCCCTTCATGATGTCCTCCGCGATCAAGCAAAATTGTAGCACATGAGAGGGCCCGGATCATCTACGCGCATGTGGGAACGCCGGATGCAGAACGCTGCCGGCGCTCCGGTCCACAACTCTGAGGTGCAAGTTGCAGCATCGGACGATCCGTGTAGTCTGGCGCCGCAAGGACTGCCATGCACGGCGCCATGGCTGTGCCTGAATTCCACCATCAAACGACAAGGGTTGGACAATGCCTGAAGGACTGAGTCAGACTGCCGCCGCCACGGTGCGCCTCGCCGCGCGCGCCGGCCAATATAATGGCCCAACCAGCGGCGCCGCACCTGGCTTCGTGCAAGCCAACATCGCCATCCTGCCGGCCGAACAGGCCAAACTGTTTGCCGAGTTCTGTGCGCTGAACGCCCAGGCCTGCCCCGTGCTGGCGATGAGCGAGGCGGGCGATCCGTCCTTGCCCGCGCTCGGCCAGGACATCGACATCCGTCACGATCTGCCGCGTTACCGTGTCTACCGCGACGGCGTGTTCACCGACGAGCCGACCGATGTGGCGAGCCTATGGCGTGACGATCTGGTCACATTCGCCATCGGCTGCTCCTTCACCTTCGAGCACGCGCTGATGGAGGAAGGGCTGGAGCTGCGCCATGTCCGCCTCGGACGCAACGTGGCGATGTATCGCACCTCTATCCAAACCAAACCGGTCGGGCCGTTCGGCGGGCCGCTCGTGGTCTCGATGCGGCCGTTCTCGACCGGCAACGCGACGCGCGCGGCAGACATTTCCGGCCGTTTTGTCCAAATGCACGGCGCGCCGGTGCATGCGGGCGATCCTGCCGCGATCGGCATCAACGATCTTTCGCTTCCTGATTATGGCGACGCGGTGCCGGTCGAACCGGATGAGGTGCCGCTGTTCTGGGCCTGCGGCGTGACGAGCCAAGCGGCTCTGCAGCACGCACGTCTCCCCTTCTTCCTGGCGCACGCGCCGGGCTGCATGCTGGTGACGGATTTGGCGCACCGGGCGTACGACAGCGCCGCCGCTTCCGCCTGACCGGAACGGAGGCAACGGCTTAGCCGCGGAGAGCCGTTCGCCCGGCTCTCCCGCCCACGCCTTATCTCGATGCCGCTTGCGGCACGCGCGGGTCGTATCGGCGTCCGACCATCAATCCGACGGCGGCAAGCACGGCGATCACCACCGCGAATACGATTTGTGCAGCGCCAGGGCTGGCTCTTGCCGAAAGCAACCCGACGCCAATCACCGGCAAGGAATTGCCCGCGAAAGCGAAAAGGAAGTAGCTCGAGACCATTTCGCCACGCTTGTCAGAGGGCGCGATTCCGTTCACCACCTGGAGGCTCCCGCGATAGCCCAGGGAAGCGGCGATGCCGCCAGCCGCCGCAGCAGCTAACAAGACCAGCATGCTTTGTGACAGGTCCGCGTAGACCAGAAGCCCAAGACATGGCGGAAACAACGAAAGGGCGCTGAGCATCGCGGCGCGGCTCTCGACGTTTCGGGCGAGCATGGTGGTCAGTGCGGCCACCGTGAACAATCCAAATGCGATCAGGCCCGCGACGAGCGGGCTCTTCTGATGAAGATGCTCGGCCAGCACGCTCGGGATGAGCGCCGAATAGAACCCCATCAACGCGAACGTCACGAAGGCGGTCACGGCGGGAGGCACGAAGTGGATGAGCAGCGCGCGCGGCACGCCGAAGCGAGGGCGAATCGACAACTCCTTCCCGCTTTGTATCGGACTTGGGACCCTCTCAGGCACGCGGCAGATGGCAATCCCAACAGCGAACAGCATCAATATATACGCCAGGAACGAAAGCCTCAGGGGCCAGGGCGCGAACCGGGCGAGCACGCCGGCCATAAGCGGACCTATGGCAAGACCAATGAAATTGGCCGCCGATGCCATAACAGCCCCTGCCCCTTTATCCTTTTGCGGCTGCAACTCCGAGATCCAGGCTGTCGCGACACCGGAGGCCAGTCCGGTTGCGAACCCGCTCAGGGCGCGCGCCGCGAACAGCCCCCCGGAACTCCGGGCAAAAACGAACATAAGGGCGCTCACGACGCTTACGGCAATCGCCGGAAGGATCACGCGCCGCCGGCCCACCTGATCCGACAGTCGCCCGAAAATGGACAGGGCGGCGAGATTGCCAAGCACATAAACGGCGTAGATCAGCGTCAGCGTCACGCCGCCGAATCCGAACGCTTGCCGGTAGAGCGGGTAAAGGGGCGTCGGCAGCGTGGCGCCGACGAACATGAAGGCAAGCCCGCTGGCGACAATCGGCAACGAGCCGCGGGGGTAAGGCCTTTGTCGCCCCGGTACGCTGGCGAAAAGGCCCGACCCTTCGTTGGGAAAGCGGCGCTTCTCAGTCAACAAAAATACCTATTCTGACCCGCCGCCGCCTGATGACCCAGAGGGCGAGCCGCTGACCGAGCCGCCGGTATGACCGGACCCGACCGTGCCATTGCTCATGCCGTTGCCGCCCATGCCGCCCATGCCGCCCATGCCGCCCGGATGACCCGTCGGCCCCCCGGCGCCCATGCCCTGGCTGCTACCGGACCCGTACGCCCCGCCATTTCCGGCGGTGCTGCCGCCCGTCGCCCCGGTGCCGTTATTCAGGTTTCCGGTGGCACCGCTGCTCGTCCCCATGCCGGTCGAACCGCCCGAGGACGTGCCGCCCCCCGCCGAGCCCGCGCCCTGCGCCAAAGCCATGCCGGAGCAAACCAGCGAAAGCCCTAAAGCGGTCGCGAACATGATGCGTGATGTCATTTCGTTCTCCCCTTCTGCGTTTGTGACAGGCGGGAGTTGGCCACGGCCGGAAACGAATGCCACCGCCTCGGCATGAAACTGTGATGTGGAAACGTTAAGTCGCGCGTGAGGAATGACGAAACACGATCTTTTGAGCTTCTCCGAAGATGATCTTGTCTCAAAAGATCGGTTTCGAGTCCTGGGGCCGTGCGGTTTCAGAGCCACGGGCCCGCAGGAGCAAAAGCCTACACGCCCTCGAGCGCCGCTTCGATGCTGGTGTCTTTGGCATGACGGCGGGGATCGACAACACGCTGACGATCTTCTGGTCGCGCATCAGAACTCGCTCCAGTCATCGGTGCCCACGGCAGACTCTGCCTGGCGCGGCAGCATGGCGACCTTGCGTGCCGACGTGGTCACGACGCGCTTCTGCGGCGACGCCTTGGGCGCGGCGCGCTTGAGCACCGGACCAGAAGCGCTCTCGCCGATGCGGAACTGGCCGACGAGACGCGCCAGCTCTGCGGCCTCGCCTTCCAGGCCGTGGCTCGCCGCGGTCGCCTGCTCGACCATCGCCGCGTTCTGCTGCGTCACCTGATCCATCTGGTTCACCGCCGCGTTCACCTCGCCAAGGCCGGTGGATTGCTCCTTCGCCGACGCCGCCAGCTCGGTCACCAAGCTGTTCAGCTGGCTCACC
>DATJHR010000139.1:0-18376 GCA_035493735.1 Acidocella sp.
TCTCATCGAAAACTTCTTCTGCAAACTCAAGGAGTTCAAACGCATCGCCATGCGCTCAGACAAGACGGATCAGGCCTTTAGCGCCATGATCCATCTCGTCGCAGCCATCATCAATTCACGATGATTCCCAACAGGCCCCAAAAAGCGGCCGCTTCCTTACTTACTTTCTCACCCAACGGGGTTGAGCAGCGCCGCGGCGGCGGTGTTGCCCGAGCGGATCGCCCCCTCGATGGTGGCGGGCAGGCCCGTATCGGTCCAGTCGCCGGCCAGCACCAGGTTGGGGTTTTGCGTCCGCGCCCCCGGGCGGCGGGCCAGCTGCGCCGGGGTGCAGGCAAACGTGGCGCGCTTTTCCCAGACCACCCTGTGCGGCGGCAGCGCCGCCTTCAGGCCGAAGGCACGGCACAGCTCGCCCCAGACCCGCGCCGCCATCGCGTCATTGTCGATGTCGGCATAGCGGTTGGCGGCGGAGATCGTGACGGAGAGAATTTCCGGGCGCGCGAACACCCATTCCGCGGTGCCGCCGATCAGCCCCCAAAATCCCTCCTGCCCCAGCCGGTATTTGAAATGCAGGTTGCAGATGGATTCATATTCGTCCGGCACGGTGAGCCCCGGCATCAGGCTGGCGGCGATCCAGGGCGGCACGGCCAACACCGTCGCCTGAGCCGGGTTGAGCGCCGTGACCCGCTCGCCGAGGCGGATCTCCGCCCCCTTGGCTTTCAGCCACTCCAGCGCGGGGTCGATGAAACTCTCGGACAGGCCGATGCGGGCGTAGCGCGGCAGCGCCGCTGCGCCCCCGCGCTCGATGGTCTCGGCCATCACCGCCCGCAGCGGCGCGGCGGAGGCAATGCCCGGCATCGTGTTCAGCGCGGCGATGGCGAGCGGCTCCAGGAGGTTGCGATAGAGCGGGCCCTCACCAACCAGTTTCGCCACCAGATCCTGAGGCTGCGCCCTGCGCAGCCGCAACAGCGCCGCATAATGGCGCAGCCCGGTGCCCGGCACGCGGCGGGAGGGCGCGAAAATCCACCAGGGGAAGCGCCCCTGATTGAGGCGCAGCCGCCAGCTCTTTCCGGAATTCAGATCGATGAACGGAAAGACCGGCTCCGCCGGACCGGTAACCGAGCGCGCCGCGCCGATGCGGTGCAGATAAGAGAGCGCCGCGATATTGCCGGAGAGGAGCAGATGATTGCCGTTATCGATGCGGCAGCCGAGGACCGGGTCCTCATAGGACCGGGCCCGGCCGCCGGCGGCCTTGGCCGCCTCGAACAGCACCACATGATGCCCGCGGTCGGTCAGCGCGCAGGCCGCGGCCAGGCCCGCGAGGCCGGCGCCGATGACATGGACGCTCATCGGCCGAGCAGCAACCGCGCCGCGAGCATGAGCTTGCGCCATTTCGGCAAGGAAACGCGACCGTTGCGATAGTTGAAATTCTGCGCCCGCAGGATTGTCAGAAGCGGTTTGTAGCTTGCCGCCATCATGCCGGCGGGGCGCATGGCCGCGTGGTCGGACCGCGCCATCGCCGCTTCGGCCTGGACGAAATAGGCGTCCGCCATATCCGCGAGCCGGGCGCAGAGCTGCGGCAGCTTGGGCGCTGCCAGCAGCGTCTCCGGCACCGGCGTGATGCCGGCATCGTCCAGAAACTCGCGCGGCAGATAAATGCGCCCGCGCGCCGCATCCTCGCCCACGTCTCGCAGAATGTTGGTGAGCTGCAAAGCGCGCCCCAGCGCATAGGCGGTCTCCTGCGCGGCTTGGCCGGCATCGCCAAACACCCGCACCGAGAGCCGGCCGACCGCCGAGGCGACGCGGTCGCAATACAGATCCAGCTCGGCGAGGTCCGGGGCGATGATCGGGTCGCCCGCATCCATCTCCATGCCGTCGATCACGGCCAAAAAATCCTCGCGGCGCAGGTCATACGTCTTCACCGCATGACGCAGCACGCGGGTGATGGCGTCTTGGGCCCCGCCATGGAACAGGTCGGCGATCTTGCCCCGCCATTCATCCAGCGCGACGCGCTTGGCGGCAAAATCCCCCTCCTCGTCAGCGATGTCGTCCACCACGCGGCAGAAGGCGTAGATGCCATACATCGCATCCCGGCGCGCCGGCGGCAGAATCCGCATGCCGTGATAAAAAGACGTGCCCGCCTGCTTCACCAAGGCGGTGACGACATCGATATCTTCCTGGGTCATATGGCGAATCTCAGACCGGTGACCGTGGCGGCCAGGAAATCCGCCTTGCTCAGCTTCACCCGCATGGCCAGCGGATCACCCCCCTTCAAACGCGCCGTCAGGCGGCGGGCCAAGGCGCAGATGATCGCGGTCTCGACCCTGAGGCGGCGCGCTTTCACCCGGCGCGGCAGCTCCGCGGCGGCGCGGTTCAGCTCATCAGTGGCGGCCAGCATCCGGTCGAACACCGCGCGCAAGCCCGGCACCGTCTCCGGCCGCGCCACATCGTCGATGGAAAGCCCGGCTTCGCCGAGCCAGTCCTGGGGAATGTAGCAGCGGTCCAGGTCGCGCAAATCCTTGGCGCAGTCCTGGATATGGTTGAGCACCTGCAATGAGGCGCAAAGCGCGTCGGAAGGCCCCCAGGTGGCGCGGTCTTCCCCATGCAGCTCGAGCACGTAACGCCCGACCGGGGCGGCGGAGTAGCGACAATAGTCCATCAGTTCGGCCCAGTTGGCGTAGCGGTTTTTGAGCGCATCTTGGCGGAACGCCACCAGCAATTCGCGCGCATGAACTTCGTCCACGCCGGAGCGCGCCAGGGCGTCGCGCAATTTCGTGGCACTTGGCGAGCCCTCCGCCCGCACGCCCAGAAGAACCTCTTCCATGGCGTTCAGCCGGGCGATTTTCTGCTCCGGCGGCAGAGTGGAACTGTCGGAAATGTCATCGGCATTGCGGGCGAAGGCATAATAAGCGTGCACATGCTCGCGCAGCCCCTGGCGGATCAGCCAAGAGCCGACCGGGAAATTCTCATCGCCGCGGTCCTTGCCGGACCAGGCTTCGACACTCGGCGCAGCCGCCGCCGGTACGGGGCTGGCGATATTGTCATTGGCAGTCACGGCGTCGCTCCATAGTCACGGCTCTTCCATTTCGCGCCCGTGCCCCGCCAGTAGTTCCAGGCCGAGCCGAGCGTGGCGGCCATGTAGAACAGCGCGATCAGCGGCAACGTGAGCGCCAGAATTTTTGGCTGGCGATAACGGGCCAGGGTGGGCAGGTAGCTGACCACCGCCAGCACGTAGGCGATGAGCCCGGCGATGAAGCCCCAGCCATGGCCGAACAGGATTTCATAAGGCGCGACCAGCCAGACCAGGGCCAGACCAATGATCGTGCCGGCCAGGATCAGCCCGGAATAGCGCAGTTGGGTGAAGGCAGTGCGGGTGATCATGTTCCAGATATCGGTCACATGGGGATAGGGACGGATCGACGTTGCAAGTCCGGAATGGCCGAGAAAGATCGGCCCGTATGTCTTCAGCTCGGTTGCCAGGGACACATCGTCGATCAACGCGCCTTTGATGCGCTCGAGGCCGCCGATGCGCGCCAGCGCCTCGCGACGCACCAGCACCGTGCCCCCCGCCCCCGCCGCCGTCGCGGCCAGCGGGTCGTTCACCTTGGCGAAAGGATAGAGCATCTGGAAGAAATACACGAAGGCCGGAATCAAGAACCGCTCCGGCCAGGACGTGCAGTTCAGCTTCACCATCTCGGAGACCATGTCCACCCGCGGGTTAAGCAGGCGGGCGACCAGCGAGGAGAGATGGCGGGGATCATGGGTGATGTCGGCATCGGCGAAGAACAGGATCTCCGCGCGGCTGGCGGCCACGCCCTGTGAGAGCGCCCACAGCTTACCGGACCAGCCCGGCGGCTTCGGCGCCCCCGTGATGATGGTGAGTTTCGGGTCCGTCCCGGCCAGCGCCGCAGTGCCGTCGGTGGAATTGTCATCGACCAGAATCACCCGAAACGGGCCGGCATAGTCCTGCTTCACCAGCGAGGCGATGACGGGGCCGATGGTCACCGCCTCGTCGCGGGCGGGGATGACGATGTCGACTGCCGGCAGCGCGCCAGGCAGCGCCGGCGGCAATTCCGGTTCAGACTTCCAGAAATTCCCGTGCAGGAAGAACAGATAGAGCCAGATGAGCAGAGCGAGGGTCGCGATCATTTCAGGTAGCCCTCCGCGCGGAACCAGGCGAGCGCCCCGGCCACCGCGTCAGCGGCCGGGCGTGGCGCATAGCCTAGCTCGCGTTGCGCTTTTGCGGACGAGAAAAACATCTTTTTGCGGGCCATGGCGAGGATGTCGGGGGTCATCAGCGGCGGCTTGCCGGTGACATTGGCAATGCGCTCCATCGCCCAGGCCAGCGGCATCAAGGGCGTGATCGGCAGGCGCAGCCCAGGCCGCTTGCGTCCGGCCGCGGTGGCCACGAGCGTCAGCAACTCACGCAGCATGAGGTTTTCCGAGCCGAGAATATAAGCCTCGCCCGTCACGCCTTTCTCAAGCGCCAGCAGATGCCCTGCGGCGACATCGTCCACATGCGCCACGTTCAGGCCGGTATCCACATAAGCCGGCATTTTGCCCCGCGCCGCATCCAGGATCATCTGCCCGGTCGGGGTCGGCTTCACGTCGCCGGGGCCGACCGGCGCGGTCGGATTAACGATCACGATATTCTGCCCCGAAGCGGCCAGCGCCCGCACCGCCTGCTCGGCGTCGTATTTCGATCGCTTATAGGCGCCGACATGGTGCGCGGGCTTGATCACGGTGGTCTCGTCCGCCGGGCTACCATCGGCGGTCAGGCCCAAGGCCGCGACCGAACTGGTGTAGATGCTGCGTTCCACCCCGGCGGCGGCGGCGGCGCGCAGCAGCGCGAGCGTGCCGTCGATGTTCACGCGGCGCATGGCCGCCTCGTCCGGCACCCAGAGCCGGTAATCGGCCGCGACATGGAACAGATAACGGCAGCCGGCGAGCGCCGGGGCGAAGCCGGCCGGCGTGGCGAGGTCGAGTTCAACCAACTCGGCGGCAATATCTTTGACATTGCGACGATCGCTGCCGCGCCGGACGGCGAGGCGCAGACGATGCCCGGAAGCCGCCAGCGCGCGCGCCACCGCGGCGCCGACGAACCCGGTCGCCCCCGTCACCAGTGTCAGATCACCCTGCCCCAAGCCTCACCCCATGGTTCACAAGCCGCCTAACCAGCGCCATATAACGGCGCGGGCCGTGCTGCTGTAGAACGCATTGCGGCTTTTGGTGCAACCTGAGGGCAAAATATGAGCGAGTCAGTTGTCGCGACTGCTGACTATAACGCGCGAAATTGGGATTATCCGGTACCCGGCAAAATCAAGGTCGGCACCGATGAGCATTTCAAGATGCTAACCCAGCTGCTGAAGGCCACCTACAACCCGTATAAGCCTTCGGTGCTGAACTGGCCGAAACTCGACCCGGAGACGCTGTCGCGCATCACCTCTCTGCCGATCTGGGACATCGCGGTGCAGACCGAGATCAAGGCCTCGATGCGCATTGAGCATTACGCCAAAACCGTGCCGAACGCCGCGCTGCGCCAGGCGCTGCAGCATATGGCGGGCGAGGAATCGCGGCACCGCGACGTGCTCTCCCGGCTGGTCGCCGCCTACGACATCCCGATGCAGCCGGAGGAGACTTACCAGCTGCCGAAGGACGCCGAATGGGGGTTCCTGGTCACCGGCTATTCGGAATGCATCGACAGTTTCTTCGCTTACGGGCTGTTCGAAATGGCACGCCGCTCCGGCTATTTCCCCACCGACCTGGTCGAGACGTTCGAGCCGGTGGTGCAGGAAGAGGGCCGGCACATCCTGTTTTTCACCAACTGGGTCGCGTGGCACAAGGCGAACATGCCACTCTGGCGCCGCCCCTATTTCGCGGTGAAGACCCTCGCGGTCTGGGCGTTCCTGATCTGGGAGCGGATCGGCATCGCCCGCAGCGTCGACGGGCTGGAAGGCGCCGACGCCAATTTCACCATGAACGGCTCCAAGGCGCTGAGCGACGAGATGGACCCGGCCGTGCTGATCGATATCTGCCTGGAGGAAGACAAGAAGCGCATGGCCGGCTATGATCGGCGCTTGTTGCGCCCGACGACCATGCCCCGCCTGGCGCGCATCGCCCGCCTGTTTGTCCGACCGAAGAAGAAGTCTTGAAACAAAAACTCCGATTGCTACCGGCCATCTTCTCGTTGGCCGGCATCGCCGTGGTGACGGCTCTCGTCATCTATTACGGCGTGGGTGACGTGGTGCATGTGCTCACGTCGGTGAGGGCCTCTGGCTTCATCTCCTACATCGTCTCCCAGCTGGTCATCACGCTGGGGCTCGGCCTGTGCTGGCGCATGCTGCTGCGCAGCCGCATGCGCGGCAGCTTCTGGCTATGCACCTGGGGACGACTGGTGCGCGACGCCACCGGCGAGTTCCTGCCCTTCAGCCAGGTCGGCGGCTATGTGCTGGGGGCGCGGGTGATCACGCTGCACGGCGTCAATGTCACCGACGCCACCGCCTCCACCCTCGGCGACATCACCACGGAATTTCTCGCCCAGCTGGTGTTCATCGGGATCGGCCTGTCGATCCTCGCCCATCTCTCCCCCGGCAGCCGGTTGCTGATGCCGGTCGCCATTGGCCTCTGCCTCGCCGTGCTCCTGGGCGTTGGGCTGATCCTGGCGCAGCGCGGCAGCGGCGCCAAGCTGTTCCGGAGCCTCGCCACCAGGATCGCCGGCGCCGCCGGCGAGGGTGCTGCGACGAACATCGCCAAGCTGCAGGAGACGCTGAACGTGATGTATGGCGAGCGCGACCGACTCGCCTGGTCGGCGTTCTTTCACCTTCTCTGCTGGTTCGGCACCGCCACCGCGTCTTTTATCGGCTTTCGGGCGCTCGGCGTGGATCTCAGCTATGTGGATGCGATTTGCATCGAGGCGATGCTGCATGCGATTATGGCCCTGGCCTTCTTCATCCCCGGCCGGGTCGGCGTCCAGGAGGCCGCCTATACCGCGCTGGGCGGCATATTCGGCGTGCCGGCGGATATCGCGCTATCGCTGTCGCTGATGCGCCGGGCGCGCGATTTCGTCATCGCCATGCCGGTGCTGGTGATCTGGCAAGGCCTTGAAGCGCGGCGGCTGAAATCGGCCTCGAGCGTCGTGCGTAGCCTAAAATAGGGATTGCGGTTTCGTTAAGGATTCTCCCGGCGCTTGTTCGTACCCGCGCCGCCGCCATGTTCCCTTCATCAGCGCTATGGAGGTAGCAAAAATGTCGATTATTGGGTGGATCGTCCTTGGACTCATCGCCGGTTGGATCGGCAGCAACATCGTCGATAATGCGGGGCGGGGGCCGTTGATGGATATCGTGCTCGGCGTCGTCGGCGCCCTTGTCGGCGGCGCGATTTTCAGCGCGCTCGGCGCCGTGCCGATCACCGGCTTCAATCTCTACAGCCTGTTCGTCGCGGTGATCGGCGCGATTGTCGTGCTGGTGATCTATCACGCCGTGGCCGGCCATCGACGAGTTTAGGTGCCGCCTTCTCTAAAAAGCCCTCCGTCGATCGGATCGCGAAGTGAACGGCGCCGCTTGCGGCGCCGTTCTTTTGCCTCGGCCTTGACCGCCCGGCGCCAGCCGAGATAGGGCGAGGCGCCGGATCACTCGAGACCCACCCATGATGCAGCAGGCGGAACTGACCGCGAAATTGCGGGCCATGCGCCTGGTGTTCGGCATGGCCGGGGTCGGGCTCTCGGTCTGGGCTGTGACCGTGCCCTATACAAAACTCCGCTTCCATCTCGATGACGGCACTCTGGGGATGATGCTGCTGGCCGGCGGCAGCGGCGGGATCATCTGCATGCCCTTCGCCGGCATGGCGGTGGCGCGCTGGGGCAGCCGCGCGGTGATCCTCGCCTGCGGGCTGGTCTATGGCGCCTTGCTGCCGGGCTTGAGCATGGCGCCGACACCGGCCAGCTTTACCGCCTTGCTGCTGCTCTACGGCGCGCTGTTCGGCATGCTGGACGTGGCCCTGAACGCGCAGGGCGCCGTGATCGAGCGGCTTAGCGGCCGGCTGCAAATGTCCGGCTTCCATGGCTGCTACAGCCTGGGCAGCCTCGCCGTCACCGTGCTGACGAGTTTTCTGCTCCGGGCAGGCCTCACCTACGCCACCTGCGCCACGCTCGACACGCTGCTGGTGCTGGGCGTCCTGACCCAGGCGACAAAGCTGATCCCCGACACCGCGGACACGCCCCCCGGCCCGGCCTTCGCCCTGCCGAACCGCGCCAGCCTGGTGCTCGGCCTGTGTTGCTTCGCGACCTTCCTCACTGAGGGGGCGACCACCGATTGGAGCGCGATTTTCCTGCATTTTTCACGCGGCATGCCGCTTGCCAGCGCCACCCTCGGCTACGCCGCCTTCGCCGTCTCCACGGCCGGCACGCGCCTGCTCGGCGACCGCGTGACGATGCGCCTGGGCACCGCCATGGTGGCGCGGCTGGGCTGCGCCATTGCCATCATCGGACTGCTGGTGGCGGTGTTTGTGCCCTCCGACCTTGCCGGGATCATCGGCTTCGGCATGGTGGGGCTCGGCACCGGCAATATCGCGCCGCTGATCTTCAGCGCCGCCACGCGGATCAAGGGCATGGAAGCGCATCACGCCGTGCCCGCCGTGGTCGGCCTCGGCTATGCCGGCTTCCTGGCCGGGCCGGTGCTGATCGGCGTCATTTCCAACCATTTCGGCCTCAGCGCCGCCTTCCTGCTGGAAGGCACGCTGCTGGCCGGCGTTTTCTGCGCCGCGAAAGCGGTCGCCCCAGGGATTTAGGCGAAGGGCTTCTTTTTGTGAACAAAAAGAAGCAAAAAAACTTTATTTACCCCGGGCCGTGGGCGTTGTCGGCGACGCAGAGTCAGGCCCAGCAAAGCAAAAGTTTTTGCGCCGCTTTTTTCAAAAAGCGGCCACTTTCTTTGTCTAGAAGCCGCCGTGCTGGTTGCAACGCCGCGAAGCCCCTACCCTCCCCCCTGTTTGCAAACCGGCTCAAACGACATAATAACGTCTGTCCATGTCCGGCTTTACTCCCCGGGTGAAGGCTGTGCTTGGCCCCACCAACACCGGCAAGACGCATCTGGCCATCGAGCGTCTGTTGGGTCACTCGTCCGGCATCATCGGGTTTCCGTTGCGGCTGCTGGCGCGGGAGAACTATGACCGGATGGTGGCGCGCAAGGGCATTCGCAATGTCGCGCTGATCACCGGCGAAGAGAAAATCGTTCCGCCCGGCGCCAAATGGTTTTCCTGCACGGTGGAAGCGATGCCGCTGGACCGCAAGGTCGAGTTCGTGGCGGTGGACGAGATTCAGCTGTGCGCCGATCCGGACCGGGGGCACGTCTTCACCGACCGCCTGCTGCATGCGCGCGGCATGGTGGAAACCATGTTTCTCGGCGCCGAGACCATTCGCAAGCTCCTGAAGCGGCTGATCCCGGATGCCGAAATCGAGACACGCCCCCGGCTTTCCGAACTCACCTATGCGGGGCCGGTCAAGCTGTCGCGCCTGCCGCCGCGCTCGGCCGTGGTGGCGTTTTCGGCGGCGGAAGTTTACGCGATCGCCGAGGCGGTGCGCCGCCGGCGGGGCGGCTGCGCGGTCGTGATGGGCCGCTTGAGCCCGCGCACGCGCAACGCCCAGGTGGCGCTATACCAGGAGAAGGAAGTTGATTTCCTGGTGGCGACGGATGCCATCGGCATGGGGCTGAACATGGATGTCGACCATGTCGGTTTCGCCGGCCTCACGAAATTCGACGGACATCGGCCACGGATGCTGCTGGCCACCGAGGTGGCGCAGATCGCCGGGCGGGCCGGGCGCGGCATGCGCAATGGCACGTTCGGCGTCACCGCCGATTGTCCGCCGCTCGGCGAAGAGATGGTCACGGCGGTGGAAACCCATGCGTTCGAGCCGCTGGAGCAAGTATGCTGGCGCAATTCCGAGCTGGATTTCTCCTCGGTGCAGGCGCTGCTGGACAGCCTGATGGCGCCGCCGACCAAGCCCGGCCTGATGCGCGGCCAGGACGCAACCGATCTGCTGACCCTGGCGGCGCTGCACAACGATGCCGAGATTGCCCGCGCGGCGCAAGGCCGGGCGGCGACGCGGCTGCTCTGGGAAGCCTGCCAGATCCCGGATTTCCGGAAATTGGCCACCGATGCGCATGTGAAGCTCTGCGGCCGGGTGTTCGGGCATCTGCGCAGCACCGGCAGTCTCCCGGAGGCCTGGGTGCGCGCAGAGATTGAATCCCTGGACAAGATCGAAGGCGACATCGATACGTTGATGCAGCGGCTGACGGATGTTCGGGTTTGGGCCTATATTACGGCCCGGGCGGACTGGATGCGGGACGCGACGCCCTGGGCGAGGCGTGCACGCGAGGTGGAGGACAGGATCTCCGACACGCTGCACGTGAAGCTGATGGCGCGGTTTGTGGATAAGAGGGCAGCACATTTGACGAGACGGCTTGAAGATTCTGAGGCGGAAGAGCTGCAGGCGGTGGTTTCCACCCGCGGCGTGGTGCTGGTGGAAGGCCATGAGGTCGGGCATGTGGAGGGCTTCGTGTTCCACCCCGACCCAGCCACCCAGGGGGCGGAGAAGAAACTGGTGCTGCGCGCCGCGCGGCGAGCGCTGGGACAGGAAATGCCACGCCGCATTGTCCGCGCCGAAACCGCGGCCGACGAGGCGTTCAGCCTGACCGAGGACCGCCACATCATGTGGGAGGGGGCGAAAATTGCCCGGCTGCGCAAGGGCCCGAGCCTGCTGAAGCCGGCGGTGGAGATCGTCCATTCCGAATTTCTCGACGGCCTGGCCCGCGAGCGGCTGCGCGCGCGGCTCAGCGCCTATTTGGCCGCGGAGATGACCAAGCGGCTCGGCGCGCTCCTCACCGCGATGGAAGACCCGGCGCCGGAACTGCGCGGGATCCTCTTCCGCCTCGGCGAAGACTCCGGGGTGATGCCGGCCGAGCCCGTGGCGCATGAGCTGCGCCCGGCGCTGAAAAAGGCCGGGCTCGATGCCGGGCGCTTTGCGCTTTATATGCCGGCGGTGCTCAAGCCCGGTGCGGCTTGGTTGCGCGCGCTGCTCTGGGGCGTGTGGCACGACCGCAACCCGCCGGAGCTGCCGGCCCCGGGCTTGGTCTCAGCGCCGATGCCCGGCAATTGGGGCGCGGATTTCGCCCTGAGCATGGGCTGGCTGCCGGCCGGCCCGGTGATGGTACGGCTCGACGTGGCGGAACGGCTGGTGCGCGAGATGCATTACCTGGTGCGCAAGCACCCGGTGCTGCTGCCGCCCAATCTCGGCTCGCGCATGGGGCTGAAGCCCGACCAGCTGGCGCCGGTGCTGGATGTGCTGGGCTTCCGGGTGATTCCGGCGGCGACGCTGGGAGAAAAATATTACGGGCCGCCGGCACCGCCGATGCTGGGACGGCGCCGCATGGAGCCGCGGCCTGACGCGCGGGGCGCGAGGCCCAAGCCGGGCGACGCCAGACACCAGGCCCGTCCGGCCAAACAAGTCGCGCCGAAGCCGGTGGAACAGCCGGTCGAAGTACCGGCGGACAGCCCCTTCGCGGCGCTGGCGGCGCTGCGGCGCGTGGTTCGTTAGGAGAACGATGGACGAAGAAGACGCCAGCTGGCAACGGCTGGACAAATTCCTGTTCTATGCAAGGTTCTGCAAGACGCGGGCGGTGGCGGCGACGCTCATCGCCCGCGGTCATTTGCGCATCAACCGCCAGCCGACCGAAAAGCCGCACGCGCGCCTGCGCCCTGGTGACATCCTCACCCTGCCCCTGCCCCACCGCGTGGTGGTGATCGAGGTTCTCGCTTTGGCCAAACGCCGCGAGAGCGCACCCGTGGCGCAGACCCTGTATAAGGAAATCATTTCGAGCTAGAGTAGCAAAGGGAAGGCTTCTTTTTGTGAACAAAAAGAAGCAAAAAAACTTTTTTAATCTAGGCCGTGCTGGTTTCGACGCCACGGGCCCAATTTCAAGGAAGTTTTTGCGCCGCTTTTTTCAAAAAGCGGCTGCTTCCTTTGTCCGAAACGTCGGCCTGTCGCGTCGCTTGCGTTAACGCCACACCTCGCGCATACCCGGCACGTAATTTTGGCGCGCAGCCAGAACACGCGCGCGCCGGCATGTCATGGAGAGTGTCTGATGACCTATGTGGTCACCGAAAACTGCATCAAGTGCAAATATATGGACTGCGTCGAGGTCTGCCCGGTCGACTGCTTCTATGTTGGCGAGAACATGCTGGTCATCCACCCGGATGAATGCATCGATTGCGGGGTGTGCGAGCCGGAATGCCCGGCCGAGGCGATCCTGCCCGACAGCGACGACCGCGCCACCGCCTGGGCCGAGCGCAACCGCGAATTCGCCAAAATCTGGCCGAACATCACCCGCAAGGGCACCGCGCCGGCCGACGCCGACGAGTGGAAGGACAAGCCCGGCAAAGAGGCGTTGCTCTCGCCAAATCCCGGCACGCCATAGGCGAACGGGCGGCCGCCCGTGACGGGAGGCCTAATCTCTGCTATAGTCTTTCCTATAGTCTTGTCTCAGAACCGGGCGCGGCAGGTGTTGCGCCCGGTTCTGACTGTAGCGGAGTGGGAATGAGCGAGAAGCAGAAGACCATGACGGCCAAGAAAGCCGTCAAACTCGACGACCTGGCGGCAGATGAAACCGCCACCCCCAAAGCCAAGACCACCGAAAAGCCAGCCGTGAAAACCAGCAAACCAGCCAAAGGCCCGGAAAGCGCGCCCGAGGAACCGAAAGCCGTGTCCCCTGCCCCCGCGCCGGCCCCCGTCAGCCATGGCGGCGTGCCCGTCGGCCCGATGCGCCCGATGGCGCCGCCCCGCGCCCCGGCCAAGGCCGAAATCTTCGCCGATGGCGATTACGTGGTCTATCCGACCCACGGCGTCGGCAAGGTCGAACGTATCGCCACCGAGGAAATCGCCGGCCACACGCTCGAACTGATCCACATCACCTTCGACGAAAACCGCATGACCCTGCGCGTGCCGACCACCAAGGCCCGCACCGCCGGCCTGCGCAAACTCGCCTCGCCCAAGCAGTTCGACGACGTGCTCGCGGTGCTGAAGGGCCGCGCCCGGATCAAACGCACCATGTGGTCGCGCCGCGCCCAGGAATATGAGGCGAAAATCAATTCCGGCGACCCGGCCGCCATCGCCGAAGTCGTGCGCGACCTGCACCGCAATGCCGGCCAGCCGGACCAGAGCTTCTCGGAACGGCAGATCTACGAATCCGCCCTGGACCGCCTCGCCGCCGAATATGCCGCGCTGGAGAAAACCGACAAAGCTACGGCTACTGAACGGCTGATCGCGCATCTGAAGTCGGAATAGCCGAGAAAAAAGAAAGAAAGAGGCCGCTTTTTGAAAAAAGCGGCGCAAAAACTTTCCTTTAAACTGGGCCCGTGCCGGCGAAACCAGCACGGCCCAAGTTAACAAAGTTTTTTTGCTACTTTTTGTTCACAAAAAGTAGCCTTACTCCCTGCCTTACGCCATCGCGCGGATCGCCCCAGCTTTGATTTCGTCATCCACCAGATGCGAGAAGGTCGCGAAATTATCTTCGAAGCGTTTCACCAGCGCCGCCGCGGCTTTGTCGTAGGCGGCTTTGTCGGGCCAGGCGGCGCTGGGATCGAGCACGTCATCGGGCACGCCATCGACATGTTCGGGAATTTCCAGGCCGAAGAACGGGTCGGTGCGGAAGCGCGTGCGGTCCAGTTCGCCGGCCAGGGCGGCGCGGAGCAGCGCACGGGTATGGGTGATCGACATGCGCTTGCCGGTGCCATGGGCGCCGCCGGTCCAGCCGGTATTCACCAGCCAGCATGACGTGCCGTGGCGCTTGATCATCGCCTGCAGCAAATTGCCATAGACTTCCGGGTAGCGGGGCAGGAACGGCGCGCCGAAACAGGTGGAGAACGTCGCCTGCGGCTCGGAACCCACGCCCTTTTCGGTGCCGGCGACGCGCGCCGTATAACCGGAGAGAAAGTGATACATCGCCTGGGCCGGGTTCAGCCGGGCCAGCGGCGGCAGCACGCCAAACGCGTCCGCGGTCAGCATCACCACGTGCCGCGGCGTCCGGCCGCGGCCGCTGATTTCGACGTTCGGGATGAACTCAACGGGATAGCAGGCGCGGGTGTTCTCGGTGAAGGTGGTGTCGGCGAGGTCCAGATGGCCCTGCGGGTCAGCCACCACATTTTCCAGCACGGTGCCGAAGCGGTGCGAGGCGGCCCAGATTTCCGGCTCGTTCTCCTGGCTGAGATTGATGACCTTGGCGTAGCAGCCGCCCTCGACATTGAACACGCCATCGGCGCTCCAGCCATGCTCGTCATCGCCGATCAGGCGGCGGGACGGCTCGGAGGAGAGCGTGGTCTTGCCGGTGCCGGACAGGCCGAAGAACAAGGCGGTATCGCCGTCAGGGCCGATATTCGCCGAGCAATGCATCGGCAAAACGCCGCGCGACGGCAATATCCAGTTCATCACCGTAAAGATCGATTTCTTGATCTCGCCCGCATATTCCGTGCCGGCGATGATGATCATTTTCTCGGCAAAGGACAGAGCAATGGCGGTGGAGGAGCGCACGCCGTCGACCGCCGGGTCGGCCTCGAAATGCGGGGCATGCAAAATGACGTAATCGGGCACGAAGCCCGGCAGTTCCGCCGCCGGCGGGCGGATGAAAATATTGCGCGCGAACAAAGCGTGCCAGGCGCCTGTGGTCACCATCCGCACGCGCACGCGGTTGGCGGGATCAGCCCCGGCATACAGGTCCTGGGTGAACAATTCGCGTCCCTGCAGATAGGCTTGGACACGGGATTTCAGCATGGCGAATTTTTCTTCAGGCAATTTCTGGTTGACCTTGCCCCACCAGACCTCGTCCCTGGTGCCAGGCTCGTCGACGACGAATTTGTCGGCGGCCGAGCGGCCGGTATGCACGCCGGTGCGCACGATCAGCGCGCCCTCGGCGGAAAGCCTTCCTTCGCCCTTGCGCAAGGCATGGGTGACCAGAACGGGCGCGGTCAGATTCGCATGCAGCGCCGCGGCAGTGCGGACGCCGGTGCCGGCAAGAGGCACAGAGTCACGAACGGGGATGTCGGTCGCATCGGGCACAGTGGCGTTCCTCGCTTTTTGGCTGTTTTGGAATCTCTTTTCTTAGCAGAGGAAATGACCACATCAATCATTACGAATCTGTAGAATTGCATCAATCTGCTGTTGCAATGCAGCGATTTGTAAAGATGCGGCGGCGGCGAAGCCGGCGACATAATGGGCCTCCTCCGGCTTCAGCGTCCAAAGATGAAAATCCGCAAATCCCGCGTAGAATTCGGCGTAAGGATGATGTTTGAGATAAGCGGCGCGGGCCGCGTCACTCTGGATGGGATGAACGGTGCCGCGCAGCGTGAGGCGCGGCATGGTCTGCGGGTTTTCATCCGCCGCCGCGCCGGTAACGAGCAAGGCGCAGCGTGGATCTGCGCGCAGATGGCGGGTGTGAAGGGACAGTTCCGAGAGCAGGAGAAGCACCGAACCGTCCGGCCCTAGCGCCGGGGTCACCAGGGCGGCATGCGGCCGCCCGGCCTCCGCGGTGGCCAGCGTGCCGCTGCGCGCGGCGCGCAAAAGTGCTACCGCCTCCCGGACAAAGTCGCGCTCTTGATTTGCTGCCATATTCCGGTCACTCCCTCACTGCACAATGATCTGCGATGCAGATACAATTACCCCATGCCGGACCTCGGAAACATGAGCTGCAGCCAATGAAACACACGATCGCTCTGGTCGATGACGACCGCAACATCCTGACTTCCGTGCAAATGACCCTGGAGCAGGAGGGGTTCGACGTGCGGACCTTCACCGACGGCGAGTCCGCGCTGCAGGCCTTGCTCGCCAAGCCGGCCAGTCTCGCGGTGCTGGACATCAAGATGCCGCGCATGGACGGGATGGAGCTGCTGCAGAAACTGCGCGCACGCTCCGCGATGCCGGTGATCTTTCTCACCAGCAAGGATGACGAGTTGGACGAGCTGATGGGCCTGCGCCTCGGCGCCGACGACTACATCACCAAGCCATTCAGCCAGCGGCTGCTGATCGAGCGCATCCGCGCGCTGCTGCGCCGCAACGAGAACTCCAAGGCCGAGGGCTCGGGGGCCACGCCGGCCAGCGTGATCACCCGCGGCGAGCTGAGCCTGGACGAGACCAAGCATCAATGCCTCTGGAAGGGCCAGGACATCCAGCTGACCGTGACCGAGTTTCTGCTGGTGAAGGCGCTGGCGACCCGCCCCGGCATGGTGAAATCGCGCGACCAGCTGATCGACGCGGCCTACGGCGAGAATGTCTATGTGGACGACCGCACGATCGACAGCCATGTGAAGCGTCTGCGCAAGAAGTTCCGTACCCAGGACGAGGAGTTCGACCAGATCGAAACGCTTTACGGCATCGGTTACCGGTACAAGGAGGCGTGATCCGCCGGCGGACCCGAACATCGCATGGCTAAGCGTTCACGCGTCTCGCGCCTGTTGCGCGACATCTTGTTGGTGAATCTGCTCCCCGTGGCGCTGATTTTCGCGGCGTTGCTCTATCTCGACCAGTACCAGCAGGGGCTGCTGACCGCTGAAGTCACCGCCTTGCGTCAACAGGCCCGGATCTATGCCGGCGCGCTGTCGCAGAGCGCGGTGCAGAACAATGCCGCCGGCCAGGCGGCGCTGGACCCAGACCTTGCCCAGCCGCTTTTGTTCCAGCTGACCGAGCCGACGCCCAACGCCCAGGCGCTGATCTACGGGCCGGACGGCACGCTGATCGCCAATTCCCGGGTGCATCCTGGTGCCAACGGGGCGATCGTCACCACGCCGCTCGAAGCCCCGCCGCCTCCGGGTCTGTTCAACCGGGGGGTCAGCTATCTCTATGACCACCTGGCCGGCTCGCTGGCCGGCGAGGCGGATGACGGCGTGTTGAGTTCCGGCGCGGGAGACAATCCGGACACCCTGGGCTGGCAGCCGGATGCGCGCGAGGCCCTGCAGCTCACCAACATCAAGCCCGGCCAGGAGACCGCGCCCTTCGTGCGGCGCGATGCGCATCACCAGCTGCTGATCACCGTGGCCGAGCCGATCGAACACGCGCAGCAGAATGTCGGCACCGTGCTGCTGACGCGCGAGGCGGGCGATGTGGATCGCGCGGTCCTGGCGATCCGGATCTCCATTCTCGGCCTTTTCGCGCTGGCCCTGGCGCTGACCGTGATCGTCTCGTTTTACCTCGCCCGCACCATTGCCCGGCCGATCCAGCGGCTGGCGAACTCTGCGGCGCTGATGCGCGAAGGACGTGCAAGGGCCGAGGCGCCGCCGGAATCGATCAGCAGCCGCAATGACGAGATCGGCACTCTGGCCCGGGCACTGCAAGGTTCCGCGAAAGCGCTCTGGGCGCGGATGGACGCGATCGAGCAGTTCGCCGCCGATGTCAGCCACGAGATCAAGAACCCGCTCTCCTCGATCCGCTCGGCGATCGAGACGCTGGCGCGGGTGGAGGATCCCGCCCGCGCCTCGCGGCTGCTCGCCATCATCACCCAGGACGTGGCCCGGCTGGACCGGCTGATCACTGACATTTCCGACGCCTCGCGCCTGGATTCCGAACTCTCCCGCGCCGCGCCGGAACTGGTGGACATGGCCCGCATCCTGGCCACGCTGGCGGAAATCCACGACGCCACCCGCAAGGAGGATGGCCCGCGCGTGGTGGTTGACGCGCCGCCCGCCGGGCTCGTGGTGCGCGGCACCGAGCCCCGTTTGGTGCAGGTGCTGCGCAACCTGATCGGCAACGCCATCTCCTTCAGCCCCGCGGGCGGCACCATCTGGCTGCGCGGGCGCATGACCGGCGGCATGGTGGAGCTGGCCGTGGAAGATGAGGGGCCGGGCATTCCAGACGGCAAGCTGGACAGCGTGTTCGACCGGTTTTATTCGGAACGACCCCAGAACGAGCAGTTCGGCAGCCATTCCGGCCTCGGCCTGTCGATCTCCCGGCAAATCATTGAAGCCCATCAGGGCCGCATCGCCGCGGAAAACCGGCGCGACGAAAACGGCGCAGTGCTGGGGGCGCGTTTTGTGATCCGTCTACCGAAGGCGGAGGGGTAAAAAAGGAAGCGCTACTTTTTGTGAACAAAAAGTAGCAAAAAAACTTTGTTAACTTGGGCCGTGCTGGTTTCACCGGCACGGGCCCAACCGGGCGGCGCGAGCTATTTCGCTTCCTTTCGCGCCCGATGTGGCGTATCTTTTTCCCATCCGAGCGCGAGGGCAGCGGCACATTTGCAGCCACTTGCAACGTAGGCGAGCTTGCCGCGTCGGACTTTCACGACGAATACCAGCCGCCCCGTCTGCTCTGGATGAAGCAGAGCCATTGGCTCTCCAAACCAAACCAGAG
>DATJHR010000140.1:0-2887 GCA_035493735.1 Acidocella sp.
CTATCACCTGGCGGTGGTGGTCGATGACGCCTTTCAGAATGTGAGCCTGGTGACTCGCGGCGAAGACCTGCTCTCCGCTACCCACATCCAGCGGCTGCTGCAGGCGCTGCTCCGGTTGCCCGAGCCGGCCTATGCCCATCACGCCTTGGTGCTGGACGAAAACGGCAAAAAATTCTCCAAACGTGATGGAGCCGTCAGCCTGCAATCTCTCCGCGACGAGGGCCTGACCCCGGCCGACATTCGCGCCCGGATTGGGCTTTAAGGGACCCCATGCTAAGACCCGGCGATGTCTGACAGCCTTGACCGCTTGTTCGCCACCATCGCTGCCCGCAAGGGCGCCGATCCCGCCAGCTCCTATACCGCCAAGCTCCTGGCGGAGGGCGTGGAGAAGTGCGCCAAGAAATTCGGCGAGGAAGCCACCGAGGCGGTAATCGCCGCCATTTCCCGGGACAGGACGGAACTGGCCAAGGAGTCGGCCGACGTCCTTTATCATTTGTTGGTGCTATGGGCGGCCAGCGGCGTCACACCGGAAGAGGTCTATGCCGTGCTGCGGGCTCGCGAGAGCCAGTCCGGCCTGGCCGAAAAAGCCGCCCGCCCGAAGGCGTAGGTCTGGCGCGAGGAACTTGCGGCCTGAGCAGGGCTGCTAGCGGCAGCGTAGGAACAACTCAGGACGCAAAAGTGCCGCGCCTAGCCGCCTTTTTGCTCTTCTTCCTCAGATAAACTCTTAACAAGATCCAGAACGCGTTTGCGCACCTTGGTGTCCTTGATCTTCATGAATGCCAGCGAGAGTTGCAGACCTTCGCTGCTGGAGACGAATTCGAGCACTGGCGGCGCCATTTCCGAATCGCGGGCTCCGGCCGGGTCGCCCACGCCTTCATAAAAGAAATCCACGGGCACATTGAGGATGCGCGCCACTTCATAAAGGCGGCCGGCGCCGATGCGATTGACGCCCTTCTCGTATTTCTGGACTTGCTGAAAAGTAAGGCCGAGCAGATCGCCCAGCTTTTCCTGACTCATTCCAATCAGCATGCGCCGGATGCGCACGCGATTGCCGACTTGAATATCGATGGGATTGGCTTGCTTCTTTGGCATGGCGATCTTGTTCTTTTTTGCCGGGCGGAACTTGCCTGATCTATCGCTCGCCGCAAACATCTAAATTGCAAAGTTGCGTCAGATCGCGCGGCGCACCAACCAAAAGCTGAGGACGATCGCGTTAACGATAAAGAAAACGACGACCCAATCCCCAATCTGGGTATAGAGCGTCGGTGCAAGGCTTGCGGGCAACGGCGCATCCACCACACCCATCCGGTTGAGTGCGAGTGCGGCGCGCACGCGACCGTTACCGTCAACCACGGCACTGATGCCGGTGTTTGCCGCCCGCGCAATGGGCAAACCTTCTTCGATCGCGCGCACACGCGCGGCCAGGAAATGCTGGCGCGGTCCCGCCCAGGGACCGAACCATGCATCGTCTGTAACGTTCACCAGCCAGCCGGGCCGGGGCGCGGCGGGATCGGTGACGGCGTGGGGAAAAATCACCTCGTAACAGATCAACGGCGAAACCGGCGGCGCACCCGGAACCTGAAGAAGATGCGGATGATCACCGGCCGAAAAGCCCTCGCCCACCGTGAGTTGCGTGATGCCCAAGCGGTTCAAAAACCGCGCAAAAGGCACATATTCGCCAAACGGAACCAGGTGAAACTTGTCGTAAACGAGCGGCAGCGCACCGCCCGGCCCGAACAGATAGAGACTGTTATAGGCCGCGATACGGCCGTCATGCCGCAGCACACGATCGGAACCGGTTATCAGTGTCTGGCCGCGGGCGGTAAAAAGCCCGATCTGGTCCAGCGCGCCGGCCGAGCGCGCCACGGGAAAGCCGGTGGCGGCCTCCGGCCAGATGATATGCGTGGGCCGGCCAGGGCGCAGGCTCAGGTCCACCAGCCGCTGCCAGTTCCGAAGTATCAAATCCGGACGATATTTTTCCGTCTGCGGGATGTCGGGCTGCACCAGACGCAGCGACACGTTGGCCACGTCGCGCGGCGGTGTCGCCGCCAGACGCCAGGCGCCGAAAACCCACAGTCCCGCGAACAGAAGCAGCATCAGGCTGGGCAGGCGCCAGCGGCGGGATGCGAGCTCGGCCAGCGAAGCACCAAAGAGAATGGTCAGAAAGGAAAGGCCATAGGCGCCCGTCAGGCTGACGGATTGCAGCAGCGCCAGCGACGCGCCCCAGCCATAGGCGGACAGATTCCAGGGAAAGCCCGTCAGGACATGGCCACGCAACCACTCGCTGGCCGTCAGGCACACGGCGAAGACAAACAGCCGCGGCGGGCCGTCCTGCCAAAAAGTGACGGCAACGGCCCCGGCCAGCGCCCCAAACAAGGCCAGGCCCGCCGGCAACAGCAACAGCGCAAAAGGCGCCTGCCAGAGATGATTGTCGGGATCGACCTGAAAGGGATAGACGATCCAGTGCAGGCCGACCAGAAACTGGCCGAAGAAAAAGGCCCAGCCGATGATCGCGGCGCGGCGCACCGGACGGGCACCAAGATCGGCGCCATCCAGCAGCAGCACGAGCGCCGCATAGCCCGCAAGCATGGCGGGGAAAAATTCCACCGGCGCGAAGGCGGTGGCGGAGAACGCGCCGACGGCGAAGGCCAGACCTGCGCGCCGCCAGCCGGACGTCCCTCGCAAACTTTCGCCCAGGCGGACCAGAAACGTCATTTCGCCGCGTCAGTAGGCTTTTGCGGTAGCTTGATGCGCAGCTTGCGTACCCGGCGGGGATCGGCCTCCAGCACCTGGAATTCGCTGCCGTCGGGGTGGGTGACGATCTCGCCGCGCTGCGGCACCCGTCCCAGCAGCGACACGACCAGCCCGCCCAGACTGTCTATGTCGC
>DATJHR010000141.1:0-7427 GCA_035493735.1 Acidocella sp.
ATCGAAAACTTCTTCTGCAAACTCAAGGAGTTCAAACGCATCGCCATGCGCTCAGACAAGACGGATCAGGCCTTTAGCGCCATGATCCATCTCGTCGCAGCCATCATCAATTCACGATGATTCCCAACAAGCCCCACAAAAGAAGCCTTCTCTTTCGCTTTTTCCTTGCCTACGCCCTAACGCGCGCTTCGTCGCGTATCGCCTCGGCCTGCCGCAGCAGGCGCAGAAAATTCCCGCCCCAGATTTTTTGCAAACTCTCTCGGTCATAGCCACGCTTGGCCAGTTCCGCGGTCAGATGCGGCGCCTGCGCGGCGTTCATGAAGCCGTGCACGCCGCCGCCGCCGTCGAAATCGGTGCCGATGCCGACATGGTCGATCCCCATGCGGTTCACCGCGTAATCGACATGGTCCGCGATGTCGGCCACGGTGAGGTCGGCGGCACGCGCCTTCAGCCGCAAAAAGCCCGAGACGATGGTGATCTGCGCCAGGCCGCCGGTCGCCTTCAGCATGTCGAGTTGCTCGTCATCGAGATTGCGCGGGTGATCGCACAAGGCGCGCATACAGGAATGGGTGGCGAGGACTGGCGTGGCGGAGCATTCCACCGCCTGCATCATGGTGGATTTGGCCGCGTGCGACACATCGACGAGAATGCCGAGCTGGTTCATGCGCGCGATCACCGCGCGGCCGAAGGCGGAGAGACCGCCATGCTCGGCGTCCGCGTCGTTCAGGTCGCGCCGCGGAATCGCCGCATCGGCGATCTCATTATGGCCGTTATGGGTCAGCGTCATGTAGCGGATGCCGCGCCGCGCAAAGGCTTCGAGCGTAGCCAAGTCAGTGCCGATCGCATAGCCGTTCTCGATCACTGGGATGATGGCGATTTTCCCTGCCGCGAAGGCGGCCTCCACCGAAGCGGCGGTCGTGGCGAGAACACCGCCGGACCCGTCCACCGGGGCCATCGCCTCAATCGCGTCCAGCATGGCGCTGGCCCTGGCGGCGGCGGCTTCGTGCCCGGCCGCATCGCGCGGCCCCTGCGGCACATAGGCCGCAAAGCACACCGCGGCAACGCGGCCGGCGCGCAGCTTCGGCAGGTCGACGCAGCGCGCGCCGTTCTCGAACGGGCTTGGCCCGTGCGGCCAGGGAATGTCAACATGGGTGTCGATGCAGAGGAGGCCGTCATGCGGATCGCTGATCATCATGCAGCATCGTCCAGCGCCCGGCGGCCAGCGTCAAGCGCTTTGCGCATGACGGAGGGCAACGCCGCCGTTGCCGCCGGGGCACGCAGCGCCGCGTCGGGAAGTTTGTCGCGCGCCACCCGCACGTTCAGCGTCAGGGCAAAATGGGTGAAGACATGTTCGATCGCCCCAGCCTCTCGCCATTGCGCCTCGACCGGCGGCGTCTCGGGCAAGGCGAGCATGCCGCCGAGCAGCCCGCGCGGCGGCCGGCGAATCAAAAACACCTCATCGGTGTCATCCAGCAGCACATAGGCCGTGCCGGTCCGGCGCGGCTTTGCCGGCTTTTTGGCGCGGCGCGGCAGTTCCGCGGCGGTGCCCTGCTGGTGCGCGGCGCAATGGTTCAACCAAGGGCAGATGCCGCAGGCCGGGCTCCGGGGCGTGCAGATCGTCGCGCCGAGATCGAACAGCGCCTGGGCAAAATCCCCCGGCGCCGCTTGCGCCGCCGCATCCTCCATCAGCCGCGCCGCCGCCGCGGCGATGGCCGGCTTCGCGCCGGGCAACGGCGCCTCGATATGAAAAATCCGTGCCGCCACGCGCTCGATATTGCCATCCACGGGCAGGGCCGGAAGGGCAAAGGCGATCGCGCCGATCGCGTTCGCGGTGTAGGGGCCAATGCCGGGCAGCGCGCGCAGCCCCTCGATGGTCTGTGGAAATGCGCCTAGCGCCGCCACCGCCTGGGCGCAGGCATGCAGGTTGCGGGCCCGGGCGTAATAGCCAAGCCCCGCCCACATCCCCAGCACCTCCTCGAGCGGTGCCGCGCCAAGCTGTTCGACGCTGGGATAGGATGAAAGAAATTTCGCGAAATACGGGATCACCGTCACCACCACGGTCTGCTGCAGCATGATCTCCGAGAGCCAGACATGGTATGGATCGGCGGCAATGCCCGGCGGCGCGCGCCAGGGCAGGTGCCGCCGGTGGGCGGCGTACCAGGACAGGAGTTTCGAGGCCGGTGGCAGTGGAGACGGAGAAGAAGCGGGTTTCACGCAAACAGGATGTGCCGTTGGCCGAGGCGCCGCGCAACTACGCACCGCGCGGCATCGCCGCATTGCTGGCGCCGGTGGTGCGGCCGGCCTTTCGCAAACGCGCCCCGGCGGCGGCGCAACTGCTGGCCGACTGGCGCCAGCTCGCCGGGCCGGAACTCTATGCCCGCGCCGCGCCGTTGAAATTCGCCGGCGGCACGCTCACCCTTGGCTGCACCGGCCCGACGGCGATGGAGCTGCAAATGGCGGAGGCGCAGATCATCGAGCGCCTCAACCTCGCGCTCGGGCAGAAATTGGTGGAACGGTTGCGTTTTCAGCAGCACGCGCCCAGCATCGCGCCATCCCGCCCGCCGCGACTCGCGCCTGCCACGATTGAACCGCCTGCGGATCTTCCCGACGGGCCACTTGGCGAAGCGTTAGCGGCGCTGTACCGCGGTATGAAAAGCCGGTCTTAAATTTTCCGAGTCGACGGGACCAAGAAAATTCGCTTACACTAGATTTAGAGGTAATTATGCGTTTAGATCGCCGTTCCGTACTAACTCTTGTGGGTGCGTCCCTTGTCGCCCCGTCTGCGCTCAGCCAGTCCGCGTTCGCCGCCACGAGCAGCACGTCGAGCGCCTCCTCGCCCTTTAGCGAGCGGTCGATCGGCTCGCCCACCGCGCCGGTGACGGCCATCGAATATTTCTCCCTCACCTGCACGCACTGCGCGTATTTCGGCACGGTGACGATGCCCAAGGTGAAGCCGACCCTGGTCGATACCGGCAAGCTGCGGATCATTTACCGGGATTTCCCCCTCGACGACGTGGCGCTGATGGCCGCCCAGGTGGCGCGCTACCTGCCCGCCGACCAGTATTACCCGTTCATCGAGGCGCTGTTTGCCAGCCAGAATGAGTGGGCTTTCGCCCCGGGCGTGAATTACAAGCAGAGCATCTACAAATACGCCGCCCTCGCGGGCATGGACCAGGCCACGTACAACGCCGCCCTGGCTGACACCAAGCTGCGCGACTTCATCCTGAACGAGGAGAAGATGGCGGAGAGTAAATACAAGATCGACGCCACGCCGACCTTCATCATCAACGGCAAGATCATGCCCGGCGCCATGGAATATCCCGATTTCCTCGCCGCCGTGAACGCCGCCTCCTAGAGCATGATCGTCTCAGGTCACTCATGCCCTAGCCTAATTTCGACGAGCGACTTCATGGCGCGATCGAACCGCTCCGCGATTCGATCTCAAGCAGTGTCGCTCTAAGGGAGACTATATTGCCCGCCCGTTTTGCTCGACTGCGCATCGCCGGCTTCAAGAGCTTCGCGGATGCAACCACTGTGGAAATCCTGCCAGGACTAACCGGGGTGGTGGGGCCGAACGGGTGCGGCAAATCGAACGTCATCGAGGCGCTGCGCTGGGCCATGGGCGAATCCAACGCCCGGCAGATGCGCGGCGCCGAGATGGAGGACGTGATTTTCGCCGGCACCGCCGGCCGCTCCTCGCGCAACCTTGCGGAAGTGACGCTCACGCTGGAAGAAACCGCCGGGCTCGCCCCGCCGCCTTTCCACGAAGCGCCGGATCTGGAAATTTCCCGAAAAATCGAACGCGGCAACGGCAGCACCTACCGGGTGAACGGCAAGGAGGCCCGCGCCCGCGACGTGCAGACCTTGTTCGCGGACCTCGCCTCCGGCGCCCGCGCCTCGGCGATGGTGAGCCAGGGCCGCGTCGGCGCGCTGGTGAACGCCCGCCCGGATGAACGCCGCGCGCTGCTCGAAGAAGCCGCCGGCATCACCGGCCTGCATGCCCGCCGCCACGAAGCCGAACTCAAGCTGAAACAGGCCGAGCAGAACCTGACCCGCGCGGACGATCTGAAAGGCCAGATCGAGGCGCGGCTGGCGGAGCTGAAGCGCCAGGCACGTCAGGCCAGCCGCTACCGCAACCTCTCCGGCAATATCCGCGCCGCCGAGGCTGAGCTGCTGGCCATCCAGCAGGCCCTCGCCGTCGCCGCGCGGGAAAAAGCGCAGGCCGCCTTCGCCGCCGCCGAGGCCGCCGTGGCCGAGTCCGCCGCCGCCGCCGAGCTGGCCGCCGCCCGCGCGACCGAAACTGAAGCCGCCTTGCCCGCGCTGCGCGAGGAGGAAGCCGCCGCCCGCACCGCTTTGGAGCGCGCACGCATCGCCAGCGAGCAATCCGCCGAGGTGGAAAACCGCGCCCGCGCCGCGCTGAACGAAGCCCGCGCACGCCTCGACGCGCTGACCCGCGATCACGGCCACGCGCAAAAACTCGTCGCCGACGCCACCTCCGCGCGCACGCGCCTGGAAGAGGAGCAAGCCCGGCTGACGCAGGAGCAGGCCGCCGCGCCGGCCGCTCTGGCGGACGCCGATTCTGCCGAGAAAGCGGCTTTGGAAGCCGTGCGCAGCGCGGAAGCCGACACCACCCGCGCCACGGAGGAAGCCGCGCGCATCGCCGCCGAGTCGGAGGCGGCGCGCCGCGCCCTGGCCGAGGCTGAACAGCGCGCCCGCCGCGCCAGCCAGCGTTTCGCCGAAGCCGAGGCCGAATATCAAAAAGTCGCCGCGACGCTGATCCCGCCCGAGCGTGTCGCCGCCGCCGAAGCCGAACGCGCCGCCGCCGAGACGGCCTTGGCCGCCGCCCGCGAGGCGGTGACCGCCGCTGAAGCCGCCCGCGCCCAGGCCGAGGCGGGGCTTGCCCAGTCCCGCGCCCAGGCCGCCGAGGCGGAAGCCGCCGCGACCAAAAGCAACGCCGAATATGACGCGCTGGCGGCGATCCTGGCCCAGAAATTCGGCCGCGAGGGCACGCCGGTGCTGGACGCGCTTGAGGTGCCGGACGGGCTGGAAACCGCCCTCGGCGCCGCCCTGCGCGAGGAACTTTCCGCCTCGGCCGATGCGGGCGCCTCCCGCCACTGGCGCCAGTTGCCGGATCTGGCGCTGGCGCAAGCGTCGCTCACATCTTTCGCGCAGATCGTCACCGGGCCGGCGGCGCTGACGCGCGCGCTGTCGCATATTCTGCTCCTCCCCGAAGGCGCCGATGGCGACACGCATCAAGCCAGCCTGACGCCGGGGCAGATCCTGGTCTCGCGCGAGGGGGCGGTGTGGCGGTGGGACGGCTACACCGTGCGCGCCGGCGCCAAATCCGAGGCCGCGGTGCGCCTCGCGCAGCGCAACCGGCTTGCCGTGCTCGAACGCGAGCGCAGCGGCGCGCGGCAGAGAGCCGAAGAGGTGCGCGCCGCGCGCCAGCAGGCCGAGCAGGCCGAACGCGAGGCCCGCGCCGGCGAAAGCGCCGCCCGCGAGGCGCGCCGCACCGCCGAGCAGCGTTTCGACCGGGCCCGCAATGAGGCGATTCGCCTGACCGCCGAGGCCGAGCGCCTCGCCGCCCGCCACGCCCAGGCGCAGGCCCAGCGCAACCAGCTGGAAAGCGAAGCCAAGGAGGCGGAAGCCGCCCTCGCCGCCGTGCAGGCCAGCGCCGCCCAACTGCCCGACGCGCAGGCCGCGCGTGCCACGGTGGAGAAGGCCCGCGCCGCTTTGACCGCCGCGCGCCAGGCCGAATCGGCGGCGCGGACCCGGCTCGAATCGCTGCGCAGCGCCGAAGCCGCGCGCACCCGCCGGCTGGAAACACTGAACCGGGAAATGAGCGACTGGCACGCACGCGGCCATGACGCGGGCGACCGCCTCACCGACCTCGCGGCCCGGCACGAGGAGGCAAACAGCGCCATCGCCGCGCTCGAAGCCGCCCCCAACGAAGCCGCCCAGGCCCGGCAGGAAGCCAAGGACAATCTGGCCGCCGCCGAATCCGTGCACCGCCGCACCGCCGAAACCCTGAACAAGGCGCAGGCCGAGGCGGAAGCCGCCGCCCGCGCCGCGCGCAAGGCGGAGAGCGACACGAGCAGCGCGCGCGAAGCCCGCGCCCGTGAGGAAGGCAACATCACCGCCGCCAACCACGCCTGGGGCACGGTCGCCGAGCGCATCCTGGAACGGCTCGGCGTGAATCCCACCCTGCCGGAGCCGCCCGCCGACCTCTCGCCCGACTCCGAAGAGAAAGCCAAGCGCCGCTTCGAACGGCTGACCCGCGAGCGCGAGGAAATGGGCCCGGTCAATCTGCGCGCCGAAATCGAGGCCGGCGAGGCCGAAGAAGCCGTCGCCACCATCGACCGCGAGCGCGCCGAAATCACCACCGCCATCGCCAAACTGCGCGGCTCCATCGGCCACCTGAACCGCGAAGGGCGCGAACGCCTCACCGCCGTGTTCAAACAGGTGGACGAACATTTCCAAACCCTGTTCAGCCGCATGTTCGGCGGCGGCAAGGCGCATCTGGGCCTGGTCGGCTCCGACGATCCGCTCGAAGCCGGGCTCGAAATCTACGCCCAGCCGCCGGGCAAGAAACTCAGCACACTCTCGCTGCTCTCCGGCGGCGAACAGGCCCTCACCGCCCTCTCCCTCATCTTCGCCGTGTTCAAATGCAACCCCGCGCCGATCTCGGTGCTGGACGAGGTGGACGCGCCACTCGACGACGCCAACGTGGAGCGCTTCTGCACCCTGCTGGAAGACATGGTCCGCGATACCGGCACACGCTTCCTGGTCGTCACCCACCACCACCTGACCATGGCCCGCATGGACCGGCTCTACGGCGTGACCATGCAGGAACGCGGCATCTCCCGCCTGCTCTCGGTCGATCTCTCCCGCGCGGTGCAAATGGTCGAGCCGGATCGGATGGCGGCAGAATAAGAAAGTGAGGCCAAGGGGCGCTGCCCCTTGGGACCCCGCTAAGGGCGGAGCCCTTAGAACCCGTTAGTTTTTTGCGGGGGCGCGGCCAGTCATTGCCACCAAACCCGGGCCAAGGTTAGAAGGCGGCGCATCAATTCAGGATCACTTCTCATGACCGAAACTTCTAAACTTGGCTTCTCCGAGGTCGCACGCCACTTCGGCGTTACGATCAGCGTCCTGCGCCGCGCCATCCGCGCAGGAAAACTGCCGGCCCCGCCGCAGGTAAACGCCACCGCCACCCTCCCGGCCGAATGGCTCGCCGGCGCCCAGGCCGCCGTCGCCGCATCGCCCAAAGCCCTTAGCCGTGGCACCACGCAAAAAATCCCCCCATTCGCGCGCTACGAGGGCACCTCGGCCTGGCGGAAATACGCGAACCGCGTGCGCGACTACGCCCGCTTCCGCGCCACCACCGCGTAAATTGCGAAAGAGCCAGGTGCTTGGCACCTGGCCTGTTT
>DATJHR010000142.1:0-10785 GCA_035493735.1 Acidocella sp.
CACTTACCGGGCCTCGGGCGCCGGCGGCCAGCACGTGAACAAGACCGAATCGGCGATCCGCATCACCCATATCCCGACCGGCATCATCGTCGCCTGCCAGACCGACCGCTCCCAGCACCGCAACCGCGCCACCGCGATGAATATGCTGAAGGCGCGCATGTATGAGATGGAACTGCAGAAGCGCGAAGCCGCCAGCGCCGCCAGCGAAGCGGCGAAAACCGATATCGGCTGGGGCCACCAGATCCGCTCCTACGTCCTGGCCCCCTACCAGCTGGTGAAGGATCTGCGCACCAACTACGAGACCGGCAACCCCGCGGCGGTGCTCGATGGCGGGCTCGACCCGTTCATGGCGGCGTCTCTGGCCGCGCGCGTCGGCGCCACCCGCTCCGACGCTTCGGCCATGGCCGATTAAGGCAAGAAGGACGGCTACTTTTTGTGAACAAAAAGTAGCAAAAAAACTTTGTTAGTTGGGGCCTGTGCCGTTTCAACGCCACAGGCCCCTTTCTTAGGCTCAGCCTTGTGGCACCAGCGAACCCGTAAACGCATAATCCAGCAAAAACGGCCCGGCGGTGCACAGCGCGACGGCAAGCCCGGTAAGCGCCACCAGAAACGCCGCCTGCCCGCGCCCCAGCACCAGCCCGGTGCGCACGATGAACCAGTGATACCAGAGCAGATAAACACCCATCAGGCCGAGCGCGCCATATTCCGCGCCAACCATCGGCACGCCGAACTGCACCAGAACCGCCCCAGCGATCGCGGCGGCGAAAAGCAGCGGCACCAGCAGCCAGAACGACCAGTCGAGCGCCGTGGCGGTGCGCAGCCACAGCGCCTCCCGACCGGTACGCCGGGCAAATTCGTGGGTGATCAGCGGCAATGCCAGCACCGCGCAGAGGTGCGACAAAAACCCGATAAGGGCGAGCTGCCATTGCCCGCCCAATGCCGAAACGCCGGCCCCCACCAGCGGAAACGCGATCAGCGGCGCCAGTGAGGCGGTGAACGCATCCATGCTGTTGTCGAATTCCTGAATGCCGGATTTGGCGCCCCGCGCCATCAGGAACAAGCCACGCAGAATCACAGACAAAACTCCCCGATAAAAGCGGCATAGACGTCGGTCAGCTGGCGCAGTTCACTCACCGGCACGCGCTCATCGGCCTGATGCATCGTCGCGCCAACCAGGCCGAATTCCGCCACCGGGCAATAGCGGGCGATGAACCGCGCATCGGACGTCCCACCCCCCGTATTTTGCTCCGGCGTCACGCCCGTGGTCTTGGCAATGGCCTTGCAAAGCGCCGCCGTGTGCGGGCCTGGTTGGGTCAGGAACGCCTCGCCTGAGCAATGGACGTGCAGTTCGGCCTGCGGCGCGTGGAGGGCCAGCGTCTCGCGCAGCCAGTCGGTCAGCCCGGCACCGCTATGGCAGTCGTTAAAGCGTATGTTCAGCCGCGCCGTGGCGGTGCCGGGAATCACGTTGGAGGCGGGGTTGCCGACATCCACGCTCGTCACCTGCAGCGAGGACGGCTCGAACCATTCCGTGCCTTCATCCAGCCGCTTGGCGATCATGGTCGCCAGCGCCGGCACCAGCCGATGAATCGGATTGTCGGCCAAGTGCGGATAGGCGGCATGACCCTGTCGCCCCGTCACGGTCATGCGCGCGTTCAAACTGCCGCGGCGGCCGATTTTCACCACGTCGCCGAGCCGTGTCTTGCTGGTCGGCTCACCAACCAGGCAAAAATCCGGAATTTTTTGCGCCGCCTCCATCCATTCCAGCACACGCACCGTGCCGTCGGTCGCGTCGCCTTCCTCGTCACCGGTGATCAGCAGCGAGAGATGCGCGCCGGGATGTTTCGCGGCGGCGGCCACAAAGGCGGCAATGCCGCCTTTCATGTCCACAGCACCCCGCCCATAGAGCACGCCGTCCTGGACGGCGCCGCCAAAAGGGTCATGGCCCCAGCCCGCGCCGGGCGGCACCACATCGGTATGGCCCGCGAAACAAAGATGCTTTCCGGTCCCGGGACGTTCCGCAAAAAAATTTTCAATCGCGCCGAAACGCAGTTTCGTCACGGAAAACCCCAGCCGCTCCAAAGCGGCCGCCAACACGGCCTGCGCGCCGCCATCAGCCGGTGTGATGGAGCGGCAACGCAGCAGCTCCTGGGCGAGGACGACCCCGTCCATCAGGCGCGCAGCAACTCGTTGATGGAGGTCTTGCTGCGGGTCTGCGCATCGACGCGCTTCACGATCACGGCGCAGGCGAGGTTCGGGCCGGGCGTCCCGTCGGCGAGCGGCTTGCCGGGCAACGTGCCGGGCACCACCACCGAATAGGCCGGCACCCGGCCCATGAACACCTCGCCGCTCTCCCGGTCGACGATCTTGGTCGAGGCGCCGAGGAACACGCCCATGGAAAGCACCGCCCCGGTCTCGACGATCACGCCCTCCGCGACCTCGGAGCGGGCGCCGATAAAGCAGTTATCCTCGATCACCACCGGGTTGGCCTGCAGCGGCTCCAGCACGCCACCAATGCCGACGCCGCCGCTGATATGGCAGTTTTTGCCGATCTGCGCGCAGGAGCCGACGGTCGCCCAGGTATCGATCATCGTGCCCTCGCCCACATAGGCCCCGACATTCACGAAGCTCGGCATCAGCACCACGCCCGGCGCGATATAGGCGGAGCGGCGCACCACCGCGCCCGGCACCGCGCGGAAGCCGGCGGCACTGAAACGATCCTGCCCCCAACCGGAAAACTTCACCGGCACCTTGTCGAACACGCGCGCATCTTCCGCTCCCATCACCGTGTTCGCGTTGAGGCGGAAGGAGAGCAGCACCGCCTGCTTCAGCCATTGATGCACGGTCCAGCCGGAGGTGCCGGGGGCGGCGACGCGCGCCTTGCCGGAATCGAGCAACTCCAGCGCCGCCTCGACGGCCTCGCGATCGGCGCCCTTGGTTGCGGGCGACAACTCGGCACGGCGCTCCCAGGCGGCGGCGATGGCGGTTTGCAGGTCAAGATTCGAGTCGGCGCTCATTTTTAATCCTAGCGATGGTCAGAAACGGTCAAACTGCGGGGGACCATGCGGGCGCGGGCCCCGCGCTGTCAACGCGGTGGCAATCCTAACCGGAACTGGTTAATATCCCATTAACTTTTGCACATTACGCAGGGTGTCATGGCCGCATCGAACCATCCCGGGAAGAATCGGTTGGTACAGGCTCCCACGACAGGTTGGCTGTCCGTCGCCACGATGCTCGCGGATCTGGCGTTCGAGGCGGACACGCGCGGCCGCTTCACCGCCTTCGGCCCCGGCAAGGTTTTCGGCCAGGCGCCGGCGGACTGGCTCGGCACCGAGCTTGCCGCGCTGGTCGCCGCGCCGGAGGCATCATTACGGGCGCTGGAACTGCGCGTGATCATCGCCGCCATCTGCGACCAAAACCTTGCCTGGCAAGGCAATCTGCGCCTCGCCATTCCCGGTGAGCCGGCAAGCCGGCTGTTCCGCCTGTCCCTTGCCCCCAAAGTCACCCGCGGCACTGTCACCGGCATTTATGGCCTCCTCTTCGACCAGGAAGCCGTGGACGTCCCGCAACCAGCCGGCCTCTCCACCGCCGATCCCCGGCTGGACGCGGAAACCGGCCTGTGCAACGTCGCTACTTTCACCCTGGAACTCGGCCGCCGCTTCGACCGGCTGGATGTCGAAGAGCAGCCGGGCTGCCTCCTTTATCTCAGTTTTTTCCAGACCGCCCCCCAACTGCACGGGGCGGTGGCGATGCGGCTGGCAGGCCAGCTTAAGGAAATCGTCCGGCCGACCGATCTGCTCGGCCGGATCAACGAAACCACCCTGGCGCTCTGGTGCGACGGCATGGACCATCTTGCGGGCGGCGAACGCGCCGCCCGCTTCTGCACGCAGCTATCCGACCTTCTGCCCGCCCAGGCACGGCTGGGCGTGGGCGTCGCACCGCGCTGGGCCCGCCACGGCGAGGATGCGGACACCGTCATCGACCATGCCGCCATCGCCTTGCGGACCGCCGCACAAGCCAAGCCGGCCCTCGATGGTCCATCCGCCGCCTGGCATGTCTGGCAGGCCGCGCCATAAGCATTTCGGCCTTGTTTCACCGTCTGTATTCGCTTAATTCGGCGGCATGACCGAAGAGCAAAATCAAGCCGAACCGAACGAGCCGATCCCCGCCAACGAGCCGCTCCTGGAGGCTCCTGATAAACGCATCGAGGGCCTGGAACTGGCGCTCCAGGAAATGAAGGACAAGTGGCTGCGCGCGGAGGCGGAGATGGCCAATCTGCGCGCCCGCACCAAGCGCGACGTGGAGGATGCGCGGCTCTACGCGGTACAGAAATTCGCCAAGGACGTGGTCGAAGCGGCAGAGAACCTGAAGCGCGGGATCGACAGCCTGCCGAAGCGTACCGACGACGAGCCTGAGATCGTCACGAAAATGCGCGAAGGGTTCGAGGGCATCGAACGCTCCTTCGTCGCGCTGCTGGAGCGGAACGGCATCGTCCGCCAAGACCCGACCGGCGCGGCGTTCGACGCGAATCTGCACCAGGCGATGGCCGAGCAGGAAAGTGCCGAACATCCCTCCGGCACCGTGCTCCAGGCCTGGACCCCGACCTGGACGCTGAACGGCCGCCTGCTGCGCCCCGCCATGGTGGTGGTGAGCAAGCAGCCAGGTTAGGAAGTGGCCGCTTTTTGAAAAAAGCGGCGCAAAAACTTTTTTGAGTTTGGGCCTGCCGCGTTAAAACAAGCGCGGCCCAGATTAACAAAATTTTTTTGCTTCTTTTTGTTCACAAAAAGAAGCCTTCCCTTACTTCGCCGGCGCCGGCTGAGGCGCCGCTTTTGGCGGCTGCCCTTTGCCGATGCCAAACAGGCCGCGCAAGAATCCCGGGGTCAGAGCCGAAAGCGGGTTGACCGTCACCTTCGGGTCGGCAAGCTTGCCGGTCAGCTTGGCGCGCATCGCGAACAGCCCGCCGCCATGCTCAGCCGTGAACAAATGGCCGAGCAGCGGAATTTTGCCCGGCAGCGTGTTCAGCGCGTAAGCCGGCACAATCGTCGCATCCATATCCACGCCGCCATCGTCAAGGCCGATCCGCCCCGAGGCGGTGAAACCGAGCGAGGCGGAATAGGCCCGCGCATCGTGAAGTTGCAATTCCTGGCCTGTCAGCGTGAAAGGAACGACCGCCTGGCTAAAACCCAAGCCGGGTCCGGACGCCGCCGCCCCGACGCCATACAGCGTCAGTCCCTGCATGACCTTGGTAAAGGCCGGCGCCTGGCGGAGACGAAAATCCTTCAGCGTCAGCGTGCCGACAGCAGGAGTGCCCGGCGCGTCATCAAAATGCGCATCCAGGGCCAGCTTGCCGCCTTCCATCCCTTCAAAAGCGTCCATGGCGCGGAGCAGAAATCCGGCATCCTGCGCCTGCAGCGTGAGGGCCCGTGCTGCCGGACCGGAAGGCGCGATGGTGAGAGCCACGCCAGTGGCCGTGCCGCGCGCTTGCAACACCGTGCCGCCCTGCCCGGCCGCAAAAAAACGCAAGCCCGAAAAATCCGGCGCTGGGCTGCGGGCGAGATCGAGTTTCTGGAAATTCAGCGAAACTTGCCAGCGCGGCGCCGCTCCCGGCTTGTTTACGGCTTGCTGCGCCGCCGCCCGGGGCATCGCAGCCGAATGTGGCGCCGACTGCGTGTTCGGCCGCAGGTCGAGTTCCGGCCCCGCCAGCACGATCTTCCAAGGGCGGCCGGCCGCATCGGGCGGGCTGATTGTGCCGTGCGCCCTGGTACGGCCAATGTCCAGACGCGAAAAGACCAGGGAACCGCCATCCGTATCGCCCTTAATATCGAGCCCTGGCCCTGTGGCCGTGAGGGAGTTAAGCGCCGTCAACGCCTCGTGATTGAGCGTCGCCGTCAGCTCCAGCTGCGCCGTCGCGCCGGCGGTTTTGCGCCAGTCGAATTTCGGCAAAGCAAGTGCAAGCGGCGTGAGATCAGCGTCCAGCACGGCGGACTGCGATCCGGTGAGCCTGCCCATGAGCCTTATGGTATAAGGCGCCACGCCCGTTACGGTCACAGGAAGGGCCGAGGGTTCAGCAAGCCCCAACCTATGCAAGGTTTCTGGCCCGGCCCGGCTCGCAACCGTCAAGCCACGCAACGTCCCCCCATGTGCGAACGAAATATCCAGCCGCACATCCGCCGGCTCGCCGCCTAATTGCGCCCGCGCCATCAGTTTGAGCGCGTCAGCGGTCGCCTGCAGCGTGCCGGCGCCGTGCGATAACCCAACCCCCTGGAGCGGTGTGGCCAGCGCGACGTCGGCGAGCGACGCCGCGACGCGCAAATTCACATCCTCAAGCTGTACGCGCTGCGTGAAGGGAATGCTTGCTGTCACGGTGGCCTTCACCGCGCCGGTCGCGGCCGCGACGTTCGGTGGAATGTCGTGCCCCAGGTTGATCGGCGGTGCATCCAGTAGTGAAAATACAGCCGGAACCGTTCCCGCCAACGCCACGTTCACATCACCGGTCTGGTCAGGGTGGTCCAGACCGGTGATGGTCATCTGCCCGCCGGTGACCGTGAGCGCACCAAGCGTGGCAGAACGCGCGGTGATCACCGCCAGATCGCGGTTTTCGAACACCATCGTGCCGTTCAGCCCGGTCAGCGGCCGCGCCCGCGGCAACCAGCTCAGTGTCAGATCCTGTCCATCAAAACGCCCTGTAACGTCCTCCAACTGGACCTGCGCCAGGCTGCGCGGCGCATCCAGGGTGACGTCAAACACGGCATCACGCGCGGTGCCCGCCGTGATGTTCTTCGTCACCCAGGCGCGGGCATGCGGCGCCGCGTCAGGCGGCCAGTAAGCGTGGAGGTCGGCGGCCTGAACCGCATCGGCGGTCAAATGGAGTTTTCCGACCCATTGCCCGTCGCGTACGGCCCTTGCGGAAAACCCGATATGCGGTGCGCTGTGGCCCTGCGGGGCCAGCGCCAGCCAACCATTCGTCAATGCGGCAGAGTTCGGGGTCAGATACAATGAAAATCCGCCCCTGATGATCGGCGCGCTGTCCTGCCCGGCGCCGATCCGGCCGGCACCGAGAAGCACCTCGATAGACGCAGAAGAAAGCCCGAGCCGGGAATTCAGGTGCAACGCCGCCGCCAGGGAGACCGGCACGGCGGATCCTGCGAAACGCGCCTGTTGTCCGCTAATGAGTATCGGCGCCCGGCCGCCGAGCAGCGCCGCCGGCTTGAACACCAGGCGCGCCGAAGGAATATCCACCAGCTCCACCCCGATCGCATTGCGGATGGAAATATTGCCAAGCTGCAGGAAGAGCGGCACGCCGCCGCCCTGGCGGTAACCGGCCCAAGCCAACTCCGCCTTTTGCATCCGCACGGAGATGCCCTGGCCCGAAGCGGCTGTGGCGAGCCGCGAAGCCAGATAAGGGATATCCAACGGCCCTTTGGAAAGCCGGTAGCCGAGCAGGCAAACGCTCAACAGCACCAGCACGAGGCCGAACATGGCGATGCGGCCCACCTGGTGCAGGGCCTCGCCAACAAACCGCCCCGCTTGACCTGCGTGCCGCTTCATGAAGTTGTGCCTGCCGCATGCGTGACCTCTCGACAACTCCCCGCTTTCCTCGGCCGGCCGATCCATCCGCGGCGGACCGTCTGCGCGAGGCTTTCGCGGCGCTGGGCGCGGCGGAATGCGCCTTTGCCGCCAGCGACGAAGGGCGCGCGGTGCTCGATTGCCTGGGCGGCAACGCCCCCTATCTGGCCGACCTCGCCTGCCGCGAATCGGCCTGCCTGCTGGCGACTCTGCGCGACGGGCCAGAAAAAGCCTTTGCCGCGACCCTGGATGCGCTGCACACGGTACCTCTGAACGCCTCGCGGACTCACGTTGCCGCGGCACTGCGGCAAGCCAAACGCCGCGCCGCGCTCGCCATCGCCGTCGCCGATCTCGGCCATATCTGGCAATTGCCGCAGATCACCGGCGCGCTCTCGGAACTTGCGGAAACCGCCCTCCGCATCGCGCTGCGCCATCTCCTGCGGGAGCTGCACGAATCGGGCCAGGCGGTTTTGCCGCAGCCCGACAACCCCGAGCAGGGCGCCGGTTTTGTGGCACTCGCTCTCGGCAAGCTCGGCGCCCGGGAATTGAACTATTCGTCTGATATCGACCTCGTGCTGCTCTATAACCCCGCGGCTTCAGTCTATCCACCCGAAGCACAGCCCATGATGGCCCGGCTCGCGCGTGACCTGGTGGCACTGCTCTCCCAACGCGATGCCGATGGCTACGTATTCCGCGTCGATCTGCGGCTCCGCCCGGATCCGGCGGCGACGCCGGCGGTGATTTCGCTGCCGGCCGCCCTGACTTATTACGAAAGCCAGGGCCGCACCTGGGAGCGCGCCGCCTTCTCCAAGGCCCGTCCCGTGGCCGGCGACATCGCCCTCGGCGAAGAGTTTCTGGCTGCGATCCGCCCCTTCATCTGGCGACGCCATCTGGACTTCGCGGCGGTCTCCGACATCCATAGCATGAAGCGGCAGATCGACGCACGGCAGGCGGCGAACGGGCTGCTCGGGCACGACGTCAAACTGGGGCGCGGCGGCATCCGCGAGATCGAATTCATCGTGCAGACGCTGAGCCTGGTCTGGGGCGGGCAGGATCCCGCCTTACGCATCCCGCCGACGCTGCCGGCCCTCGCGGCACTGGCCAAGAGCGGCCATATGCCGGCCGCTGACGCCGCCGCGCTGGACGCCGATTACCGTGAATTGCGGCGCGTGGAACACCGGCTGCAAATGATCGCCGACCGGCAGACGCATGCTCTGCCCAGCAGCGAAGCGGCCTTGGACGCGTTCGCCATATTTCTCGACGCGCCCAATTTCCGCCACGAATTTTCGCAACTTCAGGCACGGGTGCACGGGCATTTTCGGGCCTTCTTCTCCGCCGGCCAGGACACGACACCGGACGCATGGGTCGATCCCGGCACGGCCGGGCCGCCTCCCCCCGCCTTCGCCGAATATCTCACAAAACTCGGCTTCTCGGACACGCGGCACGTCGCCGAGCGGTTGCGCGCCTGGTCGGGCGGACAAGTGCCGGCGCTGCGCGCGCAACGGGCGCGCGACCTGCTGGAGGGCCTGCTGCCGCCGCTCTTCGCCGCGCTTGGCGGACAGCCGGACCCGGACAAGGCATTCGCGTTGTTCGACACGCTGCTGAGCCAGCAGCGCGCCGGCGTGCAATTGCTCTCACTGTTCCAGCACAACCCGGCGCTGCTACGCCGCCTCGCCGCCGTGCTCGGGGCCGCTCCGGCGCTGGCCGACCATCTCGCCAACGACGCCCAGGCGCTGGAAGCATTGCTCTCGCCGAACGACCGTTACGCCGCACCCAAGCCGGTCTTGCGCCGCCTGCTGCAAGATGCGGTGGATTTCGAGCAGGCCGTGGCGGTGACCCGGCATTTCGTGCGCCGGGAAGACTTCCACCTCTCGGTCGCGACGCTGGAGGGCCGGCTGAACGCCGATGATGCCGGCCGGCTGCGCAGCAATCTCGCGGCGGCGGCGCTGAGCACGCTGCTGCCGCGGGTCATCGCCCAGCACCAGTTGCGCTATGGCCGGCTGAAACGCACCGCCTTCGGCATCGTCGCGCTCGGCAAGGCCGGCAGCGGCGAAATGCTGGCGGGCTCGGATCTCGACCTGATGTTCATCTATGACCATGGCGAGTCCGCAACGCCGCCGACCCAGTATTTCATGCGCCTGTCCAATGCTCTGACCGCCGCGCTGACCGCGCAGGGCTTGGAAGGGCCGCTCTACCAGGTGGACATGCGGCTGCGTCCCTCCGGTAATCAGGGCCCCGTGGCGGTCTCGCTCACCTCATTCCAGCATTACCACGCCCACGAATCCTGGACCTGGGAGCGCTTGGCGCTGACCCGCGCCAGCGTGTTTGCGACCACCCCCGGCTTCGGCCCGGTGCTACGTGCCGCGCTCGACGCGGCGCTCGCCCGCCCGGAATCCCCGGGCAAAATTCTCCGCGACACAGTTGCCATGCGCGACCGGCTGATGGCCGAGTTACCGCCGCGCGGGCCGTTCGACCTGAAAACCCGTGTGGGCGGCATGATGGAGCTGGCCTTCATCGCCGAAGCGCTACAACTGGTCCACGGCCCGGCCAACCCGAAGCTGTTTCACGCCAATACCACCGCGGCGCTGCAAGCGCTGGGGGCCGCCGGCCATCTGCCCGAAGCGGATATGCAAGCGCTCGTGGAGGCGGATTTCCTGTGGCGCAGCATTCACGGCATCAACCGCATCACCGGCCTGCGGGACCGCGCCACACAGCCTCCGCCTTCCATGGCGGCACCGCTGCTGCGCGTCACCAACCTCCCGGACCTGCCCGCTCTCTTCGCCGCCATGGACCGCGCCGGTGCGGCGGTGCGCGACTGTTTCGAACGCCATATCAACCACGGAGCTTTGTAATGCCCCTCGCCATCGGCGATTTCGCGCCGAATTTCACCCTCCCCGCCTCGGGCGGCCGCACCGTCAGCCGCGACGCGCTGAAGGGCCAACCCTTCGTCCTGTATTTCTACCCGCGCGCCGACACGCCAGGCTGCACCCAGGAAGCCTGTGCCTTTCAGGAGGCCCTGCCCCAGCTCGGCGCGATCGGCGTGACGGTGATCGGCGTGTCCAAGGACAAAATGAAGCCGATCGAGAAATTCGCGGAGAAATACAACCTCACCTTCCCGCTCGCCTCCGACCCGGAAACGAAGGTAATCGACGCCTACGGCGCCTGGGTCGAGAAATCTATGTACGGCAAGAAATACATGGGCATCGAACGCTCGACCGTGCT
>DATJHR010000143.1:0-34098 GCA_035493735.1 Acidocella sp.
AAATCCTGTGGATACTCTGGAGAAACCCCAGCGATGGACCAGAGCGCCGCGATCTCTTATATCCATGGCCATGAGCACTTCAAAAGCCGATGCCAAAGTCTCGATCAGCCAACTCGGTGGGATTGGCGGTTTCATGCGGAATCCCGGCCTGTTCCTCTTCACGCTGCGCCGAGGTGGGTATGTTGGGCAGGATGCGCTGGGCAACAGGTATTTTGAACGGCCCGGCCGCCAGAAAGGCGGGCGTACCATGCGCTGGGTGGTCTATGCCGGTGCGCCGGAGGCCTCCACGGTGGGGCCGGAATGGCATGCCTGGCTGCACCATCTCACCGATGAACCGCTGCCGAGCAACGATCGGAAGCCCTGGCAACAACCCCACCAGCCGAACCTGACCGGCACGCCCTTGAGCTACCGGCCGGCGGGCCATGAGTATTCCGGGGGTAAGCGCGCCCGCGCCGCGGCGGATTACGAGGCCTGGACGCCGGATCAAAGCTGATGGCGCGGCGGCTTCCGGAAACCCTCACCGGTTTTGCCGTTATCATCGTCGCTGCGGTCTTTCTCGGTTATGCCTTGACCCGCACCGGCGCGGTGACCACCGGCGGTTATATGTTGCGGGCGCAGTTTTCCGGCATCGGGGGACTTACAGTCGGCGCTGACGTGAAGATCGGCGGCGTTGTCGTCGGCCACGTCGCCGATGAACATCTCGACCCCACCACCTATGCCGCCATCGTGCAACTGGCCATGAACGACAATATCAAGGTCCCGGTGGACAGCAGCGCTGCGATCACCAGCCAAGGTTTGCTTGGCGGCGATTATGTGGCGATCTCGCCCGGCGGGTCGAACACGATGATGACGCCCGGACAGTCCTTTGCGGTGACGCAGTCGGCGATCAATATCGAAGATCTGCTCGGCAAATTCATTTTCTCCATGGGCGGCAGTTCCGGCGGCAGCAAGTCCGGCGCGGGGACCGCCGCTCCAGCGTCGGCCGGGAGCAAATAGCCATGCGCCTTTTCCTTGCTGTCGCCTTGCTGGTGCCCTTAAGCGCGCCCGCCTGGGCGCAGATGCAGAATAACGGAAATTCCGCGATCGCCGTGCCGCTGGCGCCGCCGGTCGTTGCCGCGCCGCCCACGCCGGCCGCGCCTGTGGCGCCGCTGGCGCCACCGCCGCCGGGGCTGGTGCAGACGCCGGTGCCACCCGGTCCCGTCGCGCCGCCGGAGGCGGCCGCACCGAACGCCCCAGCCGGGGCCGCGCCCGGCGCCACCGCAGCGGGCAGCGCGCCTGCCGCACCGCCGGCGCCGCCCGATGCCATGCCGGTCATTCCAAATGACTGGGTGCCGGGCAAGATCGCGACGATCGGTGTGCTCAACGAGATCGATGGCGGCACCTCGCAGGTGAGCATTCCCGTCGGGGGGCAAAGCAAGGTCGGGGATTTGCAGGTTAGCGTGCAGGCTTGCGACATACGGCCGCCGACCGAGCTCCCGGATGCCGCCATTTTCCTCTCCGTGACCCAGCCCAGCGGCGGGGACGGTTCCGGCACCACACTCTATCGCGGCTGGATGCTGCATTCGGAGCCTGGCGCCACCGTGGTGGGCGATGCCAGCGAAACTTTCCGGGTCATCGGCTGCTCCTAGAGCAAGGGGAAGGCTTCTTATTGTGAACAAAAAGAAGCAAAAAAACTTTATTTATTCGGGGCCGTGGGCGTTGTCGGCGACACAGACTTAAGGCCCAGCAGGGTAAAAGTTTTTGCGCCGCTTTTTTCAAAAAGTGGCCTCTTTCTTTGTCGAAATGCCGATTAAGTCAGAAAATGACGCGCCGTTAGAGCCGGCCCGGAAGTGCCGCATGGCACGGCGCGCAATCTCTGTCCTGCCGTTAGAAAAAATGGCAGAGAATTCATTCGTTAGGCTTGCGCGATGAATGAGTGACATTTTTGCTACAGCTTGTTTGAAAGACGGAAGCGGCTCTTTCCCCGGCTCCTCCACATTGCCAGATACCGGCCCGGGTCGCCACTCGCGAACCTGAATGCGCCCGACTATCTGAGGAGTCTGATTGATGAAGTTCCGTTACGCTTTACTTGCCGCGACTGTGCTGGCCGCACCGTTCGCCCTCTCGCACGCGGCCAATGCACAGCCTGTGACCGGTCCGTATGTCAGCCTTGGCGCTGGCTACAACATGGAAAGCAGCCAGAAGGCCAAGAACCTGGTCGAGCACGGCCGTGTGAGCTCGAATACCGCGCGCATCTATACCAATAACGGCTACGACGTCACCGGCGCCGTCGGTTACGGGCTTGGCAATGGCTGGCGCGTGGAACTCGAAGGCGATTACATGAAGAACGGCTTCGACAAGATGCGCGTCGGCGGCACCGATTATGCCAGCGGCGGCCACGAGGGCCGTTACGGCGTGTTCGCGAACGCCTATTACGATTTCGACATTGGCCTGCCTTACCTGTTCCCCTACCTGGGCGCCGGCATCGGTTGGCAGAATGTCGCCTTTAATGGCCTCAACGCGGGCGGCTTCAGCTTCAACAAGACCCGCGGCGCGCTGGCCTATCAGGGCATCGCCGGTCTCTCCTTCCCGATCAGCGCTGTGCCGGGCCTCTCCGCGACGCTGGAATACCGCTTCGTCGCGCTCGCCGATTCGCGCAAATATGATGGCTCCTTCGAGGGCATGCCGTCGAGCATGAAGGTTGGCTCGGAATATAACAACGAGATCAATGTCGGCCTGCGCTATCAGCTGTTCACGCCGCGGCCCGTGCCGCCGGCACCGACCCCGGTGGCACAGGCGGCTCCGGCTGCGGCCCCGGCTCCGGCCCCGGCGCAAACCTACCTCGTGTTCTTCGACTGGAACCAGGCCAGCCTGTCTTCGCGCGCCATGCAGGTCGTCGGCCAGGCCGCCAATGCCAGCCACAACCAGAACGTCACCACGCTGGACGTGTCCGGCTACACCGACACCTCCGGCACGCCGACATACAATATGGGCCTGTCGATGCGCCGCGCCCAGGCGGTTGCCGCGCAGCTGGTGGTCGACGGCGTGTCGAAGTCGGAGATCGAGATCCACGCCTATGGCGAGACGCACCTGCTGGTGCCGACCGGCCCGGGCGTGCGCGAGCCGCAGAACCGCCGCGTCGAGATCGTGCTGCAGTAAGCAGCCGCTTCGCGCGTACAACAGCCCCGGCGGGCAACCGCCGGGGTTTTTTGTGTGAGAAAGAAAAAAGAAGGCTACTTTTGGTGAACAAAAAGTAGCAAAAAAACTTTGTTAGGTTGGGCCGTGCTGGTGGCGGCACCACCAGCCGCTCACGGGGGCCAGGACAAATACATATCTTGGGCGCGGCGGATGCCCGTATGGCCGCGTACGATGGGGCCTTGTTCCAGTCGTAAATGAGGCAAACGAGAGGTCAGCGCGGCAAGCCCCTCTTCCAACTCGGCCCACGCTAGGGCCTCGCCCAGGCAACGGTGCGGGCCATCGCCAAAAACCGGATGTCGCTTGAGCTGGTCGGTGCGGTAGATGTCGAAAACATCAGGCTGATGAAACACGTGCTCGTCACGCATGGCGGACATGGTGCTCAAGGAGAGGAGAGAGCCGGAAGGCAGGACGAACCCGTCTAGTTCGAGGTCTTCAGCGATTCGCCTTGGGAATGACGCAACGCTCGGCTCATAGCGCATGGCCTCTGCCACAGCCGCCGGAATGAGGCTGGGATCGTTGCACAGCGCCTGCCACTGATCATCGTGGGAAAGCAGCAAGAAGACCTGCATCACGAAGGCAACACGTGTCGTGTCGGTACCGGCGATCATGAGCAGAATGATCTGGAAAAGAGCCTCTTCGCCCGACAATTCTCCAGCCTGATCAGCGGCCGCGAGAAAGGTTGAGAGGAAATCGCCGTCAGGTCTCTGCCGCCTGCTATGAACCACACGCTCAACGGTATCGCGCAGTTGGGAAGCAGCCGCGTCCGCAGCCAAGATGTCGGCGCGGCTCGCCCCGATCGAGAAGAAGCGGGTAACCTCGTAGATCAGCTCCGTGAACGCTGGAATGCTCGTCCGGGAGAGGCCAAACAGGTCACAAAGAACCCGAGCGGGCAGGGGCGTCGCAAAGCCTTCCGCAAATTCAACCTTCCCTTGAGAGATCCAGGACTCGATTAATTCCAGCGCAACCCGTCGGATACGCGGTCGCAAGTCTGATATGACCCGCGCCGCAAAGGTCCTGGAGAAGGGCGATCTGCGCCGGCGGTGGACCTCCCCATCTGCCGTCAGCATGCCGTATTGAAAAATGTCAAACAATGCTCCCGAGGAAACGCCTAGTTTCCGGGGAAATGCCGTTCCCGTCATGCCAACGCGAGGGTCTTTGCAAAGGCGCAGGATATCCGCGTGGCGGAGAATGACATAGTTCCCCGGCGCATTGCTTATGATCGGATAGTTTGCACGGTATGTACGATACACACTGTGCGGATCGGCTTCGATCTGTGCCGCCGTCAGCACAGGGATTTCTTTGATTGCCATGATATTCTTCTCTGCCATCTCCAAGCAGTGTCTGCCACGCGTAGCGCGTCTGTTCGGCCGGGCTACGCTGGTCGCAGACCCGGCGGATGCCGGGTTCGCCGAGGAGAGAGAGCGGTTTCAGCCGCCGCCGATCGGCGGCGCGAAAGGACCAAACGGCGTGGCGCCGCCGAGCAGGGCCGGCGGCGCCAGCGGCGTCATGACGGGGTCGCCGTCCCTTTCTTGGTTTCGGTCTTGGTCTCGGTCTTGGTTTTGTGATGTTTCACCGCGGCCCGGGCTTCATGCCGGTGCCGCTCGCGACGCGCCTCATGCTTTTCATGGGCCGGTGCCGTGGCGCTGACGGCTTTGACGGTCGGCGCCGTGTTGGCCAGCGCGCCCGGCGGCTGGTCGCTGGCAAAGCTGTTCAGTGCCTCCGGCGTCTGCAGCGCCGCCACGGCGGCGTACTCGGCCTGGTTGTTGAGGCAGAAGGTACGGCCCTGGGCGATGCCGCTGACCGACTGGTTGTTGGCCAGCAGGGTGATGAAGTTGTCTTCCATCTTGCGCCCGCTATAGGGGCCGCTCGCCTTGTAGAAATAGGCGTCCATGACACGCTGTTCGGCCAGGATATGCGGCCGGAACTTGGTCATGAAGGCGTCGTACTGGGCCTGGTCGCCGCAGGATAGGGCGGCGACCATCAGCGCCGATTTCAGGCTGATGACATTGAAGGCCTGCTGGGCCTGTTGTTCCTCGCTGGCGGTGAAATGGATGCGCGGCGAGACCGGCGGCGGTACGGCCACCTCCGTGCGATAGATATGGCCGACAGGCGGCGGGGGCGCCATGGCCTCAACCGGCGGATGCCGATTGCAGCTGGTCAAAGCCAGCAACGCGAGGCCCGTCGTGAGGCCCATCGCCGCCTTGTTCTTATCCGCCCGGGTTAAATACACTGTGAACCGATCCTTCCTGAATGACCATGTCATGGCGCCCTCCATACAGGCAAAGCAGAGGAGGGCCAAGCTGGAATCTGTTGAAGGCGTGTCGTCTAACTAGTTCAACTTAAAACATTTTTTAGGCCGCCGCAAAACGTGATCGACGCGCTATGTACGAAGCTTAACAAAAAGTTTCGGTTTGTGAACAGAAAAAACGCGGCGTTTTTTCAAAAAGCGGCCGTCTTCTTCACGGCCGACAGGGATCATGCATCAGAGGCGCGCCACACGCAGGGCGTTGGTGGTGCCCGGTTGGCCGAACGGCACGCCGGCGACCACGACGATTTCCTCGCCCTTGTCGGCGAGGCCTTCGAGCCGGGCGATCCTCACCGCGTTGGCCACCGCGTCGGTCATCGAATGCACCTCGCGGGTGACCGCGGCATGCACGCCCCAGACGGCGGCCAGGCGGCGCGCCACGGTCTCGCTGATGGTCAGGCCCAGCACCGGGCAATCCGGCCGTTCGCGCGCCACGCGCAACGCCGTGGAACCGGATTCAGTGAACGCCACGATGGCCTGCGCGCCGATCGTGCGCGCCACCTGCACGGCGGCGGCGGCGATCGCATCGGCGGAGGAGCTTTCCGGCGCCGGGCGCTTGGAGTCGATGGTGCGGCGCCAATCCTCATCGCGCTCCACCCGGGCGACGATGCGGTCCATCATATTGACCGCCTCGCGCGGGTACTGGCCGGCGGCGGATTCCGCCGAGAGCATGACGGCGTCCGCTCCGTCGAACACCGCGGTCGCCACATCGGAGGCTTCGGCGCGGGTCGGGGCGGGGGCGGTGATCATGCTCTCCAGCATCTGCGTGGCTACCACCACCGGCATGCCGCGCTGCTGCGCGGCGCGGATGATGCGTTTTTGGGCGATCGGCACATCTTCCGGCGGCAGCTCCACGCCGAGATCGCCGCGCGCCACCATCACCGCATCGGCGGCGTCGAGAATCCCGTCGAGATTTTCCAGCGCCTGCGGTTTTTCCAGCTTGACCATCACCAAAGCGCGGCCGGCGGCGATATCCTTGGTCTGGAGCACATCTTCCGGGCGCTGCACGAAGGACAGGCCGATATAGTCGATGCCGAGCGGCAGCACGAACTCAAGGTCCGTGAGGTCTTTTTTTGTCAGCGCCGGGATCGGTAACACGACGTCTGGAACATTAACGCCCTTGCGGTCCGACAGCACGCCGCCATTGAGGATTTCCGTCAGCAGATGATCATCGCGCTTGCGCACCACGCGCAGGCGCAGCTTGCCGTCATCGAGCAGCAGCGTGGCACCGATGTCGGCCGCTTCAATGATTTCCGGATGCGGCAGGCAGACGCGGCGCGTGTCGCCGGGGGCGGGGTTCGTGTCGAGCACGAAGTTCTGCCCGGCCTGCAGCTGCACGCGGCCGGACTGGAACTGGCCGACCCGCAATTTCGGCCCTTGCACGTCCGCGAGAATGCCGATCGGACGGCCGAATTTTTTCTCCACGGCGCGGATCATCTCGATGCGCGCGGCGTGGTCCTGGTGCGAGCCGTGGGAGAAATTCAGGCGGAACACATCGGCCCCGGCCTGGAACAGCTGGCCCATGATTTCCGGGGTTGAGCTGGCGGGCCCCAACGTAGCGATGATCTTGGTGCGGCGGTGACGGCGAAGACGTTCGATCATTTTATTTATTTATTCCTCAACTGATCAGGATGGCGCGGATATCATTCACATTCGTCATGGTGGGGCCGGTGATCACGAGATCGCCAAGCGCGTTGAAATAGCTGTAGCTGTCATGGGAATTTAAGAATTGCGCGGCATCCAGGCCCAAGGCCCGGCCGCGCGCGAGCGTGTCCGGCGTGATGATCGCGCCGGCCGCGTCCTCGGTGCCGTCGATGCCGTCGGAGTCGCCGGCGAGCGCGGAAATGTGTTTCGCGCCATTCAGCGCAATGGCGAGGCTGAGCAGGAATTCGGTATTGCGGCCGCCGCGGCCGGGCTTGCCGGTGCCGATGGTCACGGTGGTCTCGCCGCCCGAGAGCAGCAGCATCGGTCCGGTTTCACGCAAGGCCATAGCCGCCATCTCGCGGCCGAGTTCGGCGGCTTCGCCCTCCAGCGCGTCGCCGAGGATTTTGTAGGGCATGGCTGCGTGTCTGGCGGCGGCTTCAAGCGCCATCATGGGGGTCGCAATCATGCGGTAGTCCGCGCCTTCGTACCAGGTCGGGCCGGAGCCGATGATCGCGGGGGAATCGCCCGGCACGTCGGAAATTGCCAGGGTGACGAGCTTGGCCGGCGCGCAGGCGGCGGCGAGCTTGCCGCCTTTGACCGCGGAGAGCTGCTTGCGGATGCGGTTCATCGTGCCGATCGGCGCGCCCGAGGCCAGCAGGGCCTTGTTGACGAGTTTTTTATCCTCAAGCGTGAGGCCCGGTGCCGGCAAAGTGAGCAGCGCCGAGGCGCCGCCGGAAATCAGCGCGATCACCTGGTCTTCGGGCCGCAAATTCTGCACCGCCGCCATGATTTGGCGCGCGGCGGCTTCGCTCGCTTCGTCGGGCACGGGATGTGCCGCCTCAAGCACCGTGATCTTTTGCGTCGGTGTCTTGTGCCCGTAGCGGGTCACCACCACGCCTTCCAGGGCCACATCCGGCCAGGCGGCTTCCAGCGCCGCCGCCATCGAGGACGCGGCCTTGCCGGCACCAATGACAATGTTGCGGCCTTTGCCGGGGGCGGGAAGGTGCGGCTTGAGGGAAAGGGCAGGGTCAGCGGCGGCAATCGCCGCCTGGAATATCGCGCGCAGCATATTAGCGTTATTGTCCTCCACACTTCCTCTATGACAGGAGCCGGAACCATGAGCAAACCCACCCTCGACCCCGCCACCACCGAACGGCTGGAGGCCGCCGCGTTCCGTGCGCTGGTCAAGCATCTGCGTGAGCGCACCGACGTGCAAAATATCGACCTGATGAATCTTGCAGGGTTTTGCCGCAACTGCCTGTCACGCTGGTATCGCGAGGCGGCGGAGGGCATGGGGCTGACGCTGGCCGATGCCGATGCGCGCGAGATCATCTATGGCATGCCCTACAAGGAATGGCAGGCGAAATACCAGAAGCCGGCCAGCGATGAGGCGGCGCAAAAATTCAAAACCACATCAGGGCATTGACGCTGGGGCCAAGGCGGCTTTATCCCCCCTCCTCGAGCAAAGGAGAGCCCCATGGCGCTTGACGCGACGACCACTGATGACAAGCCGACGAACATCGCGGGAGAGCGGCTGCGCAGCATCGTTGAGCGGATCGAACGGCTGGAGGAGGAGCGTAAAGCGCTCGCCTCCGATATCAAGGATATCTACTCGGAAGCGAAATCCGCCGGATTCGATGTAAAGGTCCTGCGCCAGCTGATCCGCATCCGCAAGCAGGAGCCGGCGGAGATCGAGGAGCAGGAGACGTTGCTCGACATTTATCGCCGCGCTATTGGTATGTAAGGATAAGGGCCGCTTTTTGAAAAAAGCGGCGCAAAAACTCTTGTTAGCTTGGGTCGGTGGCGCTGAAACCGGCAACGGCTCCTTACGGCGCGTGATCCAGTTCGGGGTAGTGCCGGAAAATGCCCGACTCGTTGAAGGCGATCCGGCGTTCTGACTTGAGATAAGCGGCAAGACGCGGCCGCCGGCGCACCGCGTCGTGCAGCCTTGCGAGCGCCGGATACGCGGCCGCGTAGCCCCGCATGGCGCGCGGAAAGGCGTAGCGCATCCCCTCCATCAGCTGGAACAATGACAGGTCCACATAGGTGAGGGTCGGTCCGAGAATATGCGCCGGCCCGTGCGCGTTCTGTTGCAGCGCGCGCTCGAAATAGCCGAAAAATTTGGGCACGCGGTTGGCAAGGAAGGCGGCGGCGCGAGCCTTGGCCGCCTCCTTCTGATCCTCGAAATACAGCTCGCCGGAAATCGGATGATGCGTGTCATGCACCTCCGCCACGAAGTCCGTGATGGTGAGCTGCAGACCGTGCAGAACATGCCGCCCGCCTTCATCCTGCGGCGCGAGCCCAACTCTAGGGCCAAGATACATCAGGATGTTGGCGACGTGCGGGATAATGAGGTCGCCAGCTTTAAGGAAAGGCGGGGCGAAAGGGGCAGGTGGCGCCGTTTTGCGCCGCATGAGCCTCATCATCGCCTCGGTGCCGTCCGGGCGGCGGGCGATGTCGGCATAGTCCACGCCCGCCTCTTCGAAAGCCAGGCGGACAAACTCGCCGCGCCCTTGCAGGCCGCTCCAGTAATAGAGTTCGTATTGCATGAGCCGGACTCCCCAGAAAGGAAAAGGAAGTGGCCGCTTTTTGAAAAAAGCGGCGCAAAAACTTTTTTGACTTTGAGCCCGTGGCGTCGAAACCAGCACGGCCCAGTTTAGCAAAGTTTTTTTGCTACTTTTTGTTCACAAAAAGTAGCGCTTCCTTGGCTTCGGCCGGATCGGTGAGCGCGCAGGCGCTGGCCAGGCGCAGGATCAGCAGGCTGAACACCGCGACGGCTACCGGGCCGGAAACGGGGCCGAGCAGATGTGTGCCCTGCAGCGGCCCGAGAAAAGTGATCAGCCAGAGGCCGAAGAAATACGGGGCGAGCCAGAGGGCGCCGCGCCAGTGCAAATGCTCCAGCGTGCCGTGCTGGGCGAGTTGCCAGCCGGCATAGAGCAGAAACGCCGCCAGCAGTCCGCCGAACAGATGATTGGTGACCGAGGCGCCGGCCCAGAACACCACCAGATTGGCGACGATGAAGGCGAGCACGGCGACGAGGTCACCATGGCGCAGGCGGAACGGGCGCGGGAATTGTGCCTCCGGCAGGGTGCGGCGAAAGGCATAGAACACCACCGGGCCGATGCCGTAAGCGAGCACGCCGATCGAGGAGAGATAGGTCACGAGGCTGCGCCAGGAGGGCAGCGGGGCGAGGAACAGCAGTCCCACCAGGAACGCGAGGATGAGGCTGGGCACCGGCACGCCGGCGGCGGACAGGCCGGTGAGGCGGCGCGCGGTCAGGCCCGCATCGGCGGTGGCATAGACCACACGGGCGGCGGTGGTGACATAGATGATGCCGGTGCCGCCCGGGGAAATCGCCGCATCGGCATAGAGCGTGGCGGCGAGCCAAGTGAGGCCGAGCCCGCCGGCCAGGCCGGCGAACGGGCCGGAAATGCCGGGAAAGCTGAGTTTGGCCCAACCCTTGGCGAGATCGCCGGGGCTCAAGGCGCCGATGAACGCGATTTGCAGGCCGCAATAGAGCAAAAGGCAGAGCAGCACCGAGCCGACAATCGCGAACGGCAGGTTGCGGCTGGGGTGGGCGGATTCGCCGGCAAGCTCGATCGCCTGGCGGAAGCCAAGATAGGTGAAGATGATGCCCGAGCCCGACACTGCCGCGAACGTGCCGCCGATGCCGGCCGGCGCGAAACCATGCTGGAAGAAATTCTGCGCCCGGAAATGCACGGCCATCAAGGCAATGATGGTGAGGACCGGTACGGCGAGCTTCCACCAGGTGATGGCGTTGTTCACACGGAGGACGAGCCGGATGGCGAGCAGGTTGATGACGTTGAAGGCCGCCATCAGCACCGCAGCCGTGATGACCCCTTTCAAGGTGAGCGTGCCGGCGTCCGGGCTGACGAGGCCGGGCGCAAAATTGTTGGCGTAGGAGACGATCGCCACGGCCTCAACCGGCGCCACCGCGACATAGGCGAGAAAAGTGATCCAGCTCATCACCTGCGCGGCGAGGGGGCCGAAGCAGAGCTTGGGGAACAGCACGACCGCGCCGGGCCGTGGGAACATGGTGGAGAGCTCGGCAAAGACGAAGGCCAGCAGGAGGACGGCGACGCCGCCAATGACCCAGGAGATCAGCGCGGCGGGGCCGGCGATTTTCGCCGCGTTCAGCGCCCCGAACAGCCAGCCCGAGCCGATCATGCCGCCAAGGCTCGCGAACAGCAGGCCCGTGCGGCTGGCCTCGCGCCTCAACCCCCTTGCCGATGTCGCTTTCTGCTCCATGTCGCGCGGATGTGAGGCCTGGGTGACGAAAAGGCAAGTCAGACCGTGCAAGCTGGTCATTTGACGGGCGCGGATTTGGGCTTACATCTTGGCCCGCAACAAAGGCGGGATTTTCATGCGCAAGAGCGACATCGTCCGGCATCCAGAAGGCCTTTCTGGTGCCGCCCCGGAATTGCCGGCTTGGGATTTGAACGATCTTTATGCCGGCGCGAGCGATCCGCGCATTGAAGCGGATCTGGCCCGGGCGGAGGACGAGGCGAAAAAATTCGCGCAAGGTTGGCAAGGGCGTCTCGCGGGCTCAAGCGGGCCTGAGCTGGCCCGGGCGGTGCAGGATTTTGAGCGGATCGAGGAGTGTCTCGGCCGCGTGATGTCCTATGCACAGCTGCTGTTCAGCGCCGATTCCACCGACCCCGAGCATGGCAAGTTCTATCAGACGATGTCCGAGCGGGTCACGGCGATCAGCACGCATCTGCTGTTCTTCACGCTTGAGCTGAACCGGATCGGCGAGGCTGAGCTCGCGGAGAAGCTGCGCGACCCGGCGCTGGCCCGCTATGCGCCCTGGTTCCGCGATCTGCGCGTGTTCCTGCCGCACCAGCTCTCCGACGAGCTGGAAAAGCTGCTGCATGAGAAAGAAGTCACCGGCCATGCGGCCTGGAGCCGCCTGTTCGACGAGACCACCGCCGCCTTGCGCGTGTCGGTGAAGGGTGAGGAGCTGACACTCTCGGCGGCGCTGAACAAACTGTCCGATGCCGACCGCGGCACACGCCAAGCCGCCGGCCAGGCGGTTGGCGCGGCGATGGCGCGGCATGAAAAACTCTTCTCTCTGATCACCAACACGCTCGCCAAGGATAAGGAAATCATCGACGGCTGGCGGAAATATCCGCAGCCGACCTCGGCGCGGAACCTCTCCAACATGGTCGAGGATGAGGTTGTGGAGGCGCTGACGCGGGCGGTCGTGGCTTCCTACGGCAAGCTGTCGCACCGTTACTACGCCATGAAGGCCAAGTGGCTGGGGCTGGAGACGCTCGAATATTGGGACCGCAACGCGCCGCTGCCGGAGGATGACGATAAGGCCGTTTCCTGGCCGGAGGCAGAGGCGCGGGTGCTCAGCGCCTATGCCGCGTTCGACCCCCGACTCGCGGCCACGATCCGGCCGTTCTTCGAGAAGAACTGGATCGATGCGGCGCCACGGCCGGGCAAAGCCGGCGGCGCTTTCGCCCACCCCACCGTGCCTTCCGCGCATCCTTATGTGCTGATGAACTATCATGGGCGCACGCGTGACGTGATGACCCTGGCGCATGAGCTGGGCCATGGCGCGCACCAGGTGCTGGCCGCTGAGCAGGGTTACCTGATGTCCGGCACGCCGCTGACGCTGGCCGAGACCGCCAGCGTGTTCGGCGAAATGCTCACCTTCCGCGCGCTCCTGGATGCCGAGACCGATCCACGCCGGCGCCGGATCATGCTGGCGCAGAAGGTCGAGGACATGCTGAACACGGTGGTGCGGCAGATCGCCTTCTACCAGTTCGAGCGGAAAGTGCATGAGGAGCGCCGCCAGGGCGAGTTGCTGCCGGGGCGGATCGGCGAGATCTGGCTTGACGTGCAGACCGAGAGCTTAGGGCCAGCCTTCACCTTCGCCGAGGAATACCGGCTGTTCTGGGCCTACGTGCCGCATTTCATCCACTCGCCTTTCTATGTCTATGCCTATGCGTTCGGCGATTGCCTGGTGAATGCGCTTTATGCCGTGTTCCAGGAGACAGGCGACAAGGCGGCCTTCGCGGAGAAATATCTGGCGATGCTGAAGGCCGGTGGCACGTTGCGGCATAAGGAGCTGCTGGCGCCGTTCGGGCTGGACGCTTCGGACCCGCAATTCTGGCAGAAAGGGCTGGATGTGATCGCCGGCTTCATCGACGAGCTGGCTGCCTGATGAGCGAACGCGAGGGCAGCAGCCTGTTCGGCGAGGTGCGCCGGCTGGCCCGCACGTCGGGCGCGGTCGGCGGGATTGCCGCGCGCATCACCGGCGAGCGCGTGTTCGGCATCAAGACAGACAAGGCCCGGCATGCGGAGGATCTCAAGGCGGTCCTTGGCGCCATGAAGGGGCCGATGATGAAGGTGGCGCAGTTCCTCTCCACCGTGCCGGACGCGCTGCCGGAGGAATACGCCGCGCAACTGGCCGAGCTGCAATCCAACGCGCCGCCAATGGGCTGGGCTTTCGTGCGGCGCCGCATGCAGAGCGAGCTTGGGCCGGATTGGGAGACCAAATTCAAGAGTTTCAGCCGCGAGGCGGTGGCCGCGGCGAGCCTCGGCCAGGTGCATCGCGCGACCTTGCCGGACGGGCGCGAGGTCGCGTGCAAGCTGCAATATCCCGACATGCCAAGCGTCATCGAGGCGGATCTGCGCCAGGTGAAGCTGGCCATGGCTGTGTATAAGCGGATGGACAATGCCATCATTCAGGATGACATTTATGTCGAACTCTCGGCGCGGCTGCGTGAGGAGCTGGATTACCGGCGCGAGGAGGCGCAGATGCGGCTCTACCGGATCATGCTCGATCATGTGCCGGACGTGAATGTGCCGGAGCCGGTGGCGGATTATACGACCGGCCGGCTGATCACGATGAGCTGGCTGAACGGCGTGGGGTTCAAGACCTGGCTCGCGCAAAATCCCAGCCAGGAGCAGCGCAACGCCCTGGCGGCGGCTTTGTTCCGGGCCTGGTACATTCCCTTCTATCGTTATGGCGTGATCCATGGCGACCCGCATCTCGGCAATTACCAGGTCAGCGCGAGCGGCGGGTTGAACCTGCTGGATTACGGGTCGATCCGCGTGTTCCAGCCGCATTTCGTCGGCGGGGTGCTCGAACTCTATGCCGCCGTGCGGGACAACGACCTCGAGCGTGCGCGCCATGCTTACGACATTTGGGGCTTCCGGGGCATCACCGCCGAGCAGATCGAGGTGCTGAACCACTGGGCGCGCTTCCTGTATGAGCCGCTGATCCAGGACCGGGTGCGGCCGATCCAGGAGGATGGCGACACGCAGTTCGGCCGCGAGGTGGCGCAGATCGTCCATAGCGGGCTGCAGCGCACGGGCGGGGTGCGGCCGCCGCGTGAATTCGTGCTGATGGACCGCTCGGCGATCGGGCTTGGCAGCGTATTCCTGCGCCTGAAGGCGGAGCTGAACTGGAGCCGGCTGTTTCACGAGACCGTGGCGGATTTCGATGCCGAAGCGCTGGGCGCGCGCCAGGCGGCGGCGTTGCTTAAGGCCGGGGTCCCGGACGCGCATTAAGGAGGAAAAGAAAGGAAGGCTACTTTTTGTGAACAAAAAGTAGCAAAAAAACTTTTTGACTTTGGGCCTCGGGTGTTGTCCGTGACAACGCCCGAGGCCCAGCATAAAAGAAGTTTTTGCGCCGCTTTTTTCAAAAAGCGGCTGCTTTCTTAGCTTAACCCAACCGATCGGGCTGGCGGGAAGGCGGCGCGCCGGGTAAGAGCCCGGCATGGCGATTTTCAAACGTGGGTTCGGCGAGGGGGTCTTTGCCCGCGCCTACCGGAAATTTTTGCATTCGTTCTACGCGAACGATCTGTGGATCGATTTGCGCCTGCATGCCAAGCGGGAGGCGGTGGAGTACATCGTCGCGCATATGGGCGAGGCGATGGTGTTGCAGGACCGGTTGGACCTGCTCAAATTTGCCCTCTCCCGCGCGCCGGAGACCGGGCTGGTGCTGGAATTCGGCGTCGAGAAGGGCGCCTCACTGCGTCATCTCGCCAGCCTGACGAAACGCAATGTGCATGGGTTCGACAGTTTCGAGGGACTCCCCGGCGACTGGGGCGGCACCAAGGAGGGGGCGGGGGCATTTTCGCTCAAGGGCAAGCTGCCGAATGTGCCGGCCAACGCCAAGCTGCATGTCGGCTGGTTCGACCAGACCCTGCCGCGCTTCCTTGCGGCGGAGACCGATCGTTGCGCGCTGATCCATGTCGACTGTGATATTTATGTTTCAACCGCGGTGATTTTTGAACAATTGCGTCCCCGCATCGCGCCAGGCACTGTTATTGTGTTTGACGAATATTTCAATTATCCAGGCTGGCGGGCGCATGAATACAAAGCGTTTCAGGAATTTATCGCCAGCTCCGGCCTATCGTACCGTTACCTTGGCTTCTCCGCGGAGAAGGGGCATGTAGCGGTCATGATTGTTTAAATCTATGACTTAGGGCGCTTGTATAGAGTGCAAGGGCTATTGTGCTGCGTGTGAAGCGGGGCTCCCTGTCTGCCAGGGGGCTTTTCTTCTCGCGCTTGAATATTTAGGCGGGGTCTTTCATGGTGACCCCAAATTGGTTTCAGATCTAAGGGATGTTTAGATGCGTCTTGCGGTTTTGAGAGAACGCCGGGCGGGCGAAGCTCGCGTGGCGGCGACGCCGGATACAGTGAAAAAGTTGATCGGGTTAGGTCTGACCGTTGCGGTTGAGGCTGGCGCCGGTCTAAGCGCGGCAATTTCCGACGAGGAATACAAGGCGGCGGGGGCGGAGATCGCCGCCGACGCACAGGCGGCGCTGCAGGGTGCGGCCATTCTGTTCGCCGTGCAGGCACCAGAGCCGGAAATCCGCGCGCAGATGGCGCGCGGCACGCTGCTGGTGTGCACGATGAACACCTTTGCCGACCCCGAACTGGTGCCGGCTCTGGCCGCTGCCGGCATTGACGGCGTGGCGATGGAAATGCTGCCGCGCATTACCCGCGCGCAGAGCATGGACGTGCTGTCCAGCCAGGCGAACCTGGCCGGCTATCGCGCGGTGATCGAGTCCGCCAACGCATTTGCCCGCGGTTTCCCGATGATGATGACCGCCGCCGGCACCGTGCCGCCGGCCCGCGTGTTCGTGATCGGCGCCGGCGTAGCCGGGCTGCAATCGATCGCCACGGCGCGCCGCCTCGGCGGCATCGTTTCCGGCACAGACGTGCGTCCGGCGGCGAAGGAAGAAATCAAGTCGCTCGGCGCCACTTATGTGGGCGTCGATGACGAGGAAAGCGCCAAGCAGACCGGCGCTTACGCGACCCAGATGTCTGACGAGTTCCGCAAGAAGCAGGCGGAGCTGATGGCCACGACCGTGGGCAAGAACGACATCGTCATCTGCACTGCCTTGGTGCAGGGCCGCAAGGCGCCGGTGATCGTGACGTCGGAGATGGTCGCCTCGATGAAGCCGGGCAGCATCATCGTCGACCTGGCCGCCGATGCCGGCGGCAACTGCGCCGACACGGTGCCGGGCGAGGTGATCACCACCCCTAACGGTGTGACCATCATCGGTCATCGCAACTGGCCGTCGCGCATCGCGGTTGCGTCCAGCGCGCTGTACGCCCGCAACCTGCTGACCTTCCTGACCACCTTCTGGGACAAGGAAGCCAAGGCGCCGAAGCTCGACCAGAGCGACGACATCATCAAAGGCGTGCTTCTGACCAAAGGCGGCCAGGTGGTTCACCCCGCCTTCCAGCCCAAGTCTGCTTGAAGGAGTTCCAGACATGACCCCAGCCGATTTGGCGGCGCAAGCCGCCGACCTTGCGCATCAGGCCTCGATCCTGGCGCAGAACGCCGCCGGCGTGGCCGCCGTCGTGGCGCAAAACGTCCATCCGGCCGCGCCCTTCGTCTATCTCTTCAGCATTTTCGTGCTGGCGATCTTCGTCGGCTATTACGTGGTGTGGAGCGTCACCCCGGCGCTGCATTCGCCGTTGATGGCCGTGACCAACGCGATCTCCTCGGTGATCATTGTCGGTGCGATGCTGGCGACCGGGCTGCACGGCAACCCGGCGGCGCACGTGCTCGGCTTCATCGCCGTGGTGCTGGTCAGCATCAACATTTTCGGCGGCTTCGTGGTGACCAACCGCATGCTGTCGATGTTCCGTAAGAAGTAAGGCAAGCCGTCAATGAATCAGTCTTTCACGTCGTTCGCCTATATGGTTGCGGCGGTTCTGTTCATCCTCGCGCTGCGGGGCCTTTCCCACCCGACAACGTCGCGCCGCGGCAACCAGCTCGGCATCATCGGCATGGTCATCGCCATCCTCGCGACCTTCGCGCATGGCGGCATGACCCTCGGCGGTGGCCTGCTGATCATCCTCGGCATCGCCATCGGTGGCGCCATCGGCACGGTCGTGGCGCTGCGCATCAAGATGACGGCGCTGCCGCAGTTGGTCGCGGCCTTCCACTCGCTGGTCGGTCTTGCCGCTGTGTGCGTCGCCGCCGGGGCGCTGAACGCGCCGCAGAGTTTCGGCATCGGCACCGCGCATCATCTCCACATTGAAAGCCTGATCGAAATGTCGATCGGCCTGGCGATCGGTGCGATCACCTTCACCGGCTCGCTGATCGCTTTCGCCAAGCTGCAGGCGCTGATGTCCGGCACGCCGATCACCTTCCCCGGCCAGCACAAGCTGAACATGGGTATCGGCATCCTGATCCTGGTGCTGATCGTCCTGTTCGTGATCTCCGGCGGCAGCTACATTTTGTTCGCCCTCATCGCGATCGCCGCGCTCGCGCTCGGCCTGCTGCTGATCATCCCGATCGGCGGCGCGGACATGCCGGTGGTCGTCTCGATGCTGAACTCCTATTCGGGCTGGGCGGCCTCGGGCATCGGCTTTACCATCGGCAACCTGGCGCTGATCGTGACCGGCGCGCTGGTCGGCTCCTCCGGTGCGATCCTGTCCTACATCATGTGCAAGGGCATGAATCGCAGCATCATCAACGTGATCGCGGGCGGCTTCGGCACCACCGGCGAAGCCGCGGCGGCTGGCCCGGCCGGCGACAAGGCGGTGAAGATCGGCTCCGCCGACGATGCGGCCTTCATCATGAAGAACGCATCCAAGGTGATCGTGGTGCCGGGCTACGGCATGGCGGTGTCCCAGGCCCAGCACGCGCTGCGCGAAATGGCCGACATACTGAAAAAGGACAATGTCGACGTCAAATACGCCATCCATCCGGTGGCGGGCCGTATGCCCGGGCACATGAACGTGCTGCTGGCGGAAGCCAACGTGCCGTATGACGAGGTGTTCGAGCTCGAGCAGATCAACAACGAGTTCGCCACCGCGGACGTGGTGTATGTGATCGGCGCGAACGACGTGACCAACCCGGCCGCGAAGACGAACCCGGCTTCGCCGATCTTCGGCATGCCGATCCTCGAAGTCGACAAGGCGAAGACGGTGCTGTTCGTGAAGCGCTCCATGTCCTCGGGCTATGCCGGCGTGGATAACGAGCTGTTCTTCCGCGACAACACCATGATGCTGTTCGGCGACGCGAAGAAGATGACCGAAGAGATCGTGCAGGCGCTGAACCACTAAAGGGCAGCCGCCGACCACAGAAAAACCGGCGTCCGTGAGGGCGCCGGTTTTTTTTAGGAAGCGCTACTTTTTGTGAACAAAAAGTAGCAAAAAAACTTTGCTAATGTGGGCCCGTGCCGCTCGAGCGCCTCCGGCCCAAAGTCAAAAAAGTTTTGCGCCGCTTTTTTAAAAGCGGCCTCTTCCTTCCTTCAGTGCAGAACCAGCTTACGCGTGACGTCGCTCGCGGCCTTGCTGGCCGCGGCCTTCTTGCGCGCGAACAGACCGGCGAAGAAAGCGAGGATCGCGCGGGCGATCTGCCGTTGACCTTCGACGGCGAGCATCTGAGCTTCGCCGGCGCGCTCCAAAGTGCTTTGTTCTAATTTCATCTGATAAACTCCTTCAGCTGCCGGGCCAGGCCCGAGTGAAGGACGTTCCCTGTCCTAAGTCTCAGCCGGGAGATAATGCGTGCAGGGAGGTCGTTGCAAACGGATTCCGCGCCCTGCATGACAGGGTTGCGAGGCCAGAATAATTTCACTTCATGTTTGTTCTTCTGACTGCACTATCCTGCGCATTTTGGCCCGTGCTGGGCTTAAGCTCAAAAAAGTTTTTGCGCCGCTTTTTTCAAAAAGCGGCCACTTCCTTATTTTGCAGGCAGCGTGACCAGATGGTTGACCGGGCCGTGGCCGGCGCCCAAGCCGGGGGCGGTGCGGATCGCTTCATGCAGATAGGCGCGTGCCCGGCGCACGGCGTCGGGCAGCGTCATGCCCTGGGCGAGGCCGGTGGCGATCGCCGAGGCCAGGGTGCAGCCGGTGCCGTGGGTGTTTCGCGTGGCCAGGCGCGGCAGCGTGATGTGCTCCACGCCTGCGGGCGTGACCAGATAGTCGGTCAGCGTGTCGCCCTCGCCATGGCCGCCTTTGATCAAGGCCGCCCGCGCCCCGCGCGCCAGCAGCGCTTGTGCCGCGGCGATGCGCTCAGGCTCGGTGCCGACCGGCAGGCCGGTGAGTTTCTGCGCTTCCGGCAGGTTGGGGGTGACGATGTTGGCGCGCGGGAGAAGCAGCGCGCGCATCGCTTCGATCGCCGCGTCGGGCAGCAGCACCGCGCCGGAGGTCGCGACCATCACCGGGTCGAGCACCAGGGGGATGTCGGTCGGTACCGTCTCCGCCACGGCGCGGATGATGTCCGCGTTCGCCAGCATGCCGAGCTTGATGGCGTCGGCGCCGATATCGGCGAGCACGGTTTGGATCGACAGGCGTACGAAATCCGCCGGCACGGCGTGCACGCCGGCCACGCCCAGAGTGTTCTGGGCGGTCAGCGCGGTGATCGTGGTGCAGGCATAGGCGCCGAGCGCGGAAATGGTCTTCACATCCGCCTCGATGCCGGCGCCGCCCCCGGAATCGGACCCGGCGATGGTGAGGACGCGGAACATTATTCCGCGGCGGCGGCGGTGGTGGCTTGCGCGATGGTGGCGCAGAGTTCTTCGACGATGCTTTGAATCAGCGAGCGGTCCTCACCCTCGGCCATCACGCGGATCAGAGGCTCGGTGCCGGAGGCGCGGATCAGCACGCGGCCGGTGCGCTCCAGCCGGGCGGAGGCGGCGGCGATGGCGACCTGGATATGGGCCAGATGCAGCGGCGAGGCGCCGGAATAGCGGACGTTGCGCAGCAGCTGCGGCAGCGGCGCGAAGACGCGGCAGGCTTCCGAGGCACGTTTGCCCGAGCGCACCAGCACCGCCAACACCTGCAGCGCGGCGACGAGCCCATCGCCGGTGGTGGAGAAATCGGAGAGGATCACGTGCCCCGACTGCTCGCCGCCGAGATTCTTCTGCTCCGCCCGCATGGTTTCAGCGACGTAGCGGTCGCCGACCTGGGTGCGACGCAAGGTGAGGCCAAGCCCGCCGAGAAAGCGTTCCAGGCCGAGATTGGACATCACGGTGGCGACAATGCCGCCGCCGGTCAGGCGGCCGCCCAAATGCATGTCGCGCGCGATCAGGCCGAGAATCTGGTCGCCGTCGATGATCTCGCCGCGCTCATCGGCCAGGATCACGCGGTCGGCATCACCGTCGAGGGCGATGCCGATATCCGCCCCATGCTCGAGCACCGCGGCGCAGAGATGCTGCGGCACGGTGGAGCCGACTTCCTTGTTGATGTTGAACCCGTCTGGTTCAACACCCAGCGGGATCACGGTGGCGCCCAGCTCCCACAGGGCGGCGGGGGCAACTTTGTAGGCGGCGCCGTGGGCGCAATCGAGCACGATGCGCAACCCGTCCAGTCGCAGGCCGCGCTCAAGCGAGGACTTCGCCGCTTCGACATAGCGCCCGGCGGCGTCCACCAGGCGTGAGGCGCGCCCCAGCCGGTCCGGGCGTGCCAGGCGGGCGGAGAGGTCGCTCTCCATCAGCGCCTCGATCTCGGCTTCGGTCTCGTCGGAAAGCTTGGCGCCGTCCGGACCAAACAGCTTGATGCCGTTATCCTCATACGGATTGTGCGAGGCGGAGATGACGACGCCAAGATCCGCCCGCAGCGAACGGGTCAGCATGGCGATGGCGGGCGTCGGCAGCGGGCCGGCCAGGGTGACGTTCATGCCCGCGCCGATAAAGCCCGCCGTCAGCGCCGGCTCCAGCATGTAGCCGGAGAGCCGCGTGTCCTTGCCGATGATGACACGGTGGCGATGGTCACCGCGCGTGAACAGCAGGCCGGCGGCCTGGCCGAGTTTCAGGGCGACTTCCGCAGTCATGGGCGCGGTATTGGCCGTGCCGCGGATACCATCCGTGCCGAACAGGTGGCGTTTATGAGTGTGGGTCATCATCTATCGCTACCAGCCTTTCCCAGACACGCAAAGCCTGTACGGTCTCAGCCACATCATGCACGCGCAGGAGATGCGCGCCTTGCGAAATCGCATAAAGTCCGGCCGCGAGCGAGCCGGGGAAGCGTTTCGCGGCCTCCGGCTCTTGACCGGCCTCGCCGATGAAGCGCTTGCGCGAGAGGCCAATCAGCACGGGGTGGCCGAGTGCCGCGAACCGGCGTGTGGCCCGCAGGAGGCGCAGATTCTGGGCGCCGGTCTTGGCGAAGCCGAAGCCGGGATCGAGCGCGATATGTTCCGCCCGAATGCCGGCTTTCAGGGCGGCGTCGCGCGTGGCGGTCAGTTCCGCCAAGACGTCCTCAAGCAGATTTTCGTAATGGGTGTGGGTGTCCATGGTCTCCGGCGCGCCGCGCATATGCATCAGCACCACCGGGCAACCGGCTTGCGCCACCAGGGCGGCGGCATGCGGGTCATGTTTCAGGCCGGAGACGTCGTTGATGATGCGTGCGCCGGCGGTGAGGGCGGCTTCCATGGTCGCGGCGTGGCGCGTGTCGGCGGAGATGACAGCACCTTCCCGCGCCAGGGCTTCGATTACCGGCCGCACGCGGGCAATTTCCAGAGCCGGCGGAACGAAAGCGGCGTTGGGGCGCGTGCTCTCGCCGCCGACATCGATGATATCGACGCCCGCCGCCAGCATCGCGCACCCCGCCGCGATGGCGGCGTCCGGCGTCCCATGCTTGCCGCCATCGGAGAAGGAATCCGGCGTGACGTTGAGAATGCCCATGACCAGCGGCCGGTCGAGCGGCAAGCCGGCCCAATGCGCGGGTGCGTCTGTCATGCGCCGGGCCTAGCACGAAGCTTTGATCTGCCAAAATTGTGAGGAAGGTCCTTGTAGATCGGCAAACCGCGCGCTTGTGCCGCCGGGCGGCCGGAGTATATCATGAACCATGGGTTTGTTGCCGCGAGCGATCGATTGGCTGAACTGGACGGCGCCTAGCGCGGGCATGTCGACGTCGCGCGGCATCTCTTATGGTCCTCTCAGCCGCCAGCGCCTCGACATCTACACGCCCGAGGGAGCGCTTGGGCAGTGCCCGGTGATTCTGTTCTTTTTTGGCGGCTTGTGGCAGTCCGGCGCGCGGGGCGATGCCGCCTTCATCGCGGCGGCGCTGGCGCAGCGGGGCTTTGTCGTCGTGGTGCCCGACTATGGCCTCTGGCCTGAAGTGGGCTATCCGCATTTCGTCAATGACTGCAAGGCGGCGGCACATTGGGCCGCGGCGCGCATCAGTGGTTATGGTGGGAACCCGCGCGCGATCTTTCTGATGGGTCACTCCGCCGGTGCTTATAACGCCGCCATGGTGGCGCTGGCGGCCGATGCCCCGGCGTTAAGCGGGGTGATCGGCTTGGCCGGTGCCTATGATTTCCTGCCGCTGCAGGACCCGACGCTGCAAAAGATTTTTGCCGGGCCGGAGGATCCGCTCACGACCCAGCCGATCACGCATGCCCGTGCCGATGCGCCGCCGATGCTGCTATTGACAGGCGCCGTGGACCGCGTGGTGCTGCCGCGCAACACCGCGAGTTTTGCCGCCAAGCTCCGCCAGCTCGGCGCGCCCGTGGAAACGCGGGTTTATCCAAGGCTTGGCCATGTCGGCATCCTGACGGCGCTGCTGCCCTATCTCCGCTGGTATGCGCCGGTGCTGCGGGACATTCTGGCTTTCATTGAAGAATGCCGCTCTGACGGGTTTGCCCGCAGCGGTTTCGGCGACGAGCTTCCCGTGGTACGCCGGCTGCCGTAACCAGAGCCGCGTCAACAAGGGGAGCGTATCGTGAACATCGCGAAACTTTATCTGGGAACGCGGCGCTATTCTTCCTGGTCGCTGCGCGGCTGGCTGATGGTGCGGCTGGCGGGTCTGGCGGCGGAGGAGCTCTTCGTGCCGCTCGAAGGCGGCCATTCCAAAGGCGTGAAAGCGGTTTCCCCGAGCGGCCTGGTGCCGTATCTCGAACATGACGGCGCGCGCATCTGGGAAAGCCTGGCAATCGCCGAATATTGCGCGGAGATCGCCCCGGCGCTCTGGCCTGCCGAGCGCATTGCCCGGGCGCACGCGCGCGCCATCGCCGCCGAAATGCATGCCGGGTTCCGTGCGTTGCGCATCGCCATGCCGATGAATCTTGGCCGGGACTATGCGGGGCTTGGCCAGACGCCGGAGAGCCTTGCCGACATCGCCCGCATCGAGGCGCTGTGGACGGAGACGCGGCAGACATTCGGCGCCGGCGGGCCTTATCTGTTCGGCGCCACGTTCAACGCGGCGGACGCCATGTATGCGCCGGTGGTGGCGCGGCTGCTCACGTATCGCCCGCCTTTGGGGGCCACGGCCGAGGCTTATTGTGCGGCCGTACGCCGGCATCCGCTGGTCAATGAATGGTATGAGGGCGCGGCCGGCGAACCGAAGGAATGGTTGCTGGAGAAGTATGAGAGTTTGGATAGATAGGAGGAAGAAAGCGCTACTTTTTGTGAACAAAAAGTAGCAAAAAAACTTTGTTAATTTGGGCCGTGCTTGTTTCAGCGCCCCCGGCCAGATTTCAAAGAAGTTTTTGCGCCGCTTTTTTCAAAAAGCGGCCACTTTCTTCTTCCTCTTCAAAACTCCAGAGAAACATGCTCAGGCGCCGAACGGTGGCGGAACAGCGCGCCGCGTTCCGCCGCCAGAACCACGGCGAGGCCGAGCAGGCTGCAAAGGGTGAAGCCGGCGGTGAGCGGCTTGATCGTGCCATCGAAGCTTTGGCCGATCAGGAAGCCGACCAGAGCGGCGCCGAGCATCGAGACCGACCCCAGCACCGAGGCGGCGGTGCCGGCGATATGGCCGAGCGGCTCCATGGCGATGGCGTTGCAGTTGCCGGCGAGCAGGCCGAAGCAGAACATCATCGCCCCTTGGAGCAGGGCGAAGCGCAGCAGCGTGTCGTGCCCGGTCAGGCCGAGCGCGGCCTGGGCCAGCGAGATGGCGATGAAGCCGAGCAAAGCCGCATGCGAGAGCGGGCGCATCCCTAGCCGTTCCACCAGCCGCGCATTGGTGAGTGCCGCCAGCGCCATGCACATCGCGCAGCCGGCGAAAATCAGCGGAAACAGCTTGGGAACCAGGAATACCTGGGCGAAAACCTGCTGCGCGGAGTTGATGAAGCCGTTCCAGCTGCCGAGCAGAGCGGTCATGGCCAGGGTGTAGCCGAGCGCCATGCGGTTGGTGAGGGTGAGGCGGAAGGCGGCGCTGATGTCTGTGATTGTGACGGCGCGCTGGTCGTGGGGGTTCTGCGTTTCCGGCAGGCGCAACGCGATCCAGAGCCAGATCAGCGTGGCATAGGCACCAAGGCCGAGAAAGATCACCGGCCAATGCGCGACCGTGAGGACCGCCTGGCCGATCGAAGGGGCGATGATCGGCGCGCCCAGAAACACCATGAAGGTGAGGGAGCTGACCTGCGCCATGCGGCGTCCGGCATAGCAGTCGCGGATGATGGAGATCGAGATGACGCGGGTGCCGGCGGCGCCGATGCCCTGCAGGAAGCGCGCGGCGAGCAGCCAGGTGAAATCCGGCGCCGCGGCGGTGAGGAGGCTGCACAGCACATACAGGCCGAGCGCCACCAGCAGCACGGGCTTGCGGCCGAAACGGTCGGCGGCGATGCCGTAGATGAGCTGCGCCCCGGCGAAGCCGAGCATGAAGGCGGTGATCACCCATTGCCGCTGGTTCGCGATGGAGAGATCCATGGCCGCACCGATCTGTCCCAGCGCCGGGACCATCATGTCGATGGCCAACGCCACGGTCGCCTGCATCAAGGCGATGCAAGCGACGAATTCGCGGAAGCCCATCCCCGGATGCGGGGTCCTTGCCAAGCCGGGAGAGGCGGACACAGAAAAGGGGGCAGAGCCCCCGGGATGATCGAATGCCAAGGTAGGAAACTTTCCAAACTGTGGGCGGATAAGGGTTAGAATGTCACAACGTTAGATCAAATTCAGGTCAAGAATTTCTGAAAAAGGCGGCGCAAGAACTTTTGGTGCCCTGAGGCCTTGGTAGCGAAACCAACATGGCGGCTTAAATCCAACGCTACGGGGCGAGGCTGGGCCGGCGGCGAAGCAAGACGAGGCCAAGACAAGCGGAGGCTGCGAACATCGCCCCGCCGAGCAGCAGCATATGCGCGTGGCTGGGAGCGCTGCCCTGACCGAACAACGCGAAAATCAAGGTCTGCGGGAGAAAGCCGATGGTTGAGGCCAGCAGGAACGGGAAGGCGCGCACGGAGGAGAGGCCGGCGGCAAGATTTAGCAGAATATTGCTGCCCACCGGCAGCAGCCGCAGCGTGAGCGTGGCGATGAAGGGTCGCGCGCAGAGCGTTGTGTCTACTTTCGCAAACAGCTTGCCGAAACGGCGGCGGACGAAATCCTGGCCGATGGCGCGGGCCCAGATGAAATCCAGGCTGCAGGCCAGCACCTGGCTGACCAAAGCGATGGCGGTGCCGTACCAGGGGCCGAACGCGTAACCGGCGACAAAAGCGGGGATCTGCCGCGGCAGGCCGATGGCGGTGAGGAAGGTGGCGAGCAGCAAAAACATCGCCGGGCCGCGCATGCCGCCTTCCGCGAGCATGGTCGTGAGCGCGTTTTGCGCTGAACCGGCACCCAGCAGCGGCAGGGCGGCGGCCACGGCAATCATCGCACCCGCCATCAGGGCGGGCTTTAACGCACGGGTGGCGGCAAGCGCGGTCGGCTTCCTGCGATTCATCTCAGAGACTCACGGACCTGGGGCTCACGGAGTGGGGTCGATTTGCGGCTGCTTCCAGCGGCGCTGCAGCCAGGCGACGCCGAACAAATCGACGATGCCGACTTTCAGCCGGTCCCAGGTGCCGTAATGCGAGGCGCCATGCGCGCGGGCATGATGGCGCACCGGCACTGAGACCACATGGCCGCCGGCGCGGATGAACAAAGCCGGCAGGAAGCGGTGGATATGATCAAAATGAGGCAGTTCAAGGAACGCCGCGCGGCGGAACAGTTTGAGGCCGCACCCGGTGTCGGGCGTGCCGTCCTTCAGGAGCTTCGCGCGTACGTTATTGGCGATGCGGGAGCCCCAACGTTTCGCCTCGGAATCCTTGCGGGTGGTGCGGTGGCCGGCGATGAGAACCGGCCTTGGCCCGGCCGCTTCGGCCTTGAGGGCGGCTTCCAGCATTGCCGGAATGTCGGCCGGATCGTTCTGCCCGTCTCCGTCCAGCGTGGCGATATAGGTGCCGCGCGCGGATTTCACGCCGGTGATGATCGCGGCGCTCTGGCCGCAGCTTTGTTTGTGGCGAACCCGGACCAAAGTCGGGAGCTTGGCCGCGATCTCCGCCAGCGTTTTCGGGGTCGCATCAGAGCTGCCGTCATCGACATAGATGATCTCATGGTCGATGCCGGCCAACGACATGGTGATCGCGCTGATCAGCGGCGCGATGTTCGGGGCCTCGTTATGCACCGGGACCACCACCGAAATCAGCGGTGTGTCGGGGGCGACTTCAGGGCTGCTCTGGAGTTTGGGTTGGATGTTCATGCCGCTCATTCAGCCGTTTCATTAAGGCGTATCTGTGGCGCAAATCCGTCGAGGAAGAGATCACGACCGCCAAACCCGCCGGGTTTCGGTAAAAAACTGTAACGATCTGCATGTAGCCAGCGGAGGCCGACGGCGGATGCGCCAATGTTGAGCATGGTGACACCGAGTCGCGCCAGGATCGCGCTCGCCGTGTCGTTGCCGTTGAGCACAAAACGGCGCCAGCCGGCTTCCGCCAGGTCCGCGGCGATTTCTGCGAGGAGGGCGGTGCCGCCGCCAGGGGCGAGCCGATCGGGCGGCGCGGATGTCGCAATGATGATGGTTTGCGCCGTCTGCGCGGCGGCCCAGCTGCGGGCGGCGGGCAGGGCAGCGGGGTCTGCCGGGTCGAGCCGCAGGAGCGGCATTGTCTGCGCCGCGGCGCCGAGCTGGAAGAGCGTCTGGCGATCCAGCGCGCCCGACAGGATGGCGGTGCGGGCGGACGCCGTGGCCGGCGGTATGCTTTCCGCCCCCGCCTCCGGCAGCAGCCAGGCGGGGCCGCCGATGAGCGGCTGGGCGCTGAGGGCGTCGCGGATCGCGCTTTGCGGCATGGCGTCGGCGGCATCGATCAGCGCCAGGGCAACCCCTTGCTCGCGGGCAGCGCTGACGCGGGCGCGGATCGCGGCGGGGCCGGCGGCGACGATATCATGGGCGATCAGCGCGACACGGCAGGTCAGCCGCTCCGCCAAGGCGTGGCGCAGGTTCGCCACCAATTGCCCGTGCTGGAACAGATGTCCCTGGAACTGGGTGCGGCCATAGGCCGGATGGGCGAAGCTTGCCGCCATGAAGCCGCCTTGGGCGGCGATGGCCAGCTCCAGGAGCGGCGCCAGGACATCGAGATCCGGCGGCGCGGCCTGGTTGCCGAAGGCGAGGAAGCCGATGGCGGCGCGTTGCAGGATGGTGCGCGCGGCATCGGGGGATAGAGCGCGGCTGGCCGGCGCGGTAACCTCGGCGGGCGCAAACAAAACCCCCTCGTCGTGCAGGCGCAGCCGGCTGCCCGGACCGACTCGGTCGCAGACCGAGACGCCATCGGCGAGGGTAAGGCCCAAGGCGGTTCGGGTCAGGAATGCCATTTTGTCATCGTTCGGCTATCAACACGACGTCGTGAGTGACGCGTGGATGGCACGCGTTCCGGGATTTTGCCAGATGTTGCACCGCAACAATAGCGTGAGCGAGGCATAAACGGTTGAAATTGCCATGACAAGTAGGAGACCGAGCAGCTCGGTGCTTGGCTTGCTTGGGGGCGACCGTTATAAGCCGGCTCAAAACGGGCCGTCGGTCGTGATCGGCCTGCAAGCAATGAAGGATACGGACGTAATGCTCATTTCGTTGCCACCGGATTACCGGCCCTCGGACGACGAGGAGTTCATGAATCCGATGCAGACCGAGTATTTTCGCCAGAAGTTGCTGCGCTGGCGTGGTGAACTCGTGAAAGAAGCCAATGGGACGCTCGCTTCGCTGGGGGAGGGGGGAATTCTGGAGGCCGACATCACCGATCGGGCCAGTGTCGAGACCGACCGGGCGCTGGAATTGCGCACACGCGACCGCGCCCGCAAGCTGATCGGCAAGATCGATCAGGCCCTGCTGAGGATCGAGAACAACACTTACGGCTATTGCGAGGAGACCGGCGAGCCGATCGGCCTGAAGCGCCTTGAGGCGCGGCCGATCGCCACGCTCTCGATCGAGGCGCAGGAGCGCCATGAACGCATGGAACGCGTGCACCGGGACGATTGAGGGCAGGAAGGAAGCGCTTCTTTTTTGAAAAAAAGAAGCAAAAAACTTTTTTAAACTGGGCCCGTGCAGGTTTGATCGGCGCGGGCTCAAATTCAAAAAAGTTTTTGCGCCGCTTTTTTCAAAAAGCGGCCACTTCCTTCACCCTCACGCCATGCGGGCCTGAACCGCTTGGCGTTGTTCGGCGACTTGCGCCTTCATGGACTTTTGCAGCTTCTCGAAACCGCGCACTTCGATCTGCCGCACGCGCTCGCGTGAGATGCTGTACTGCTGGGAGAGTTCTTCCAGCGTCGTCGGGTTGTCCTTCAGGCGGCGTTCGATCAGGATGTGGCGCTCACGATCCGACAGCGTCTTTAGCGCCGTGGCGAGCAGGGCCTTGCGGCCAGTGAGCTCTTCGCGATCGGCCATTTCGGCTTCCTGGCTGTCGCTGTCATCAACCAGCCAATCCTGCCATTCTCCTTCGCCGTCCATCTTGATGGGGGCGTTCAGGCTGTTGTCGGGAGAGGACAGGCGGCGATTCATGTTCACCACGTCCTGTTCCGGCACGTCCAGCAGGTGCGCGATCCTGGCGATCTGATCGGGTTTCAAGTCGCCGTCGTCGATCGCCTGCATCTGTCCTTTCAGCCGGCGCAGGTTGAAGAACAGCTTTTTTTGCGCGGCGGTGGTGCCCATTTTCACCAGAGACCAGGAATGAAGGATATATTCCTGGATGGCGGCGCGGATCCACCACATCGCATAAGTCGACAGGCGAAAGCCGCGGTCGGGATCGAAGCGTTTCACCGCCTGCATCATGCCGACATTGCCTTCGGAGATCAGCTCACCGATCGGCAGGCCGTAGCCGCGATAGCCCATGGCGATTTTCGCCACCAGCCGCAAATGTGAGTTGACCAGAGTATGCGCCGCGTCCTGATCCCCGTGGTCACGCCAGGCGCGGGCCAGGCGTTCCTCTTCCTCGTGCGCCAGCATCGGATACTTGCGGATCTCCTGCATGTACCGGGTGAGGCTGGCATCGGGGGCAGGGGAAGAAACGTTGGAGGCCATGAGTTGGAAACTCCCAAAAAAGATCGAATTTCGCAAATGACCGAAAAAGCATAGAGAGCATTAACGAAATGCGATACAAACCAAGGTTGTCGTCCAGACACCGCATCTGTAGCATCTCACGCCAAGTGCGCCGCTTAAAAGGCGGTAACAAACTGGTTAGAGAAGTGGGGTGAGGCGACACGTCAGGACGCAGTGTATGGGGAGCGGCCGCGCAGGGTCAATGCAATTAGGACAATACCAGTCCTGTTTCACGCGCATGTGTCCAGGGCGGCTGCCAGCTCTTGGAAATCGGCCGGCGCGGGGGCTGAAAAGCTGAGCTTGGCGCCGGTTATCGGGTGGAAAAAGCCAAGCATTTCAGCGTGTAAGGCCTGGCGGGGGAAGTCCATGGCAAGGCTGAGCGTGGGCGGGGAGAGGGTTTTGGCCACCGCCGGACGGCGGCGCAGATAGACTGCGTCGCCGATGAGCGGATGGCCGATATGCGCCATGTGAACGCGGATCTGATGCGTGCGGCCGGTGCCGAGCCGCAGCGCCAGGAGCGAAGCCGCGGTCCCGTAATTACGAATGATTCGATAATTCGTTAGTGCCGCTTTGCCGTTGCGGGTGACCACGGCCATGCGTTTGCGGTCGCGCGGATCGCGGCCGATGTCGCCTTCGATGGTACCGCGGGCCGGGTTGGGGACGCCCCAGCAGATCGCCTTGTATTCCCGGTCGAGGTCGCGGCTGGCGAACGCGGCGGAGAGCCGGGTGTGGGCGAGTTCGGTCTTGGCCACCACCATCACGCCGGATGTGTCTTTATCCAGCCGGTGCACGATGCCGGGCCGGCGTTCGCCGCCGATGCCGGTGAGGCTGTCGCCGCAATGGGCGATGAGGGCGTTGACCAAGGTGCCGTCGGGATTGCCGGGCGCGGGGTGAACCACCAGCCCGGCCGGCTTGTTCAGCACCAGCAACGCATCGTCTTCGTAGAGAATGGCCAGCGGTATGTTTTCGCCTTGCGGTATCGCGGGGTCGGGTGCCGGCAGGCGCAGCTGGTAGGATGCTCCGGCTTGCACGGTTGAGGACGCGTCGGTGGTAACGGCGCCGTCGCGGCTGAGCCGTCCTTCCAGGATCAAAGACTTGACGCGGGAGCGCGAGATGGTGCCGATGCGGTCGGCCAGGAATTTATCGAGCCGGACGCCGCCATCTTCGGGGGCGACGGTCAAGTCTATGAGGAGCGGGGATGCGGGATCAGCCACAGGGCGATTTGCGGGGGTTGAAGGCGTTGGTCGGGATACTGGGCGTGCTGATCGTGATCGGCACGGCGGTGGTCATCGGCACGGTCATTCACCGGCTTTATGCCAGGAATGATGCGCCGTCGATGGCCCCCCTGGCGGCGCCGGTGCCGGCGGCCGCGGTGCCGGCCGGCCTGAGGCCGACGAGTCTGGCCCCGGGTGAGCATATCGCCGGGATTGCCGCGGCCGGTGGGCGAATCGCCGTGTGGGTCAGCGGGCCCCAAGGCGACCGGCTGCTGCTGATCGACCCCTTGAACGGGCGCAGTAGCGTGGTTTTAAGCGGGGGGCACGAAGCCGCCATTACCCGGTGAGGGCAGGGAAGCCCCCGTACATCGGACCCGCGCAGAAATTTGTGTCGGGTGGGTTGAATTAATTTTGACGCTGGCCTAATGGCCTCCTGCCTCGTCCCGTTCGTCTAGAGGCCTAGGACACCGCCCTTTCACGGCGGTAACAGGGGTTCGAATCCCCTACGGGACGCCATTCTCGAACAAACGTAATAACTCCAGCTGCCGTTTCGTTTAACGCCGCTCTGGGTCGTCGACCTCCATCAAGCCGTCCCGCTCTGGCCGACAGGCCAGTTCCCGCGTTAGGGTGGTCCACAATAGGCACCAAGCCTCTGGGGGAACGCAATGACCGGAAAACCGTCTCTGCTGGCGCTGGACTGGGGCACGTCCTCGGTCCGCGCGTATCTTCTGGGGACGGACGGCGCCATCGTCGACACGCGCGCCGAACCTTGGGGTATCATGCACACGCCAGGGGGAGATTTCGCCGCGGCGCTGACCATGCTCACGGGCCCATGGCGGGATCGCTTTCCCGGCCTGAAGGCCATCGCCAGCGGCATGATCGGCAGTGCGCAGGGCTGGCGGGAGGCCCCCTATTGTGAGGCACCGGCCGGCGCGGCCGAACTGGCCGCCGCGCTTGTGACGGTGGGGACCGGGAATGGCGCGTTATATCTCGTGCCGGGCGTGCGGCGCGGGGGCCAAAATCCAAATGTGATGCGCGGTGAAGAAACACAGATTCTCGGCGCGCTGTCCCTGGCCCCCGACCTCGAGAAGGACAGCCTGGTGATCTTGCCCGGGACCCATAGCAAATGGGTTTCCGTGCAAGAGGCGCGCATCATCGATTTCACGACTTATATGACCGGGGAGTTGTTTGCCGTCCTGCGGGACCACTCAATCCTGGGGCGGCCGGCGAAGGCGGTGCAAAGAGAGGCAGGGGCGTTGGGGATCGACTGGCCTGCCTTCGAGCGTGGCGCAAGCACGGTTCGCGACAGCGCGGGCGGCCTCTCCGCGCTGCTGTTCTCCACCCGCACCCTGGTCCTAACCGGACAGATGGACCCCGCACACAGCCTGGATTACCTGTCCGGCCTGCTCATCGGGGAGGAATTTCGGATTGCCCGCCCCGAGACGCAGCAGCCCCTTACCGTGATCGGCGATCCGGCGCTCTGCGCCCGCTACCAACGGGCCGCCGCGCTGTTCGGCCTGTCCGCTCCACGTTTGATCGAAAATCCGTGTGCCACCGGATTGTGGCGGATCGCAAGGATGGCCGGGCTGGCATGACCTGGCAAACCGAAGGAGACACGCCGATGTCCAAGACCTTTTTAGAAAGGCTGCCTTTGGTCGCCATTCTGCGCGGCATCACCCCAGATGAGGCGGTGCCGGTGGGCCGCGCCCTGGCGGCGACCGGATTCGCCATCATCGAGATCCCCATGAACTCGCCGGAGCCACTGGTCAGCATCGGGCGCATGAGCGCCGCATTGGGGGACGATTATTTGATCGGCGCCGGCACGGTGACGAACCCGGACTGGGTGCCGGATATTGCGGCAGCTGGCGGGCGGATCATCGTGATGCCGCATGCGGATGTGGCGGTGATCAAAGCTGCCAAGGCGGCAGGTTTGGCCTGCGTCCCCGGCATTTCCACCCCGACCGAGGGATTCGCCGCCCTGCAGGCCGGCGCCGATGCGCTCAAACTGTTTCCAGCGGAAGTGCTGGGCCCGATCATTCTCTCCGCGCTGCGCAGCGTGTTCCCGAAAGAGACAAAATTTTTACCGGTGGGCGGCATCAAACCTGAGAGTCTGGTCGGCTATGTGGCGGCGGGGGCGGCCGGTTTCGGCCTTGGCTCGGCGCTTTATCGGCCGGGCATGAGCGTCGATGAGGTGAGTGCGAACGCCCGGGCCTTCGTCACTGCGTGGCGCGCCTGTGCCGAGAAATCCTGACCGGTGTCTGCCGCGGCGCGGCTCCTGGAGACACCGTAGGTGGCCCTGGCGGGAACGACCGGCGAAGCGTGGAGCGGGGCGATCGGGGGGCGCCGCGGCGTCCGCTCAAAGGCGGCGGTCGACAATGCGGACTCGCCATCGCGATCGCAGACGGAGGCGCCTAAATGTCCCAGTAACAGTTGAAATTTCCTTTATGGAAAAGAGGCATTAAATGGGCCAAGAAATCCATTTGTGGAATCGCAACAACCACAGGACGCTCTGACCCAGTTTTTGGCCCATAAGACTAACGAAAGGAGATTTTTAGAAGTTTTATCAAGAACTTGTCCCGGTAGCTCGTCAGGCTCATAACCTGAAGGTCGCACGTTCAAATCGTGCCCCCGAAACCACTTTGACCGAACTCAAGAACAAATCATGACCGGACGCAGCTAACGCTGCGGTTGCCGGCATTGTCAGTTTGAGCATCGCGGCCAACGCGCGGTTAAAATGATTTCCGGCTGATCCCGCTCTAAACCTGGGCCGATGTCGACACGGTCGACCAGGTCGCGCAGGCGCTCCAACACGCCAGCATTGTCGGGGCTGGCGGTGATAACCTCCTGCAGTGCTGGCAAGCCCCCGAACGGTGATCCACACCCCGTGTAGTTAGTTGCATGATAGCTGGGCTGGTTTTGCTATGGCGGGCACCACGCCTTTCAACGCGGCTGGCGGTGACGGCCACAGCCAAACCTCTGGCGCTGGCGGCCGGTAGCCGAGCGACGAGTGCGGCCGGGCGGTGTTGTACTGGCGCCGCCA
>DATJHR010000144.1:0-18039 GCA_035493735.1 Acidocella sp.
CGGATCTGCCCGCCCAGCTCCAGCCGCCAGGTCGCGGGATCGACCACCACCACGTCGCTGATGCTGTAATAAGCGTTGAAGCGCGGCGGGCGGGTGATCTGGTCGGGGCGGAACGTGGGAGCCAGAGTGTGCGGGTTGAACAAGGCTGCCTGCACCCGGTCGTTCCAGGCGGACATCATATGCAGGAACCGGTCAGCGAGGTCGGGATGGGCCGGATCCTCGTAATTGCAGCCGGCCAGCGGCGCCGCCGCTCCCAGGGCCAGCGCGCGCATCAGGAACGTGCGGCGGTCGATCGGGGTCATGTTTCCTGCCGCCCGCCGGTGATCATCGGCGGCAGTACCTTCGGCACCAGGGCCACCAGCATCAGGTGAATCGCGAGGAAGGCGCAGATGGCCGTCATCGCGAAAAAATGCACATAGCGCGACGTCACGTAGCCGCCGAACAGATCGCAGAAAAACCAGAGCTGCACCGGCTTCCAAATTGCGAGCCCCGACAGCACCGCCACCAAGCCGGCGAACATGACGCCGAGATACAGCAGTTTTTGCACCGCGTTATAAATGCCCAGGTCGTGTTTCAGATTGAACCGCAGCGCCGCGCGCAGATCGCGCACCACGCTCGAGGGGCTGAGGGGCAGAAATTTGCGGTAATGCCCGCTGGCCAGCGTCCAGATCACATAAAGCAGGCCGTTGCTCACAAGCAGCCACATGAAGGCGAAATGCCAGGCAATGGCGGCAGCCAGCCAGCCGCCAATGGTGACGCGCGGCGGGAAGGTGAAGCCGAACAAAGGCGAGGCATCGTAAATCTGCCAGCCGGAACCGATCATCATGATAATGGCCAAGGCGTTCAGCCAATGCATGAGCCGCAGCGGCCAAGGATGGATCGCCCGGCGTTTCGGGGCGGACCTTTGCATGGTCGTAATCCTTCAGAAGCAATGCTTATAGCAGAAACGGCCGAAAGGAAGAGGCCGCTTTTTGAAAAAAGCGGCGCCAACTCGGCCAGGGCAAGGGAAGGCTTCTTTTTGTGAACAGAAAGAAGCAAAAAAACTTTATTTACTCTGGGCCGTGGGCGTTGTCGGCGAACTGACTCAGGCCCAGCATAACAAGAGTTTTTGCGCCGCTTTTTTCAAAAAGCGGCCGCTTTCTTTGTCTAGAAGCCGATTGGAGCACGAGTGATCTAAGGTACCAACAGGAAGCCCTTCCTTCTCCTAAGCTTCCAGCAGCCCTTCCGCGCAGGCATCGAGGATCGCCGCCGCGTCGATCTCATAATGCGCATAGAGGTCGGGGATATCGCCGGACTGGCCGAACCTGTCCGGGCCCAGCGCCATCACCCGCTGCCCGCGCACACCGCCGAGCCAGGCATGCGCCGCCGGGTGACCGTCCAGCACGGTGACAAGTGCCGCATCGCGGGCGAGGGGGGCCAGAACGTGTTCGATATGCGCGCTGGCGGCGATGCCCTGGCGGCGTTGGCGCTGTGCGGCGCGCCAGCCGGCATAAAGCCGGTTCGGGCTGGTCACGGCGAGCAGACCGGCCTCGGGCATATCCTCGCGCAGGATCGCGAAGGCCTTTTCCGCCTCGTCGGCGACCGCGCCTTGATAGGCGATGGCGATGTTGCTGCCCGCGGCGGGAGGAACGACCCAATGTGCGCCGGCGATGACATCGGCGTCGTTCAGATGGCGTTCGGGCTGGAGCAAAATCCGTGTCGAGAGCCGCAGCCACACGGCACTCCCTTCGGGCTTTTGCATATGCGCGAAAGCGTGGCGGAGCAAAATGGCCAGCTCGTCGCAATAGGCCGGTTCGAAGGCGGCGAGCCTGTCCTGCACGATGCCGAGCAGCGGCGTGTTGGTCGCCTGGTGCTGCCCGCCTTCCGGTGCCAGGGAAATGCCCGAGGGCGTCGAGACCAGCAGGAAGCGCGCATCCTGATAGCAGGCATAGAACAGCGCATCATGGCCGCGATTGACGAACGGATCGTAGACCGTGCCGATCGGCAGGATTCGGGCTCCGGCAAGGTCGTGACTTAGCCCGGCGGCGCCAAGGAGCAGAAACAGATTCTGCTCGGCGATGCCAAGTTCGATATGCTGCCCCTCGGGATCGCTGCCCCAGCGCTGCGCGCTCGCCAGCTTGCCCTCGCGGAACACGTCCTCGCGGCTGCTCCGGTCGAACACGCCGCGCCGGTTGATCCAGGGCCCGAGATTGGTGGACACCGCGACATCTGGACTGGTGGTGAGAATATGCCGGGACAGTTCCGCGCTCTCTCCCTGGGCGCGGCCGATTTCGGAGAGGATTTCGCCGAATCCGCCCTGGGTGCTCATCCGCCGGCCGACGATTTTCGGCTGCGGCAGGCGGGCGGGCACAGCGATGGGGGCGGCGTTCAGCCGACGGCCATGGTTGGTCAGCGGTTCCGCGTAAGGCACGCTTTGGATGAAACGCGCGACGGCTTGCGGGTCGGCCAGCCCCTCGAACGGCTCCCATTCATGCCCGGCGCGAATGTTCAGGCGCTGTTGGAACGCCTGCATTTGCTCGACCGTCATCAGGCCGGCGTGGTTGTCCTTATGTCCGGCGAAAGGCAGGCTTTTGCCCTTGATGGTGTAGGCCAGGAACACAGTCGGCTGGTCATGTTGCGCGGCGGCGCGGAAGGTTTCGGTCAGGGTGGCCATGTCATGCCCGGCGAGGTTGGTCATCAACCCCGCCAGCTCATCATCGCTCAACGGATCGATGATGGCCCGCACGTTGCGCGATTTGCCCATATCGGCAAGGAGCGCCTGCCGCCAAGCAGCCCCGCCCTGGAAGGTCAGCGCCGAATAGGTCGAGTTCGGGCATTCATCCACCCAGCCGCGCAGCGCGGCGCCGCCGGGCCGGGCGTAGGTCGCTTCCAGCTGCTTTCCATATTTCAGCGACACGACCTTCCAGCCCATGTCGTGGAACAGCCCCTCGAACCGGCCAAACAGCCGGTCGGGCACCACCGAATCCAGGCTCTGCCGGTTGTAATCCACCACCCACCAGACATCGCGCACATTGTGCTTCCAGCCTTCGAGCAACGCCTCGTAAATATTCCCTTCATCCAGCTCGGCATCGCCGGCGATGGCGACATGGCGCGGCCGGGGGGCTGCGGGATCGACCAGGCTGTGCGCCCGCAAATAATCCTGCATCAAGGCGGCAAAGCTGGTGAACGCCACGCCGAGCCCGACCGAACCGGTGGAGATGTCGATTTCCGGGCCGTCTTTCACGCGCGACGGATAGGCCTGGGCGCCGCCGAACTGCCGCAGCCCGGCCATCTGCGCCACGTTCTGCCGGCCGAACAGATAATTCACGGCATGCAGCACCGGCCCGGCATGCGGCTTCACCGCCACCCGGTCGAACCGGCGCAGGCTGTCGAAATATAAGGCGGTCATGATGCTGGTGACCGAGGCGCAGGAGGCCTGGTGGCCGCCAACTTTCAGCCCATCGCGGTTAGGGCGGAGATGGTTGGCGCTATGGATCATCCAGGCGGAGAGCCAGAGCAGTTTCTGCTCCACCGCCGCCAGCGTTTCCAGTTTCCCTACGTCCGGGCCAAGCGGCCTTATTTCGTTCATGCCCCGAGATTAATGCATTCCGTATCGCGGGGGAACGGGAAACCTCCCGGCCGGAACAGCCCGGCCGGGAGGCGTAAGACATCAGTAGCCGTGGGACAAGGCCAGTGTGGAGGCGACCAAGCCGGTGCCGATGGCGATCATCACCAGCTGGTTGCCGTTATGAACCCATTCATAACCATGGGGCGGGCGGCGGGCATGGTAACGGCCCCAATCGGAGACGACCTCACGGTGGCCGTTGAAATGCTCGCCGTGGCGCCATTGATGCGCGCCGTAACCGCCATGATGATCCGGATAGGGCTGGGCCATCGCCAGCGGCGCGGCGAGCAGCGCGAGGCCGAGGCCCGCGCTGAGCGCCTTCAAAGAACCACGTTTCATCTGTTTGTCCCTATGAGCTTTGTTTAGCCGTGATGCAGGTCGGCATGGTGCACCGGCACGACCTCGTGCCGCACGCTCACCCGGCGGACCACCACATGGGCGTGGGGGGCCACCCGGCTGTGGTGCACGGTGACAACGCGGTGGACGGTTACGTGAGCCGGGCTCATGTGATGATCAGATTGAGCCATCGCCAGCGGGGCGGCCAGCAGCGTCAGGCCAAGACCGGCACTCAAAACCTTCGGAGAAAGAAGTCGCATTCGATTGTCCTTAAAAAAAGTTATAGTTCGCGATCGTGCCTTACCACACCCGCGTGATCACGCCATCAGGCGCGATTAGCAGGAATCGCGGGCCATACTGGACCCAGGCATAGCCGTAAGGCGGCGGCGGCAGATCGTGGCGGCGCCAATGCACGATGAAGTGCCGTGGGCCATAATAACGCTCACCCACATGCCAGTGATGGTGATGGTGCCAATAGCCGGGCGGCGGCGCATAATATTGCGCCTGGGCCACGGCGGCGGTGCCGAGTGACATAACCAGGGCGGTGCCCGCCACAAAGAATGAACGTAGCTTGTTCATGGGGCCCTTTCTCCTTTCGAGAAGCTCAATAAGACGATCCGAAAACGGCAGAATCGTGTTGCCGGCCCTTATAATTGTAAGATTTTATTGCTGCCGTTGAACAGTGGCGCCGCTTCACGCCATGACGGCGGGTTAATGATGAGCGTCGCCCGGTGCGGTAACGGCCAGTTTGCGAAGCTTGCAGGGCTTGTTAGCGCCGCCGCATTTTGCCTATGCTTCACCTTAATTGAGTCCGCCTGTCCCGCTGAACGCGTTTCATAGGAAGCATCCATGGATTCGATCGTGCTGAACGCCGAGGATACGCCCGAGCTGCCGCCGCCGAGCGAATCGGCCGTTGATACCCGCCGTGTGCGAATCCACCCCGATCATTGGTATCCGGTCGCCTGGTCACGGGAGCTGAAAACCGGCAAGCCTCTGGCCGTGCGTTTTGCCGGTGATCCGGTGGTGCTGGTGCGCCCTGAAGGCGGCGCCGTCTTCGCGCTGGAGAATCGTTGCGCGCATCGGCAGGTGCCGCTCGATGCCGGGGTGGTATCCGGCTGCGCCATACGCTGCGGCTATCACGGCTGGACCTATGACGCCTCGGGCAAATGCATCGACGTGCCCTATCTTGGCAAAGGCAAACTGCCAAACGGCGTCAAATCCTATCCCTGCCGGGAGGCCGCCGGGCTCGTGTTCATTTTCCCCGGCGATCCGGCGAAGGCAGGGGATCTGCCGGACCTCTCGGCGGCGACGGGGAGCGTCTACAAGACCCGTCGCTTCGGCCGCGTGGTCAACTGCCATTATTCGTTCATGCACGAGAATCTGATGGATATGAATCATCAGTTCCTGCACCGTAAACAGATGGGGCAGATCCGCCCGCGTTACCTCGGCCGGAGCCTCGGCGAGACGTGGCTGGAGGCGCGCTACACCTTCGCGCGCACCGGCGGGAAACAGCCGTTGGGCGAAGCCGCCTTGTTCGGCGGCAAGCGCACCCAAGAGGTCCAAAACAAGGACGTCATGACCATCCGCACCGACTATCCCTATCAGACCTTGCAGATCGTACCGGCCGGCGGCGATGAGCCGGTGATGGATCTGTGGATCGTCTATGTGCCGCTGGATAAGGCGCAGAGGACCATTCGCACCTTTGGCCTGCTGTCGATTCGCAAGCCGAAAAGCCAGCTCGCGCGCGCCGGGCTGACTCTCGGTTGGCCGCTCCTGGTGGCCTTCACCGAGCGGATTTTCCGCGAGGACCGCGACATCGTCGAGGCCGAGCAGGCCGCGCATGATGCGCAAGGCGCGAACTGGAACCAGGAGGTGTTCCCGGTCATCCGCGAGCTCACCTCCCTGCTGGGGCGTTGCGGCCTGCCGCCTGAAGGGACGCTGCTGACCGCCGCCGAGTAGTCGCTGCCCCTGGCCCAATTTCAAAAAGTTTTTGCGCCGCTTTTTTCAAAAAGCGGCCACTTCCTTTGCCTTCCTGATCTCCTCCATCAGCGGGCCAAGGACGGGCGGGATGTCTTCGGCGATCAGCCCCGGCCCGATCTTTTGCGCCGCGGCACCATGCAGCCACACGGCGGCGCAGGCGGCCTCGAAATCAGCCATGCCTTGCGCCAGAAGGGCGGCGACCATGCCGGCCAGCACGTCGCCGGTGCCCGCGGTGGCGAGCCAGGGGGGCGCGTTGTCGTTGATCACGGCGCGGCCGTCCGGGGCGGCGATGATCGTATCGGGTCCCTTCAGCACGGCGATGGCGCCGGTTTTCTGTGCCGCGGCACGCGTGGCTGTTAGCCGGTCCGGCCCAGGCGGCCCGAACAGGCGGGAAAATTCGCCCTCATGCGGGGTGATCACGGCGGTGCCGCGCAGCCTCTCAGGGGCACCCGCGCAGGCGGTCAGTGCATCGGCATCGGCGACGATCTTGCGGTCTCCGGCGGCGATCAACTGCGCCAGCTTCGCAGCCGATGTGTGGCCGAGCCCCGGCCCGCAGACGAACACGGTGCGGCGCTTGTCGCGCAGCAGATCGGCAAGCGGCGCGTCGCGCACGATCAGCCCGGCTTCCGGCAGGATCATCGGCGCCTCAGCCGCCAGCGTCACCATGCCGGCTCCGGCGCGGCGGGCGGCGGCTGAGGCCAGGCGCGCCGCCCCCGGCATGATGCCGCACAGCACCGTCACATCGCCGCTGAGATATTTGTGGCCCGTCGCATGGCGCGCGGGCAGCGCCCATTTTTCAGGTCCGTTGCGCCAGGTACGGGGGTTGATCTGCGCCACCACCCAGTCCGGCATGCCGATGTCGCGGAGCACAAGCCGGCCGCAGAGGCCCCGGCCGGGATAGAGCAGATGGCCGGGCTTCAGCCGGACGAACGTCACCGTGAGCTCGGCCTGCGGCGCGTAGCCGCGCACCGCCCCGGTGGCGCCATCCAGCCCGCTGGGCACATCCACCGCAACGATACGTTTGGCCGCGCGAAGCAGGGCGGCGGTGGAGGCGGAAATGTCGCGCGACAGCCCGGCGCCGAACAAAGCGTCGATCACCAGCTCCGCCTTTGCCGTCTCCTCGACGGCGGCCTCGTGCAGGTCCCGGACCGTCACCGGCCAGCCCGCCAGCCGGAGAAGCTCGGCAGCGACCTTGCCATCGCCGCCATTATTGCCGGGGCCGCACAGCACCAGCGTGCGGCAAGGTGCATAATGTTGCATCACGGCCCGCGCCACGGCGCGCCCGGCCGCCGCCATCAGAGTCTTGGTGTCGTCGGCCAGAGCATCGGCCCGCGCCATTTCCTGAGGTGTCAGCAGCTCGTCCATGAACCCTTGGCCTTTCAGCGAAAAGTTGCGTTAACTCACGTCCATCCGGGAGAACAAAGATATGGGAAACGTCATCGCGGTTGCACAGCAGAAAGGCGGTTCGGGCAAGACCATGCTCACGGCTCAGTTTGCCGCGGCGCTGGCGGCACAGGCGCGGGTGGCGGTGCTGGACATCGACCCGCAAGGCAGCCTGACCGCCTGGGGGCGGCTGCGCGCGCACGCGCCGAAAGCGGCCGGCGACATTACCGTGGCCGCGCTCTCCGGCTGGCGCCTCGCCAATGAGGTGGAAAAACTCAAGGCCAGCCATGATTACGTGCTGATCGACACGCCCCCGGCGATCGACAGCGACGCGCGCCGCGCGATCCGCGGTGCCGATCTGGTGCTGATCCCGCTGAATCCCGCGCCGCCCGATCTCTGGGCCGCCGAGGGGACGCTGAAACTGGCGGCGGAGGAGAAGCGCCGCGCCGGGCTGGTGTTCAACCGCGCGCCCGCCATGTCGCGCCTGCGCAAACGGCTGGAGGCGGAGATCGCCGCGCGAGGGCTCAGCCTGCTCGAGGTGGCGCTGGCTAACCGCGCCGGCTACGCCAACGCTTTCGCGGACGGGCTCGGCGTCACCGAGTCCGGCCCCTCCACCCAAGCCGCCGAAGAGGTTCGGGCTGCGGTGGCGGCATTGCGGCTCTGGCTCGGATGAATGGTTCGGAAAAAAAATTCATGCCGCGCGATTTTTCTGCACTAAAGCGCATCGCAAGGGGTTGCATGGCCGCCTTTTTTCGGTCACATTCCGTTTCGTGATGCAGACCAGATGTGACAACACATCAGAATACAAAACTCAGAATACGTAAACAAAGCACGTGAAAAAGAACAAAAGCCGCTGCCAAGTTTAGGGGCGAGTGTCGGAACAAGAGTAAGGAGCCGCCGCCAAGTTTAGGGAGCTGGCGTGAGACAAGAATAAAAGGTCGCCGCCAAGTTTAGGGAACCAGTCGCAGGGCTAGTCAGGACAAGAGAATCGTCAGGACAAGAATAAAAAAGCAGCCGCCGAGTTTGGGGAGTTAAAATAAAACCAATAAAAGTCATGCAAATTGGCTGGTCTCACGACCAGCCTTTTTTGCGCGCGCCTTTTGTGCGCGCGTCTTTTGTCCGTCGGCAATGGCGTGAAGAGGGGCAGCTCAGCCAGTGCGGCGATGGAATCGGGTGATCTTGACCTCGCCCCAGACGCCACTCCGGGCGAAGGGGTCGGCTTTAACAAAGGCCTCCACGGTCGCGCGGTCCGGTGCGTCGAGAACAAATAGCGAACCGATCATGATCTCGCCATCGTCAGACTGCAATGGTCCGGACATCACGATGGACAGGCCATGGTCGCATTCGGTCTCCACATAGGCCCGGTGGGCGGCGGACTGTTCCAGACGCAGCGGCAGAGCCCCCGGCCGGTCAAGCACATGGATTGCAAATAGCGGCATTCGATTTAAGCCTCTCCCTAGTAAGTCGCGATAATTAGAGTAAAACTCGATTCGGTACACGAGGTCTGTACGCCACCCAGCTTTGAGCCTAACGCTCATCGCTCGTTTTCAAAAAAGAGAAAGAGCACGACATGAAACTTCTTCGATACGGTGATCCCGGTGAGGAAAAATGGGGTGTTTTGGACGCCGCCGGCCAGGTCAGAACCCTCGATGACGCGCTGGCCTCCGTCACAGGCGACGCGTTGAGCCCCGGCTGGCTGCAACAGCTGCAGGCTTTGGACCCGGACAAACTGCCCCTCCTGAAGACCGAGCGCCGCATCGGCCCGGCGATCCCCCGCCCAATGAATTTTGTGTGCATCGGCCTGAATTATGCCGACCATGCCGCCGAGACCGGCGCCAAAGCGCCCAAGGAGCCGATCGTGTTCCTGAAAGCCTTGTCGGCCTTCTCCGGTCCGTTCGATAATATCCGCATCCCGCGCGGCTCGAAAAAGACCGACTGGGAAGTGGAGCTCGGCATCGTCATCGGCACCAAAGCCTCCTATGTGAGCGAGGCCGAGGCAATGAACCATGTGGCCGGCTATTGCGTGGTGAACGATGTCAGCGAGCGCGAATATCAGCTGGAGCGGTCCGGCTCCTGGGACAAAGGCAAAGGCTGCGACACGTTCGGTCCGGTCGGCCCCTATCTGGTGACCAAGGACGAGGTGCCCGATCCGCACAACCTCAGCCTGTGGTGCGAGATCGACGGCAAGCGCATGCAGAACGGCAGTACCCGCACGATGATCTTCGGCGTGCCGAAGCTGGTGAGCTATGTGAGCGAGTTCATCACCTTGCATCCCGGCGACATCATCGCCACGGGCACGCCGCCCGGCGTCGGCCTTGGCATGAAACCGGAACCGGTGTTCCTGCGCCCCGGCCAGATCGTCAAAACCGGCATCGAAGGTATGGGCGAACAGGTCGCCCGGACCGTCGCGGCGGAGTAAGGAAACAGACAAGGAAGCGCTTCTTTTTTGAAAAAAAGAAGCAAAAAACTTCTTTAAACTGGGCCGCGCTGGTTTCGCCGGCAGCGGCCCAGTTTCGAAAAAGTTTTTGCGCCGCTTTCTTCAAAAAGCGGCCCTTCCTTCCTCCCGGTGGCGTCGCTTGAAAAATATTGGTAGGGCACGGCGATGGATCAGAGCCTGCCCATCACCGACGCCGACGGCGCGACCCGAATCCCGCCGCGGCGGACTTTCGCCATCATCTCGCACCCGGACGCCGGTAAGACCACCCTGACGGAAAAGCTGCTGCTGTTCGGCGGTGCGATTCGCGAGGCAGGCATGGTGAAGGCGCGGCAGGACCGCCGCCAGACGCGCTCGGACTGGATGAAGATCGAGCGCCAGCGCGGCATTTCGGTGACCTCCTCGGTGATGACCTTCGAATTCGGCGGCGCCGTGTTCAACCTGCTCGACACGCCGGGCCACGAGGACTTCTCCGAAGATACCTATCGCACGCTCACCGCGGTGGATTCCGCCGTGATGGTGATCGACGCCGCCAAGGGCATCGAGCTGCAGACCAAGAAACTGTTCGAGGTCTGCCGCCTGCGTAACATCCCCATCACCACCTTCATCAACAAGGTGGACCGCGAGGGCCAGAACGCGTTCGAATTGCTCGACGAAATTGCCAATACGCTGGCGCTGGACATCTGCCCGATGGTCTGGCCCGTTGGCATGGGCGGGCTGTTCCGCGGCTGTTTCGACGTCCGCAACAACCGCCTGGTCTCGGCGGTGAAGCCCGGCCAGGAGGAGCGCAACGTCGCTTTCGCCATCCCGCCGGAGCAGCAGGCGCAACTGGACGAGGATGTGGAACTGGTGCGCGGCGTGTTCCCGGAATTCGACCAGCAAGCCTACGCCGAGGGGCACCTGACGCCGGTTTATTTCGGGTCGGCGCTGAAGGATTATTCGGTGCGTGAATTGCTGGAAGGGCTGGTCGCGCACGCCCCGCCGCCGCAGCCCCGCGCCGCCGACACACGCGTGGTGGAACCGAGCGAAAGCCCGGTCAGCGGCTTCGTGTTCAAGGTGCAGGCCAACATGGACCCGCAGCACCGTGACCGCATCGCCTTCACCCGCATCTGCTCCGGCAAATTCACCCGCGGCATGAAGCTCGTGCATTCGCGCACCGGGAAACCGATGGCGATCCAGGCGCCGATTTTCTTCTTCGCCCAGGACCGCTCGCTCGCCGAGGAAGCCTATCCGGGCGACATTATCGGCATTCCGAATCACGGCACACTCAGGGTCGGCGACACGCTGACCGAGGGCGGCGAAAAAATCCGCTTCACCGGGATCCCTGATTTCGCCCCGGAAATTCTGCGCCGCGTGCGCCTCACCGACCCGATGAAGGCCAAGCAGATGCGCAAGGCGCTCGAGGATCTGGCCGAAGAGGGCGTAACCCAGGTGTTCCGGCCGATGAACGGCTCCGAATGGATCATCGGCGTGGTCGGCGCGCTGCAGCTGGACGTGCTCTCCAGCCGCATCGAGCAGGAGTATAACGTTCCGGTGGCGTTCGAGCCGGCGCCGTTCGATACCGCGCGCTGGATTTTCTCGGAGGATTCGGCGCGGCTGAAATTCTTCATCGACGTGAACAAGAACGCGATGAGCGAGGACCGCGAGGGCGCGCCGGTCTACCTGGTGCGCAATAGCTGGGAGCTGAACCGGATGAAGGAGAATTTTCCGGAACTGGTATTCTCCGCCACGCGCGAGCGACGCTGAAGGGAAGGAAGCGCTTCTTTTTTGGAAAAAAGAAGCAAAAAACTTTTTTAAACTTGGGCCGTGCTGGTTTCAGCGCCACAGGCCCAGTTCCAAGAAAGTTTTTGCGCCGCTTTTTCCAAAAAGCGGCCACTTACTTACTTCCTACTTCCTTCCTTAATAGTTCAACTGATACGTCAACCCGACGCTGCTGGCATCTCCCGCCCCGGTGCTGGAGGTGCCGGTCGAGGTGCTCAGTTTCAGCCCTCTATACAGGTTGATCTGCACGCTGGCCTGCGTGCCCTGGCCGTTGGTGGCCTGGCTGGCGCCGACATAGATGCCCGGGGCGACATAGCGCCCAGCCTGCACCGAAGGCGGACCGGTGCCGGTGCCCCCAAGGGACAGTTCGTCCAGGCCCAGCACGTTGCGCACCCGCTCGAGCGGGTTGATGCCGCCGCCGACGCCGGAGAGTTGCGCCAGCGCCGCCGCGAGCGAGGCGGCCTGAAAGGCGGTGAGGCTGGCGGTGTTCTGGCCGAACAGCAATTGCGCGAGAATCTCGTCGGAGGGCAAAGGCGGCGTGCTGGTCAGAGTGATTTTCGGCTGCGCCGCCGTGCCGCCGACGATCAGCGTCGCGGTGTTGTTGTCGGTCGTCACGGTCGTGGCTTCGAGGTCGAGCGTCGGCATGAAGCCGATGCCGTTGAAGCCGATCCGCCCTCGCGTGAATTGCAGTGTCTTGCCGGCCAAAGAGAGGTTGCCGCGGATCAGGTCGAACCCGCCTTCCGGCACCGGGTTTTCAGCCGTGCCGCCGATATGCAGCCGTCCCCCGAGATCCGCGAACAGCCCATTGCCCCGCACGAAGATTTGGTTGGTCGCGGATATGGTGAGATCGAGGGCGACCGGCGGCAGCTTTGTGGGCGGGGGCGGCGGTTTCTGCCCGGGGAAAATGATCCGCAGATTGGCCACGTTGGGCGGCAGGGAGCGGGGAATGTTGATGTTCGCCCTGGTGATCCGCACCGTGCCGCCGAGCGCCATCTTACCTCGCAAAGCACCGGCCAGATGCAGGTCGGCATCCAGCGTCTCGTTGATGATGTCGGAGGAGATGGGGGTGGCATGGGTGGCCTTGACCATCACGCTGAGCGGGATTTGGGGGGCGCCGAGATCCACCGTGCCGGAGCCGGTAATCTGCCCCTGGCCGGCGGTCGCGGTCAGCGCTTGCAGCGTCACTGTGCGCCCGGTGCCGCTAACCCGGGCGCTGATATTGGTGAGGTTGAGCCCAGAAGAAATGTTCGTCACGCTTCCATTGGCGAGGGTGGCGCTGCCTTGGGCTTGCGGTGCGGCGGGCGTGCCGGTGACCGCCATATCGACCGTCACCACCCCGCGCACGACATTGCCGCTTGCGCCAAGAACGGCATCGAGTAGGCGCAGATCGGTGCGGCCGTTGACCCGTAGATTGATGGCCCCGGTCTGGCGTAGCGGTACAAGCCCATGGGCGGTGAGGGCAACAAGGGGCCCGGCCGTCAGACGCGCGTCGATGGTGGCGTTCTGGCTGTTGAAGTTGGCGCTGGCGTTGAGGTCGGCGGGCGGGAGCGAAGCAGCCTGGCCGTTATGAAGTTTGAGGCGCTGTGCGGTCAGCGTCAGTTTTCCGGTAGGGGCGTTGCGCGGGCCTGTGATCGTGGCGGTGGCCGAGAGCGTGCCGGTGGCCTTGATGTCGGGCACAAAAAACCGGGCCGTGTCGGCCGGCAGGTTTTGCACATTCAACGTCGCGGCCAGTTGCGGCGTGAGCCGGCCGTCCAGCCCGATGCGCCCGCCATTCAGCCCCAGCACCAGATGTCGCACGACGATGCCGGGCCGCGTGGCGATGGAAGCCGGCCCGAGCAGCCGCGTGTCGATGTTCCGCCAGGAGGCCCTGAACGCGTTCACGTTGGCGGAACGGTTATCGAGGTCGAGCACGCCGGCCAGATTCAGGCTTGCCGGCGCGGAAACCACTCTCGCGATCCTCGCCTGGGCTTTCACGGCCAGCGCCTTGGTTGGGCCGAGCGCGTGGATTGTGGTGTCCATCGTGCCCAGTTGTGGCGCCACCAGCAGGTTCCGGGCGTTAAGGTCGAGCCTGAAGATCTGGCCTTGCAGGTGTGAAAAATCGCCGTTCACGCTGCCGCGTAGCGGTACTGGAGAAAAGCTTTGAAAATCCGCTAGGTTCCCGAGCTTGAAGTCGGCCGTGCCGGTCGGGAGATAGGCGCCGGGCGCCAGGGCCAGATTGGCCGTCGCGTCCAGAGACCGCCACAAAGCGTTATTGATCACCAATGTTATCGTCCCGTCGGCAGCGCGGGCGAATGTGGCGGCCAGCAAGAGCGGCGCGTTTTCTAGCGCGCCGCTGCCGGTGAGCGTGCCGCTGGGCACATACGGCAGATGCTGGGCATTGATGCCGAGGCTGAACGGGCCGGAAGGCACGCCCTTTTCCAGAATATCGCCGGTCAGCAGCGCATTGACGGCAAAATCCCCCGGGACGCCCACGATCGTACCGTCCTGGGTGAGCTGGCCGGAAATGCCGGGCGCGAAATCCGCCACCTGTGGCAGGTCGAGATGCGTCTTCAGGTTGAAGCCGGATGGCGCGATGCTGCCGGAGGCCGAGGCGCTGAAAGCCGCGCCGGAGGCGTCAAACAGCCCGATGCTGAGCGTCTCGTTCGCCAGATTGGCGCGGAGCGAAAAATGGCCGGCCGGCCCGACATATTTGGCCGCATGATACGGGGCTTGGGTCAGGGCCACCGCGCCGTCGAGCGCCACCGTGGTGCTGCCATCCGGCTGACCGGCCGCGCGCAACTGCATGGTCGTGCTGCCGGCAATCTGTTGCCCCACGAAGACGCCGAACGGCGCCAGGGCAGGGACGTCCACCGTAAGATCGGCGCTCGGCGTCTGCGGGATCAGCCCCACCGTGCCATGACCGGCCAATCGCGCCGCCCCCAGCGCGAGCGCGAAATTCACCGCCGCATGCCCACGCGGCCCGGCCAAAGAGAGGTCGAGAGCGAGCGGGGCGTGGATTTGCGGGGCGGCGATTTGGCCGATCACACCACCGGCGGGCTCGGCAACATGCAGCGTCGTTTGCACCTTGTCCCGGTCGATCGCGGCCATCATTCGGTAAATGGCGCCTTCCGGCGTCGTCGCGCTCAGCGTCGCGCTGCCTTGCCGGAGATTTGCCAGGTTGAAATCGCGCAATTGCGGCAGCCGGGCGGCGGCGGTGACGTCGAGCGTGACGGCCCGGCCGGCGATGGCGGGCTCCAGCGTCAGTTTCGGCACCGCCAGACGATCCAGCTCGACCGAAACGGCCGGGAATGTCCCGGTGGAACGGCCAGCGGTCGCCGCCGGGCGGCGGAGAATCGTCAGCCGGGCGGCGGTCAGGGCGGTAACGTGCAGGTTACGGTGCAGCAGCGCGACGGGGTGCCAGCGCAGTTCAAGATCTTCTCCGCTCAGCCATGTGCCTTGCGCATCCGCAACGCGCAGCGAGGCGAGTTTGAGGTCGGACGGGAAATGGCCGCCGAGGCCGGAAACGGCAATCTCAGGTCCCACCAGCCGATTGATTTGTGCGACGGCGAACTGCCGGCCCGCGTCGGTATTGAGGCCGATGACCAGACCGCCTACCGCCAGAACCGCCAGCAGGACCAGAAGACCACAAGCGAAACCCAAAAATTTGAGGGCGCGCAGCATCAGAACGCCTCCCCAAGACCGACATAGATCTCGAACCCAGCATTGCCGGGGATCCTGGTGACGGGCACCGCGAAATCGACGCGGATCGGGCCGATGCTGGTGTAATATCGTCCGCCAAGACCGACGCCGGTAAACAGCCGGCCGGTGAAAGGTGTGCTGCCGGCGCTGACCTGCCCGGCATCCACGAATGGGACGATACCGAAACTCTGGCCGATACGCTGGCGAAACTCAAGGCTGAAGGCGTCGAGCGACAGCCCGCCTTCGGGCGTGCCGGTGGGAAAGAGCGGGCCGATGGTCTGGTAGGCATAGCCGCGCACCGTGCCGCTGCCGCCGGCATAGAAGCGTTGGTCCGCAGGAACCTGGAATTGCGAAGCGCCCCGGATGGTGCCGACCTGGCCACGCACGGCGATGACGCCGCGGGCATTGGGCTCGACCGCCAGATAGGTCGCGGCCGAGGCATAAGCGATCACGAAGGGGGCGGAGGTGGTGCCGGAGAGCGGCTCGGTGGGCGTGAGGGTGAAGCTGGCGTTGATGCCGCGCGTTGGTTCCAGCACGCTGTTGGTGGTGTTGTAGGCCAGCGTGGTGGGAAGCTGCGCCAGAACATAAGAGCGCGTAATCCCGTTCTGGTAGACGCGTTCGGTGACGAAGCTCGGCCCGTAGCTGATGGTCATATGCGGGGTCAGTGGGCGGGACAACTGCGCGCCGGCCACGATCGCGGTACGGTTATAGGCGTTCAGCGATTGCTTGAGCGCTTCCAACGACACCGAGAGAGTCTGGCCGCGCGCGTAATAATCAGGTTTTGCGAACACGGCTCTCAGGTCATAGCCCGGCGCGACGGTGCCGGTGCCGCCCAAGCCGTTCGCCGCCGTGGTGAAAGTCAGCGTCTCGGCGTGGCCGAACACGTCGCGATCTTCCCAGGAGGTGCTGAGTGTCATGCCCACATCGGTGGCGTAGCTGCCGCTGAATGTAACGGCGTGCCGTTTTTGTTGTGTGACGCGGAACAGGATCGGCACCTCGCCATTTGGCGTCACATGATCCTGAGGCAGTGGCGTAACCGAAGAGAAAACGCCGAGATTGAGCAGCGAATCGCGCGCCGCGGTGATCGCCGTGGTGCTGTAGAGCTGGCCCTGGCGCAACGCGATATGGCGACGCAGAAACGCCTGATTGGTGCGGGTGAGACCGGAAAATTCGATCGGCCCGATTTTCACCCGTGGTCCGGGCATGACCTTATAGGAGACGTTGAGCAGATGCGCGGCGGGTACGGCGATGGCGACCGGCTCACTCACCGCGGCGAAGGCGTAACCGTCATTATGCAGCGCTGTGCGAAGGGCAGGTGTTGCGGCGAGAATGGGCTCGGCGAGGGCGACCTGGCCGGGTTTGACCAGCGCCGGCGGCTTGAAACCGGGCGGCAGGCCGGTGACGTCGACGTGGCCGACATGGAATACCGGGCCCCGCTCTGGCGTGATCAGGACTTTGGCTTTTTCACCCGCCGGGGCCTGCGCCAAATGCTCGAACAAAGCCGGGTTGTTCAGCGCCATGCCGTCAATGGTGACCGCGACGGTGCCGGCATCGTAGCCCAGGCTGTGCAGCACCACCGAGAATTGCTGGGTGTCGGCCTGGGCGCGGCCGATCAGCGCGAACGGCGCGGGGGGCTCGCCCTTTTGCAATGAGGCGAGTGAGGAGGTCTGCCTCAACAGTCTATCAAGCCGCGCGTCGCCGCTGGGGTGGAAGGTGACCGTGTAGTTGACGGTTTCGGCGGCGAAAGCGGTGGGTCCGAGGATGACAGACAGCCCGGCAAGAAGATATTTCTGGCATCGCCGCATGGGAATTTCCTGCCATGTCGACGCAGCATAGCCTAGGGGCGAACGACTTACGAAGCGTTAAGGAAGCAACTGGCGCGTTTTTCGGTCGTCTGCAAAGCCAAGCGAAAGGGAAGGCTTCTTTTTGTGAACAAAAAGAAGCAAAAAAACTTTTTTACTCTGGGCCGTGCTGGTTTCGCCGCCACAGACCCAAAGTCGAAAAAAGTTCGCCGCTTTTTTCAAAAAGCGGCTCTTTCCTTACCTTATCCGCGACGTTGCGGTTTCATCACGTCGGGAATCGTGAAGCCCAGATAGACCAGCCCATCACGCAAATGTTTCGCGGGCGGCGCCTCCACGGTGAGCATGCCGCCTGCCGGATGCGGCACGCGCAGCCGCCGCGCATGCAGGTGCAACTGCGGCGCGAACCCTTCGGCAAAGGCGGCGCCATAGGCGGCATCACCGAGAATCGGCGTGCCCAGCGCCAGACAATGCGCGCGCAGCTGGTGCATGCGCCCGGTCAGCGGGTTGAGTTCTGCCCAGGAAAATTTTTTGCCGGCGTAATCGAGGATGCGGTAATCGGTCTGCGCCTTCAGCGCCTCGGGATGTTTGCGCGGCGCGGGTTCTGAGCGCGAGGAGCCGCCGGTCTCGACACGCAGCAGCGGCAGGTCGATGCGGCCTTCCAGCGCCTCCGGCACGCCCCACAGCAGCGCCCAATAGGTTTTTTCCACATCTCGGCCGCGAAAGGCGACGGCGAGCGCGCGTGCTGCCTTGGTGCTGCGCGCGAGCAGCAGAATTCCCGAAGTGTCGCGGTCGAGCCGATGCACGAGCTTGGGGCGCTCCTCGGCGCCGAAGCGCAAGCCATCCAGCATGCCGTCGAGATGCACGGAAATGCCGCTGCCGCCCTGCGTCGCCAGGCCGGCCGGCTTGTTCAGCACGATCACATCCTCGTCGCGATACAGCACCATGGCTTCCAGATCGCGCTGCTGGCCGGGGTCGAGCACCATCACATGCCGGGTTTTCGGCATCTCCTGCGGCGGCGTGATGGTCGGCATCACCACCAGGTCGCCGGCGGCCAGCCGCGC
>DATJHR010000145.1:0-5664 GCA_035493735.1 Acidocella sp.
TCCCGCCGCAGGGGCAGCGACAGGATCGCGCGCAGGCCGGGATGGTTGTCCGCCAGGTGCAGCGTGCCGTTATGCAGCTGTGCCACCGCCGCGACCAGCGCCAGCCCGAGCCCGGACCCGGCGGTGTTGCGCGCGGCCTCGGCGCGGAAAAACCGCTCGGTGGCACGGCTGCGATCGTCCGGCGCGATGCCGGGGCCGCGATCGGCGATGCTGATGTCGATCACCGCCTCATCCAGCTTGGCCCGGAAATTGATGATCGTGCCGGGCGCGGTGAATTTCAGCGCATTGTCGAGCAGGTTTGCCACCGCCTGCTGGACCAGCTCGCGGTCGCCCAGGATCGGCAACTCGGCATCGATCTGGGTCTGCAGGCTCAGCCCCCGCTCCTCGGCCACGGCGCGGTACAGCTCGTCGATATCATGCAGCATCGGCGCCAAATCGATCCTGGCAAAGGCGGCGCGGCGCGAGCCGGCCTCGATCTCGGCGATGCGCAGCAGTGCCTCGAACACGCCGACGATCCCGTCCAAATCCTGGGTTGCCCGTTCGATCGCCGATTGCAGATCGTCGACGGAATGCGCATGCAGCGAGGCATCCTCGAGCCTCGTGCGGGCGCGGGTGATGGGCGTTCGCAGGTCATGGGCGATGGCGTTGGAGACCTGCCGCACCCCGTCCATGAGGCGGGAAATGCGCTCCAGCATGTCGTTGATGATCTCGGCCAGCTCATCAAACTCGTCGCCATCCCCGGTCTTGGGAATGCGCCGGGTCAAATCGCCGCGGGCGATCGCTCTGGTGGTGGTGGAAATGTCCCGGATCATGCGCCGAAACAGCGAGCGGATCAGGATCGCGCCGATGATGCCGAGCGCGAACATCAGGCCCAAGGCCCAGATCAGTCCGTCGCGCAGCACGTTGCGCAGTTCCGAGCGCGCCCGCACATCGCGCCCGACCAACAGGCGGTCCCCGCCGGGCAGTGTCGAGGCCCGCAGGAGCGCAACCGAATTCACCCCATGGCGCCGCACTGGCAGCTGATACCAAGTGTCGGTCTGGGTCAGCCCGACCGGCCATTGATCGAGATTGCCGATGATACGATTGCCCAGCGGGTCGAGCAGCAGATAAATGCCGTCCGAGTCCAGCGCATCGGTCATGCGGTCCTGGATCGCAGCGATCAGCGAGGGCAGGCCGCCGCTGGTGAAATGCTCATTCAGGGCGCTCGAATCATTGCGGATGGAAACCTCCACCTGGCGCTGGAGCAGCCCGACGGTGGAGTACCAGAGGGAGAAAGCGAGCAGGAAGGCCGAGACACCGAACACCACCGCATAAATCAATGCGAAGCGGATGCCGGCGGAACGAATGAGCGGGCGGGAACGGCGTCTTTGCGGCTGTGGGGCCGCCACGGAAGCAGCCGGCGGCGCAACCCGCCACCAGCCAGCGCCAGATCGCTGATTCGTGTCCATCAAGTCATGCTGCCTGCTGCTGCCTGCTGCCTGCGTTAAACCTCTTCAGCCTTCAACATATAGCCGGCGTTGCGGACCGTGTGCAGCAGCGGCAGGTCGAAGGGCTTATCGATCTTCTGCCGCAGCCGGGACACATGCACATCGATCACATTGGTTTGCGGATCGAAATGGTAATCCCACACGCCCTCGAGCAGCATGGTGCGGGTGACCACCTGTCCGGCATGGCGCATCAGATATTCGAGCAGGCGAAATTCACGCGGCTGCAGGTCGATCCGCTGCGTGCCGCGGCGTACCGAGCGCGACAGCAGGTCCATCTCCAGATCGCCTACCACCAGCCGCGTGGTCGGCCCGTCGCTCTTGCCACGTCGCGTCAGGGCTTCGACACGCGCCAGCAATTCCGCAAAAGCAAATGGCTTGGTCAGATAATCGTCACCGCCTGCCTTCAGCCCCTTCACGCGGTCGTCGACCTGACCAAGGGCGGACAGAAACACCACGGGGGTCGCGTTGTCCTGCGCCCGCAAGGTCTCCAGAAGGCGCAGCCCGTCGATCCCGCCGGGCAGCATGCGATCGAGAATGATCGCATCGAAATTTTCCGACGCGGCAAGAAACAAGCCGTCACGGCCATTGTCTGCGTGTTCCACCGTATGGCCCGCCTCGCGCAGGCCTTTGACCACAAACCCCGCAACGTCCTTGTCGTCTTCCACGACGAGTATACGCATCTCTACTCTCCCAATTGCACCGGCCGGCGGTCGATAATGACCGGCAGGTAGGATATATGTTTGTTGTGCTGAATCCCAAGGACCACCCTGCTCCTTGGCGTGATTGAGGCGATCGCCCGTGTCAGGCCCGCAGCACCGGTGACCAACTGTCCGTCCACCGAGACCACCACCTCGCCGCTTGTGAGTCCCGCCCGGTCGGCCGGCCCGCCGGGCTCGACGCTGGTAATTTGCGCGCCGGCCTCGCGGTACGGTGCATCCTCGACCGACACGCCAAGCCAGCCGCGCTCGATACGGCCATGGACGATCAGGGCCTCGACGATCGGGCGCGCGCTGTCGCTGGGAATCGCAAAGCCGATGCCCACTGAACCGCCGGACGGCGAGACAATGGCGGAGTTGATGGCGATCACCTGGCCCCGCATGTTGAAGTCCGGGCCACCGGAATTGCCGGGATTGATCGGCGCGTCGACCTGCAGGAAATGGTCGAACGGGCCATCGGCGATGGCCCGCCCCTCCGCAGAAACGATGCCGAGCGTGAAGGAATTGCCGAGCGCGAACGGATTTCCGGCGGCCAGCACCCAGTCGCCCACCTCGGTCTCGTCGGAATTGCCCCAATGCGCCACAGGCAGGGGCCGGGGCGCATCGATTTTCACGATCGCAATGTCGGTGAGGTCATCCGCCGCGACCACTTGGCCTGGGAAACGCTCACCATCGTTCAGCGTCACGACGATTCGCGCCGCCCCTTTTATGACATGATCATTGGTGACGATGAAACCGTCGCGGTTAATGATGAACCCGGAGCCCGCAGCCTCGGAGACCGGCTCGGTTCGGCCGGCATGCCGCCCGTCCGGCGTCGCCGGAACCTCCGCTGTAACGGCGCCCGGCGTTTCGGTAACGGCAATCCCCACCACGGCCGGCGCCACCGCCCGGACCAACGGCGCCAGCGAGGCCGGCGCGCCGACGAATTCCCGCAGCTCGGCATGCGCCGGCGCGGCGACGATCATCGTAGCCAGAACCGCCCCCAACAGGCGGCGTTTTGGGAAGCGCTCCATGAATTACGCGCAATGCCATCCGGCTTTGCGCCATGCAAGCGGTCCCCCCTCACTGGCATGGGTCCAAATTTACACCGTGGGCGTTGAAAAGCCTCGCCCTCTTTACGAAATCGAGATCAGGAGGACCCACCGATGCCAAACAGCTCTATCGACTCCGACACCCTCGATCTCGAACATCTGAAGCAGGAGTTCAACCGCTTTCGCAACGAACTCGGCGACAGGCTGGGCCAGAATGCCGCCCAGGCCTTGGCGCAGATGAGCGCTTATCTGGAAGGCGGCAACCTCGCTTCGCGCGTTGGTACGCTGGAATCTGAGTTCGAACAGCTGGCGGGGCGGCTGAGGGGCACCGGCAGGGACGCCGTGGAGAGACTGGGGCACGAAATCGAAGCGCGGCCCTTCACCAGCCTGGCCCTCGCTTTCGGGGTCGGTGCTCTCGCCGCGCAATTTTTGCGCCGCTCCTCCCCGACCGTCGCGAGACGATGACAGCGCCCTTTCCTTTTCCGCTGTCGGCTGACACTTTTCCACGTTGCGTCGGAACCTTCGCGTTCCTACGCAACCCCCATGGCTGTGCTGACGGTTCTGCCGCGTGATCAAATTGGCAGCGATCGGGATAGGCCTGGCCCTTGCCGTGCTTGGTCTCGCGCTCGCAGCCGGGGTTTGTTTTATCGCGGCTTTCTATCTCTGGGTCGCACCGCATCTGGGCGCCGCGGCGGCAGCGGCGGTGACCGGTGCGGCGCTTCTCATCGTGGCTGGATTCCTCGCTTTGGTCGGCCGCGCGGTGCTGCGGCGCCTGACGAAGCCGCGGCCGCGCCGCCTGGTGAGTGACCTCCAGAAGGCCATCGTGCTTGCGGCCAAACTGCTGCTGCAGCGAGATCCGAAAAAGGCGCTGGTCGCCTCGCTGCTCGCCGGTGCACTCTCCGAATTTATTTTGAGCCCCAGCCGCAAGCGCTAAGCGTGACCGCCATTAATTAATCCACAAAATAGTTTGATATAACAAATATAATCCATTTTATTAATTGTTTTGCCGGTCCTACGTACCTCCCAAGCAAGGAGGTTTCCCATGTTCAACGTCACCAGCCCCTTCACGCATCACGCGCACCCGCGGGAGATCGTCCGCCAGTTCACCCCGAACTGGTTCACCGCAACGATGGGGACCGGCGCTACTGCCCTCGTGCTCAACCAGCTCCCTCTCGCGATTCCCGGTCTGCACGAAGCCGCCGCTTTGCTCTGGCGCGCCAACATCGCGCTGTTCGCCACGCTGGCCCTGCTTTACCTCGCGCGCTGGCTCTTTTATCCCGGCGGCGCGGCCAAGACCCTCTCTCATGCCGTCACGCCGATGGCCCTCGGCGCTATCCCGATGGGCCTCGCCACTATCGTCAACGGCTATCTGGCCTTCGGCATCTCCCGCTACGGCGCCGAAGCCGTGACGATCGCGCAGACCCTCTGGTGCATTGACGCCGCCCTGGCCGTGGGGATCGGCCTGCTCGTCCCGTTCATGATGTTCACCCGCCAGCGGCACAGCATGGAGGCCATGAGCGGCGTGTGGCTGCTGCCGGTGGTCGCCTGCGAGGTGACGGCGGCCAGCGGCGGCCTGCTGGCGCCGCATATCGCCGACAGCCTCACCGCCGCGCATCTGCTGTTCGCGTCCTACCTGCTGTGGTCGCTCTCTGTGCCGCTCGCCCTTGGCATCCTGGTCATCCTGTTCCTGCGTCTGGCGCTGCATAAGCTGCCGAAGCGGGACGCCGCAGTCACCACCTGGCTGGCGCTGGGCCCGCTCGGCACCGGTGCGCTCGGTCTTCTGGTCCTCGGCCAGGACGCGCCGGCCATCCTCGCCAAGGTTGGCATGGGCGATGTCGGCATGGTGGCGCACGGCATCGGCCTGATCGGCGGCCTGGTCCTGTGGGGCTACGGCGCCTGGTGGTTGGCCATGGCGGTGGCGACGACCCTCACCTATCTGCGCGGCGGGCTGCCCTTCAACCTGGGCTGGTGGGGCTTCACCTTCCCCCTCGCCGTCTTCACCCTGGCGACGTTCGCCCTGGGCACCCAGACAGGCATCGCCGCCTTCACCATCCTGGGCGCCGGCCTGTCAGTGACGCTCACCATCCTGTGGCTCACCGTGATGACCCTTACCCTGATCGGCGCTTATCACGGCCGGCTGTTCGCCGATCCCGGCCTGGCTGGCACCGCCGCGCTGCCCATCGCACCGGCGCATGGGGAGAAGGAAGTGGCCGCTTTTTGAAAAAAGCGGCGCAAAAACTTCCTTGAAATTGGGCCATTGGCGTCGAAACCAGCACGGCCCAATTTAAAAAAGTTTTTGCGCCGCTTTTTTCAGGGTCTGTTGGGATTTAAAGGATTCCCCTGGTCTGGGTAGTTGTGATTCACGCTGTTTATGGATCGCCTTATTCTGACCGATGCTCAATGGGCACAGATTGAACCGCTTTGCCAAGG
>DATJHR010000146.1:0-2600 GCA_035493735.1 Acidocella sp.
CCCTTGGCGAAAGCCTCGACGATGGTCGTGAAAGCCGCGCGCGCGCCGCCGGCGAAGCCTATCGGGTCGAAGCTGGGATCGGCGGCACGGACCGCAGCGACTCCAGCCGAAGCATTCGGCATCACCGTCGTGCGGATGCCGCCCGGCGCATTGATCGCCAGTGACGGCCGGCCGTTCCCGTTCGGCAGCGGGATCACCTTGTCGTTGCCTGCCGGGGCATCGCCGATGCGCGGCGTGCTGGGCGGCGACTGTGGCGCGGACGGCGGGAAAGGATCACGGGCGGGCGGCCGCTCGTTGCCGGTGCGCTTTCCCAGCACGGCGCGCAGCCGCAGGATCAGAAAGATCGCGACCAGGCCGATGAGGATGATGTCGTAGTTATTGCCCACGAAGGCGCTCCGCCAATCCGAAGCTCATGACTGACAAAATACATAGGCTCCGAATGGGGAAAGGGCAAGGCAACGCCCTGTGACCCCGCTCTTGGCGTTTTTGCCGCCAAAGGCCGGTCGACGGGCACTTTCCGAATGGAATGTGCTTTAGAGCGATTTCCGTTCAGATGGAACCGCGCCCGCACGGTTGTCCCTTTTGCCATCGACCAGTAGGCGCGGTTCCATCTGAACGGAAATGCGCGCACGGGCGATGTTTGTTGCAGCAGGCATATTCCGTCCGGCCGATTCCGGCCGGACGGAATATGTTCTAGCGTTTTTGCAGCCAGAGGCTGGTGGACAGGGCCTCTTTCGGCAGAGGCAGCTGCGCCACCACCGACTGCGCCAGCCGGGCCGCGAAGCGCTGCTGCGCCCAGACACTGGAGAACAAGGGCACATAGGCGCCGGTCGTCAGCAGGGGCAGTGCGCCCAATTGTTCGTTGTACGCGCGCCACCCCCAGACCGGCGGGTAGTCGAACGGCAAGAAGATGTCGTGAATGTGCACGATCACGCCGGCCGGCAGCCGCGGCAGGATGCGATTGAACAACAGGTCAACATCGCTGCCCGGCATCAGGATGTGGCTGGAATCGATGAACAGCACGTCGCCGCGGCCCAGCCGATCAAACAGCTCGATGGGTGCGGATTGCACCGTCGAGGTCACGACCTCGACGCCCGGCAGGCCGGCGATGTCGGCGCGCGGGGCTGGGTCGATCGCCAGGATCTCGGCCAGCCCGCCCAGGGCCTTGGCCAGCACGCGCGTGGAATGGCCCGAGCCGACCTCGATCAGATGCTGGGGCTTGCGCTCGCGCATCAGCCCGTAGGCAACGGCGGCATCGAGCGAGGGGAACCACGCCTGTTCAAGCAGGCCGCGCATGCTCTGCAGAGCCTCGCCCTGCGCCTCGACCAGATCGAGCACCCTCTCGAAATCGCCGGCGTGCCGTTCGAACAGCGCCTCGATCGACTCGTACGGCGGCTGCGCTCCGGGCGGCGGCAGCATTGGTGCATAGCGGTGCGGAATGAACCAGCCGCGCGGCGTCAGGCTGAGGATCGTCGGCAGGCCGAGCACGAACCGGCGCCAGCGTCCCCGCAAGCTGAGTGTTGCCCTCACGATGCAATGACCACGGGGGCGGCGATCACGGGGCTATCGTGAGCCCTTCGTGCGCGACCAGCACTCGCGGCAGGCCGCCCGGCACGGTGCCGGGGCGCATCGCTGCCGCTTCGCGCGCGACATCGTCCATGAAGGCGTCGCTGTGACTGGGGTCGTGATGGAAGATCGCGAGCGTGCCGACATTTGCAGCATCGGCGATGCGCACGCCTTCCTGCCAGGTCGAATGGCCCCAGCCGCGGTAGCGCGAGTATTCCTCGTCGGTGTAGCTCGAATCGTAAATCATCACGTCGGCGCCGCGGCACAGCTCGACGATCTTCATGTCGAGCTCGCCCAGCCGATGCTCGGTGTCGGTGATGTAGCAGATCGACTTGCCGCCGTGCTCGATGCGATAGCCAGTGGCGCCATTGGGATGATTGAGCGGCGCGGTCCGCATCTGCATCGGCCCGCAGGTCAGGAGGTCGCCCGCCTTGAACTCGGTGAAGCTCACCTTGGCTTTGAAGATCTCGAGTGTCACCGGATAGATCGGCGCCTGCATCAGGTTGGCCACCACCTTCTTCAACGTGTACGGCGCCTCGAGGTGGCCTGCCCACATGCGCACCGTGCTGCGCGCGTCGAACAGCGGCGCGAAGAAGGTCAGGCCGACGAGATGGTCGAGATGCGTATGGGTGAAATAGATGTCCAGGTTGTTCGGGGCCTGATGCACCAGCTCGAGTCCCAAGGTGCGGATTCCCGTGCCGGCGTCGAAGATGACACGACGGCCGCCGGCGGTGACTTCCAGGCACGACGTGTTGCCGCCGTAACGGGCATATTCCGCGCCGGAACATGAAATCGAGCCTCTCACGCCCCAAAATCTGACTTTCAGACCATCAGACAACGACAGCTTCCTCGGGTATCTCCCGCGCCAGAGTCCACAGGTCCCGGCGCGGCGTCAACCGACCGCAAGGCGCGGAGCCAGCGTGGACTGGCCGTTAAAGGCCCGAAAATCCGGCCTGAAGTCCTGCTACAATCGAAGAAATGACAATAGGCTCCTCACTCCGGGCCACTCTGGAACGCGCCGTGGCCCTGCACAA
>DATJHR010000147.1:0-4753 GCA_035493735.1 Acidocella sp.
CCGGTCGGCGATGTCGCGTGCCCCCTCGGGGGGATGATCATGCGCTTCCGGCAAAACGCAGCCCAGCACCGAGACATAGCTGCGCATCACATCCATGGGATGCGCCGCCGCCGGCAGGGTTTCCAGCACGGTCCGCACCGCAGCAGGAAGGCCGCGCAGCGCCCGCAGCTTCCTCTTATAGGCTGCCAGTTCCACAACATTGGGCAAAGTGCCGTGGATGAGCAGATGCGCAATCTCCTCGAATTCGCAGGCCTCCGCTACGTCGAGAATGTCATAGCCGCGGTAATGCAGGTCGTTGCCGGAGCGGCCCACCGTGCACAAAGCCGTGTTGCCGGCCGCCACCCCGGACAAAGCGACCGATTTCTTCGGTTTCGGCAGCGTGGTCGTCTCGCTCATTTTTCTGTCCCCCGGAGCCATATGTGTTTCGTCAGAAGCTCAAGAAAGAGGCCGCTTTTTGAAAAAAAAGCGGCGCAAAAACTTTTGCTGAACTGGGCCGCGGGCGCTGAAATTAGCACGGCCCAATGTGAAAAAAGTTTTTTGCTTCTTTTTTCCAAAAAAGAAGCTCTTCCTTTTCTCTAAAAAATGCCCGGTTTCGACTCCTCCAAGGCACCGGCCGGCAATGCCACGTTCAGGGCCGCCAACTCGCCTGCCGCCAGCCTTGGCAAATTCTGTACCGCTTCCAAAAATCGATTGCTTTCCCGTGCGGTGATGAGCCCGTCCGTCAGCGTCTGGAACTTGGCGATATAATCGGCGCGCTCGAACGGCTTGGCGCCGAGCGGATGGGCGTTGGCGACGGCCATTTCATCTTCCCGCTTCGAGCCGTCACGCAAAAAGATTTCCACGCGCGCGCCAAAGGCTTTCTCCGCCGTGTCCAGGGAATGATAGCGCCGGGTCCATTCGGGGTCTTCCCTGGTTTCGATCTTATGCCAGAGCCGGACGGTGTCCTCTCGCCGCGCGCGCTTCGGCGCGTAGGAGGTTTCGTGGTCCCACACGCCATCCTGCAGGGCGACAGCGAAAATATACATAATCGAATGGTCGAGCGTCTCGCGGCTGGCGTTCGGATCCATCTTCTGCGGGTCGTTGGCGCCGGTGCCGATCACGTAATGCGTATGATGCGAGGTATGTATCACGATCCGCTCCACCGCATCGACATCCGCAATGTCGTGGCGCATGCGGAAGGCGAGGTCGATGAGCGCCTGGCTTTGATATTCCGCCGAGTGCTCCTTGGTGTAGCTGTCCAGGATGGCGCGCTTGGGCTCGCCCGGCGCGGGAAGGGGCACATGATACACGGCGTCCGCGCCGCCCAGCATCCAGGCGATCACCGAATCCTCGCCCTCATAGATCGGGCTGGGCGCGCCTTCGCCGCGCATCGCCCGGTCCACCGCCTCCACCGCCAGCTTGCCGGCATGGGCGGGCGCGAACGCCTTCCACGAAGAAATTTCCCCCTTACGGGATTGGCGTGTGGTGAAGCCCACATGCACCGCCTGTTGCACCGCCTGATAGATCACCTCTTGCTTCAGGTTCAGCAGCGCGCCGATGCCCGCCGCCTGGGCGGGGCAGAGATGCGCGATATGGTCGATCTTATGCTCATGCAGGCAGATCCCCTTCACCAGGTCGATCTGGATTTCATAGCCGGCGGCGATGCCGCGAATGAGGTCACGGCCGGATTTGCCCAGGCTCTGCGCCACCGCCAGGATCGGCGGAATGTTGTCGCCGGGGTGCGCATAATCGGCGGCGAGAAACGTGTCGTGATAATCGAGTTCGCGCACCGCTGTGCCATTCGCCCACGCCGCCCATTCCGGGCTCACCGTGACCCGCGCCGGCGCGCCAAACAGGGTGGCACCCCCCTTACGCGCGTGTCCGAGCGCCATACCTCGCGCGGAAACCACCGGGCGGCGGTTGATCGCGGCAATGGCGACCGCGGCATTGTCGATGATGCGGTTGATGATCATGGCCGTGACATCCTTGGCCACCGGCACCTTGTCGGCGGCGACGCCGGCGATCTTCCAGGCCAGCTGCGCCTCGCGCGGCAGGGCGGCCTTGGACGGATAGACGCGAACTTCATTGTTAGTCATGGACAGACGCGGCTCCTCGTATTCTGTATTATTTTGCCTGTTCATCGCGCCAATTTCCTGCGCCGTCCAGGGTGGGCGAAAGGAAGGAAGCGCTTCTTTTTTGAAAAAAAGAAGCAAAAAACTTTCTTTAAACTGGGCCGTGCTGGTTTCACGGCCACTGGCCCAGAGTAACAAAAGTTTTTGCGCCGCTTTTTTCAAAAAGCGGCCACTTGCTTTGCCTTCTGGCGCCACCGCTGATCACGCTTATATAGCAGCGGACCTGTTTTTATGATCCGGGAGCCCCATGAGCGTCTTATTTTCTCCGCAAACCCTCCGCGGCCTGACTGTGCCTAACCGCATCGTCGTGGCGCCGATGTGCCAATATTCCGCCGAAGAGGGCATGGCCACGTCCTGGCATAGCGTGCATCTCGGCACTTTGGCGCTGTCCGGCGCGGGCATGGTGACCATTGAAGCAACGGCCGTGACGCCGGATGGCCGCATCACCCCGCGCGATCTCGGCCTGTGGGACGATGCCACCGAGGCCGCTCTGGCGCGGAGGCTCGGCGCGGTGCGTGACATTTCGAAGACCGCGATCGTCATGCAGATCAGCCATGCGGGGCGCAAAGCCTCAAGCCATGTGCCTTGGGAAGGCGGCCAACTGATCCCGCCCGGCGAAGGCGGCTGGACCACGTTTGCCCCCTCCGCGCTGCCGCAGAAGGAAGGCGAGGCGGCGCCCGCGGCCCTCGACGAGGCGGGCCTGGCCCGGATTCGCGACGCGTTTGCCGCCACGGCCCGCCGCGCCGCGCGGCTTGGCATTGACGGCATCGAGGTTCACGCCGCGCATGGATATCTGCTGCACCAGTTCCTCTCGCCGATCGCCAACCAACGCCAGGATGCCTATGGCGGCTCGCTGGAAAACCGCATGCGCTTTCCCCTGGAAGTCTTCGAAGCTGTGCGCGCTGCCGTTCCCGCGGATCGCCCGGTCGGTATCCGTATCTCGGCGTCGGACTGGCTGCCGGAAGGCTGGGATGTCGAGCAGTCGATCCGCTTCGTCGCGGCGCTGAAGCAGCGCGGCGTGGACTGGGTGAGCGTCTCCTCCGGCGGCATTTCGCCGCTTCAGAAGATCAAGCTCGGGCCCAACTACCAGGTGCCGTTCGCGCAGGCGGTCAAAGCGGCGACAAACGTGACCACCATGGCGGCCGGGCTGATCACCGAAGCGCGGCAGGCGGAGGAGATTATCGCCGCCGGTCAGGCCGATTTCGTGGCGATTGCCCGCGGCATGCTGTTCGACCCGCGCTGGGGCTGGCACGCAGCCGCCACGCTCGGCGCGTCGGTCGCGGCGCCCCCGCAATATTGGCGTGCGGCGCCGCACGAGCATAAGGAGCTGTTCAGCAACGCGGTGTTTGGCACACGCTGAAGGAAAGAAGGGGAAGGCTACTTTTTGTGAACAAAAAGTAGCAAAAAAACTTTGCTAATTTGGGCCGTGCTGGGTTCACCGGCACGGGCCCAGTTTCAAAGAAGTTTCTGCGCCGCTTTTTTCAGTTGTTGGCGTAGGAAACGAGCAGGTCCTCCATGTCGCCGGCATGGTCCTCCTCGTCATGGATGATTTCTTGCAACATGGCCGCGGTTTCCGGATCGCGCGGTTCGAAATAGCCGATCAGCTCCCGGTACAGCGACACGACGGCCTGTTCCGCGGCCAGATTCTCCTGGATCCGCTGGGCGAATTCGCCTGGCCCGTCCGGCGGCAGGGCATGGCGTGAGGCGAGGTGCTGCGGGTCGTAATCCGGTGTGCCCCCAAGCTGGCTGATGCGCGTGGCCGCCAGCGCCATATGCCGGCGCTCGTCATTGGCCTGTTCCTGGAATTCCGCCCCGATCCACTCGTTTTTCAGCCCGTCATGGGAGATGGAGATGGCCGTGTAACGGAGCACGCAGACGATTTCCGCCATCAGCACAGCCTGCAACAGCGCGATCGAGCGTTGCGGGTTGGCGTGAGCCTCGGCCTGCCCTTCCGCCAGCAACCGGATTGTGCGCTGCCGCAGCATATCGACGTCCTTCAGAAACAGATTTTCCGTCAGGACCGCTTGCTCGAACATGAAACCCTCGCGATGTTGGCGACAATTAAGAATTGTTCGCAACTAAACCTAATATAATTAGGCGCTTACCAGGGCAGGTCAATCGTTCTGTAAAAATCAAGTGATAACAAATAAGAGATTCAGCCGGGTGCGGAAGCCAGTTTGCGCAGTGCGGCCGGCGCGCCTTCCAGAAAGCGGGTCACGCTCATGACGATCAGCGGAGAGAGGTCGTCGGGCACCGCGTGGCCATAGACCCAGCGGCGGATGGCCAAATAAAACAGCTCGCCATGCAGGCCCCAGGCGATCTCGAGTTCCTGGGCCGAGGCCGGCGCGTCGGAGCGCTGCCCGGCCAGCCCGCGCAGTTCCAAGGCCAGCGGCTCGACCAGTTTGGACTGGATGAGGCCGATATAGCGTTGCGGAATATCGACCCCCTTGAGGCCGGCGAAGAAAAAGATGCGCACCCACTCATAGCGGAAAATAACCGGCAGATAGGCATTGTAGAAATCGATCAGCCGCGCCGCCAGCGGCCGCGACGTATCGTGCAGCAGCGTCTCCCATTCCGGCTGCCAACGATGGAAATAGACTTCGAGATAGACCCGCTCGATCAGCGCTTCCTTGGTGGGGAAA
>DATJHR010000148.1:0-2116 GCA_035493735.1 Acidocella sp.
AGCAAGGGGCCTGAACCCGATCCCATCCCGAACTCGGCCGTTAAACTCCTTTGCGCCGATGGTACTAAGTCTCAAGGCTTGGAAGAGTAGGTCGCTGCCAGGCCTGCCAAGGACGATTGCTTCTCCTCATCACGATGACTGCTTTGCCATCAGCCGCCCCTCGGGGCGGCTGATTTGTCTGCGGGGTTCGCCAGTTCCGGATCCGGCAACGGGTCCGGTTCATCTGTGGAGCTGCCCTCCGCATATGAAGAAAGCCGTCGCGGGAAACCGCGGCGGCTTTTTTTGCGCTATCAATACGCCATGAGCGCCTTGCGCATCTATGGCGTCGCCCGCACCCGCGCCTTCCGCGCGCTCTGGATGGCGCAGGAGCTCGGCCTCGACTACGAGCACATCCCGATTGAGATCGGCGAGGCCGGCGCGCGCAAGCCGGAATTCCTCGCTATCAATCCGAACGGGCGGCTGCCGGCGATCGACGACGACGGCTTCGTGCTCACCGAGTCGCTGGCCATCACGCTCTATCTCGCCAAGAAATATTCCAGCGGCAAACTCTATCCCGCCACGCTGCAAGCCGAGGCGCGCGTGTGGCAATGGAGCCTGTGGGCGGTGCAGGAGGTCGACCGTGCCGTCAATATCTGGTCGCTGCACGCCGTGCGCCTGCCGCCGGAGGAGCGCGACGCCGGCAAGCGGGAGCAGGCGCTGAAGCTGCTGGCGGCGCCGTTCAAGGTGCTCGACGGCGCGCTCGCCAAGCAACTTTATCTGCTCGGCGACGATTTTACCGTCGCCGACCTCAACGTTGCCGCCGTGATCAGCCGCGCCATCGACATGGATCTCGCCGCCGTGCCGCGGCTTAAGGCGTGGCTCGAGCGCTGCCTGGCGCGGCCGGCGGCGATGATGGCGATGGCGCTCAAGGCGCAGGCCGACGCCGCCACACCGGCCGAAGTGACGCGCCAAATCGCCCGCCGCAACCGTCTGTGAGCGGTCCGTAATTGTACGTAAGCGCGGCGGCACGCGCAGAAAGACTTATAAAATCAGAGTTTTTGGCGATCGGGAAAAATCCGCGTCTTGCGCTAGGTCAAACCCGCCCGCGTTTCGCAATGCCATGGTGGCGCTGTTATTGGCACAGCATTAGGGGGTTCCCCATGGCCACTTCTCCGCTGCACAAGGCAATCATCGTCTACTTCCGTTTCGTCATGGCGTGGACCTTTCTCTACGCCGCCTCGCATCAGGTATTCGTGCCCGGCTGGACCGTGATCGGGTTCCTGAATCACACAAAGACCTTCCACGACTTCTTCGTCATCTTCACGACGCCGGGCATGGCGCCGATCACAACCTTCATGGTCGAATACGGCCACCTGCTGATCGGGTTGTCGCTCTTGACCGGCCTGATGGTGCGCGTCTCGGCCACCTTCGGCGTGTTCCTGATGATCACCTACTGGTTCGCGCATATGGACTGGCCGTTCATCGAGAACAGCAACAACCTGATCGTCGACTATCACCTGGTCTATGCCGGCGTGCTGGTCTACCTGATCGTCGCGCGCGCGGGCCATGTGTTCGGCCTCGATGCCTGGGTGGAAAACATGCAGTTCGTCAAAGCGCATCCCGGGTTGAAGCCGCTGGTCGCTTGAGTTGACCCAACGGCTGGAAATGCGGGAGGCCCGGTGCAAGCCGGGCCTTCGACGTTTGAGCATGCTCCGGCCGTATCGGTGACCGTGTTTTGCCGCCGCGGATTGACGGCAGGCCGATGAAAAGATTGGGATTTCACTCTTCCCAACCGGCCTGGCCGTTGCTAGATAGCCTTCGACGCGCGGACGGCTTCGCGCGGACTTTCGTCCGGTGGTTAGGTAACGCCGATTGCCGACAGCGAATCCGGCCGCGACAACACGAAATCGAAGGCGCGGCCCGCGCAGGCGGGACTTGAAGTTACGGATTTATCGCGGGGTGGAGCAGCCCGGTAGCTCGTCAGGCTCATAACCTGAAGGTCGCAGGTTCAAATCCTGCCCCCGCAACCAAATTGAAAAAGGGTCCGCACCGCGCGGACCCTTTTTGCTTTATTGGCGGCGGGCGCGGCGGGCGTGGAAACGTTCACATCCTCGTGCGCCCCAGTCGATTCAGCACC
>DATJHR010000149.1:0-2474 GCA_035493735.1 Acidocella sp.
TGAGCTGCAACCCGGACGCGCTGACCGCCGACGCGGCCCAGCTCCACCGCGCCGGCTACACGGTGCTGAACGCCACGCCGATCGACCAGTTTCCGTTCTCAGAGAATGTCGAGAGCGTGGTGGTGTTCGGGAAAGGGAAGTAGGGCAGGTTCTGGCGCCGGACCGGATTGAGGCACGAAATCCGGCAGCGGCCGCGCGCCGCATTCCAGCAGATGGGCTGCCGTGCGGTCGAAGAGGTGCGGCTCTCGGGTGGCGTCATGCGCATCCCCTTCCGGAATCCAGATGATCGTCTCAGCACGTGCCCGGGTGAGCAGCACGCGATAGGTGTTGATCTGAAAATCCTGTGCATCCTGCTGGCGCGACTGGTGCCATTTGGTTCCGCTGAAGCGCCGGACCATCCAGGCGCCGGCCCAGACCAGATCCCCGCCCCAGCAGAGTCCGACATAATCGAGTTCCAGGCCTTGGCAGGCGAATTCTGTGGCGGGAACTTCTAGCGCGTCGGAGGCGCGAACATCGGGCCAGCGTTTCAAAAACCAGTTCGCCACAGAGTCTTCGTTCAGATGCTCGAATTTCGGCCAAATGCCATCGGCGACCAGCCGTTTGGCGCCGCTCGAGCACACCAGCCCTGCGCGGCGTTCGCCACGGGCCAGGCGGCGGAGGCCAGCGCGCATCTGGGGCAAGGAGCGGGTGACAAAAAAGGGCACGTCCTGCGCGGCGATACCGCGCGCCTCCGAAATTCTTCCACCCAAGACAGCATTGACCCATGGCGCCGCGTGGGTGGAGCGCACATTGCGGATCGGCACGTCGAGATGCAGCGTAGGATCGACCACCATACCGTCGGGCTGCGAGCGGAACAGGCGCTGACGTGGCTCTGGCGCGGTCAGCACACCAGGGGCGGCGCGGATTTTCCATTTTGGCCGGCGGCTCAACGCCTGCCCCCACTCCGCGAGGCCGGCTTCGCCAGTGTTGATTTCCTGGCCATTGCCAACCAGGGCGACGATCACGGCGTAGTCGGCATGTCTTTGCATGATATCGAGCACAATGCCGGCCTCGCTGTCGGTGTGCTTGAATTTCGTTGCGCCATATTGTGCGTCCCAGGCGCGTTGGGCTTCATCGAACACGATCACGTGCTCGGGCAGATGCGTCGGTTCCGCGAGGTAATGGCGCAGAAAGCCGGTGATGCTTTCGATCTTGCTTTTGGTCTCGTGTCGGGCAGTTCGGGTGGATTTGGCGGCGTCATTGGCCAGCGCGGCCTTGAGGACATAGACCATCGGCAGGGTGCCGGTTAGGAATGTGCCGTCAGTGTCACTCGAGAAAACTGCATTTAGCCCGCACAACGTTTTGCCGGCGCCGGGAATGCCAGTGACGAACAGAACGATGTGCTCACCAGTTGCCCGCGCCTCGCGGATCGCCTGTTGGATCGATTCTGTGGTCCGGCTTAGGTTCGCTGTGTCGGCGCGTGCGGCTCTGATATCAGAGACGCCGTGTTTGGCATAAAGGTCCCGCGCCGCCTCGATGATCGTCGGCACTGGCCGGTAGGCGGCGTGTTCCCAGCGATCAATATTGACTTCACCGTACGGGATACGGTCCAGAAGATCCACAAGCAAAGCAGGGAGTGTGTCGGGCAACGCCATGTACACGTCGGAAACATCCGGCAACAGAAGCGATCCTTGTTGCCGGTTTGGCTGTCCGGTGCCGGCAACGAGAATAGGAACGATGACATGGTGGCGGCTGCCGGCGTGAAAATCGCGCAGATCGAGCGCGTAGTCTTCGACTTGTCGGCGCGCATCGGCGCTCAAGGGGCTGTTAAATGCCTTGAACTCGAACACGAAGATTGCACGGTCGCTGACCAGGACTGCGTCAATGATCCGGCCCAGGCGGACGAGTGGATATTCCAAAAGCAGCCGCCAATCGCCGGGCATTCCCGTAACGGCGCTGCGCAGAATATCGAGCTCCCATGCCCAGGCGCGCAGTTGCGTCTCGCGATTGGTCGCATGGGTTTCGATCGCCCGAAAAGCCAGCCGATCTATGATGTGGCGAGGGTCTTGCGTCAGAAACGTGCTAACGGACCCCGACCACCAGGCGCGCGCCATGGAGTTCGCCGCGACGTCCGACGGATCGGGCAGCTCGGTCATTCCTTATGGATAATGTCCTGAAACCGGCGAGGCAACCAAAAGTTGTCATCATGCGTTCAGGGAACTCCTGGCTTATTTTTGGCGCATGATCGGCGCGCCAGAGTTCACCCCTGCCTCCAGGGCAGCCCTTCGCTCTTCCAGCCTGCGACCATGCCCCGATGCCCGCGGGCGTCCTGTGGCCCTTCGAACCCGTCTTTCACATTGTACACATGTTTGTAGCCGGCGGCTTTGGCGGCCTTGGCGGCGGCGATGCTGCGGGTGCCGGTGCGGCACAGGAAATAGAGATGGTCGCTATGGGCCAAATTGGCGCGCGTCAGAGCTTCAATGAAGTTCGGGTTG
>DATJHR010000150.1:0-2771 GCA_035493735.1 Acidocella sp.
TCTTCTGCAAACTCAAGGAGTTCAAACGCATCGCCATGCGCTCAGACAAGACGGATCAGGCCTTTAGCGCCATGATCCATCTCGTCGCAGCCATCATCAATTCACGATGATTCCCAACAGGCCCCAAAAAAGAAGCCTTCCTTACTTCACTTCATCATCTCAAGCGCGCGGCGGAAGAAATCCTTGCCGCCGAAATTGCCGGATTTCAGAGCCAGGAGCATGGCGGTGTCATGGCCGGTGGTGCGCAGCACCGGCACGCCAGGGGCGATTTCCGGCCCGACTTGGAAGGCGCGCAGGCCGAGGCGATCGACGACCGCGCCAGAGCTCTCGCCGCCGGCCACGATCAGCCGGCGCACGCCGCGCGCCACCAGCCCGGCGCCGATTTCCGCCAGACATTGCTCGATCCGGCTGCCGGCATGCTCGCGCCCGTGCTGGCTTTGCAGTTGCGCCACTTCCTGCGGCGGGGCGCTGCTGGCGATCAGCACCGGCCCGCCCGCCAGCCGGGCGTCGGCCCAATCGAGCGCTTCCCGAGCCACCGGCCCGCCGGCCAAAATCCGGCCGACATCCAGGCGCAACACCGGGATGTCACCCTCGATGGCGGCGATCTGCTCCAGCGTCGCCTGCGAACAGCTGCCGGCCAGCAAAGCGGCCTTGCCGCCCACGGCCGGCGCCGCCGCTGCGTCGCTCTGGCGCGGCGTGACCTGCTGGCCGGCGATCAAGGCGCGGGCGAGGCCAAGGCCAAGGCCCGAAGCGCCGACGGAAACCGGACTCTGCAACGCTGCCTCGGCGACCGCCTGCAAATGCCGGTCGGCCACGGCATCGACGATGGCCGCCCCCTTGCCTTCGGCGCGGAGCGCTTCCATCGCCTCCCGGATGGCGTCACCGCCCTGCTCCACGGTGGCGAAGGGGATCAGCCCAACTGGATGGCGGCTCTGCCGTGCCAGCACGCGCACCAGATTTGCATCATGCATCGGGTTCAGCGGATGGTCCTTCAGGGGACTGTCATTCAGGAGCACCTGGCCGACGAACAGATGGCCCATGAACACGGCACGCCCGGTGGCGGGAAAAGCCGGCGTGACGACGACAGCCCCGGCCTGAAAATCCTCGCGCAGGGCGTCCATGACCGGGCCGATATTGCCGGCATCGGTGGAATCGAACGTCGAGCACACTTTGAACAGCACATGCTGCGCGCCCTGCTCGCGCGCCCAAGAGGCGGCGCGGCGCGACAGCGCCACCGCCTCATCGGCGGCAATGGAACGGCTTTTCAGCGCCACCACCACGGCATCGCTGTCGCCCAACGGCAAGCCGGCATCCGGCACGCCGATGGTCTGCACGGTGCGCAAGCCCGCCTGCGCCAACGTGTTGGCGAGGTCCGACGCGCCGGTATAGTCGTCGGCAACGGCACCGAGAATCAGGCTCATGCGCGTGTTCCGGCATAGGGTTTGAACCAGGCGAGACCGTCCAGCGTCTTGCCGCGCGGCCGATATTCGCAGCCGACGAAGCCGGCATAGCCGAGCCGCTCGAGCTCCGCGAACAGGAACGGATAATTCAGCTCTTCATCGTCCGGCTCGTGGCGCGAGGGCACGCTGGCGATCTGCACATGGCCGGTCACGTCGATATATTTGCGCAGCCGCATGGTCACGTCGCCATGGATGATCTGGCAGTGGTAAATGTCGAATTGCAGTTTCAGGTTGGGCAGCCCGCTTTCTTTGATCAAAGCGGCGGCGACATCCACATTGTTCAAGAAATAGCCGGGCATGTCGCGGCCATTGATGGGCTCGAGCAAGAGTTCAAGATTTTTCGCCGCCAGTGCTTCGGCCACGCGGCGCAGGCAAGCCCGGTAATGCGTCATGGTCGCCGGATCTTGCGCATCGGCGAGCCCGGCCATCAAATGCAGGCGTTTAACACCGGTGGCCTCGGCGTAAAGGAGCGCCTGGCTGATCGAGGCGGTCAATTCCTTCTCCCGTGCCGGCAAGGCAGCGAGGCCGCGATCGCCGCCGGCGAAATCACCCGGGTAAAAATTGAAGAGAGCCTGCGTCAGCCGGTGCTTCTGTAGCGCCGTCGCGATCGCGTCCGGGGCGAACTCATAAGGGAAGAGGTATTCGACCGACGTAAAGCCGGCATCGGCCGCCGCGGCGAACCGATCCATAAAGTTCCATTCATTGAACATAAAGGAAAGATTGGCAGCGAATTGCGGCACTTGGACGTCTCCGTTGCAGAGTTATGTTGCGGCGCCGAGCAGCTCGAACGCATTGTCATTGCAATTATATCAGGCATATCATGCCGGCAAGGCGAGGGGGATTGTGCGTGACGGATCTGCACGAAGAAGTCGCATTGCGCGAAAGCATCTGCCGCTACGGGCGTTCGCTGTTCGAGCGGGGGCTGACGCCCGGCTCGTCCGGCAATATCAGCCTCAGGCTGGATGATGGCGGCTGGCTGGTGACGCCCACCAACGCCTCGCTCGGTTTTCTTGACCCTGCGCGTCTGTCGCGGCTGGATGCCAATGGCCGGCTGATCAGTGGCGACAAGCCGACCAAGGAAATTCCGCTGCACAGCGCGCTGTACGAATCACGCGGCACGGCGCGGGCCGTTGTGCATCTGCATTCCACCCATTCGGTCGCGTTGTCGATGCTGCCGGACATCGACCCCAAAGCGGTGTTGCCGCCGCTGACGGCTTATTACCTGATGCGCGTCGGCAATGCCGCTTTGGTGCCCTATTACCGCCCGGGCGATCCGGCGGTCGCGGATGCGATCCGCGGCCTGGCCGGTCG
>DATJHR010000151.1:0-2849 GCA_035493735.1 Acidocella sp.
GATCGAGAGGCTGAGCAAGGTGTGAGATGCGAGCAGTGAGCCGATGACGATGGCCGGGATAAGTGAATAGCCGAAGGTTAGGCCGTACGCCGTCCCGAGCAAAAGCGGCACCATTGTTGTGACGAGGCCGAAGGTAATCGACTTCGCCTGTACCTGCCGGAACAGAGTAACGTCGACCTCCAGGCCGGCGGAGAACATCAACAGCAACTTACCCAGTTCGGCAAAGAAATTCGCGATAGGCCGGTTCTCACCGAAAAAACCCAGCACATGTGGCCCCAGGACAACGCCAAAGAGCAGCAACCCAACCATCTCCGGAATGCCAACGCGACGAGCAAGTGGAGGGATGCCGACGATGACCGCGATTACGATGGCAAACTTTGCAAGGTCCGGCAGGGGAAAGACATACAGTCGAACCGTATCGAGCGATCCCATGCGTGGATCCTCCGGCAAGTGTACGGCTATTGATCGCTATGTAACGCTAGCACCAGAGCCGACCGGCCATCGGCGCGCGAGGCAATGACGCGCCAACGGCTTGGCTCCCGCATCAGACGTGCGGCGGCTTATATGCGGTCTTTGTGTTGTGGGCGTGCTTCATCGCCGCCTCGGCTTCCGCGGCCGTCAATAACGTTGTCGTCTCAAGTCGGCAAGGAAAAGGTTGTCGTCCGTTTGAGTTTCCGGCTCTTCAGACGTTCGCCGCCGCGTCCTTGGGTGGCATCGGCACGACCGACACAATGGAGGATAGGGTTGGTCCGAATGAACTTGACGGCGGCGTGTCCCATGCGGTCCGGACGACCCTATTCGCATCTCTCTAGGCGGCCTCGAATGCGGCTCGGCATGACCGGGATCGACAACATCCTAGCCCCAGTCGCCTGTCCATAAGCTATTGATGAAGATCATCTAACCTATTATTTATTCCCTATAACAAGCGGCTTCTGACCGGCGCCGCATTCGGGAGCACGGAGAAAATCAATTTGACCATACGTAGACGATCCTTGCTCGGCGCTGCCGGTGCCGGCTTGGCGCTGGCAGGCCTGCCCATGGCTCGGGCCAAGGCGGAGAGCAACCTTACCGCCCAACTCGCCAGCTACATGGCCGGTGCGGGCGCCGCAAAACTGCCGGACGAGGTGGTGACGGCCTGTAAGCTTCATGTTCTGGACACATTCGGGGCGATGGTGTCCGGCTCTCGTCTGCAGCCCGGTAAAGACGCCATCGCTTACGTGAGGAGCCTGGGCGGCAATCCGGAGGCCGCCGTGGTCGGCAGCAAGCTGCAAACCAATGTGGTCGAGGCGGCCTTAGCCAATGCGATGTGTGCGCATTCCGACGAGACGGATGATTTCGAGGCCAGCAGCAAGGCGCACCCAGGCAGTTCCACCGTGCCGGCGGCTTTGGCCATGGCTGAATGGCAGGGACGCGACGGCGCCAATTTCATCCGCGGGGTGACGCTCGGTTATGATCTCGGCTGCCGGCTGATCCTGGCGCTGGGGCAGGCCTCAGTGCGCGGGCACCACCGCAGTGCGGAGGGCACGTCTTCGACCTTCTGCGCCTTGGGCGGTGCCGCCGTGCCGGCGGGGCTCAATGAGATGCAGATGCGCTATGCCATCTCCTACGCGTCCCAGCAGGTTTCTGGTCTGTGGAGCTGGGTGGAGGACAGCCAGCACATCGAAAAATCTTTCGATTTTGCCGGCATGGGCGCACGGAATGGCGTGACGGCGGTGAGCATGGTGAAGGCGGGCATGACCGGCGTCAGCGATGTGCTGGACACCCGGCATAATCTCTTCGCGGCGATCTCCCTGGCACCGCAACCGGAGCTAATGGTAGCCGGGCTGGGCAAGGATTTCTACATCACCAAGACCGCGATCAAGGCTTATTCCGTCGGCTATCCGATCCAGTCGGTGATCGACGCGATGCTCAAGCTGCGGAAGCAATATCGTTTGACGCCCGACAATGTGAAGGCGATCCAGGTGCAGTTGCCCACGGATGCGGTTGGCATTGTCGGGGCCAGCGCCATGCCGGATGTGAATTGCCCCTATATTGTCGCGGTGGCGTTGCTCAAAGGCCGCGTCTCCTTCAGGGATGCGGATGATTTCGCGCAGATGCGCCAACCGGAGATCATGGCACAGATCGCGAAGGTGACAGTGGTGGCGGACCAGGCGTTGATGGACCCAGCGGCTCCGCGCGGCGCGATCGTCACCGTCACCACGCATGATGGCCAGAACTTCCAACATTTCACCAAATATCCGCCGGGCACGGTGGAAAATCCGATGAGCCCGGATGATGTCGCGGATAAAGCGCGGGATCTGATGGGGCCAGTTCTGGGCAGCCAGAAGACCGAAGCGCTGATCAAAGCCATCATGCAATTGGAGACGCTGAAGAATATCCGGCAGCTGCGCGGGCTGATCACCGCATAAGCCGTGGGGCTACCTTAGATCACTCGCGCTCCAATCGGCTTCTAGACAAAGAAAGCGGCCGCTTTTTGAAAAAAGCGGCGCAAAAACTCTTGGCTCAGCTGGGCCGGATTCTGTGGCGCCGACAACGCCCACGGCCCAGAGGAAATAAAGTTTTTTGCTTCTTTTTGTTCACAAAAAGAAGCCTTCCCCTTGCCTTGTCGGTTTGACCTAACGTAATCGCCCCTCTAACTCCCACCCCCACATAAAAGGCGGCTTTTCTGTGCACTGGCGAGCGCCAGGCGCTTCGCCTCATCCTGTCGTGCAGCGCGAGGACCTTACTTCTTCTGCGACCGAGCGCGCCTGACCGCCTCGGATTTAGCGCAGGCGGCGATGAGTGAAAATTTCAACTTAAGCGCGAATTTGTGAATTGAAATAATTTCAGCTTTTGGTTAGTTGATCCGG
>DATJHR010000152.1:0-8782 GCA_035493735.1 Acidocella sp.
CACCGCCAGGACCCGCCTGGTGCAGTCCAGCAAAAACGGGCCGAGTTGCGGATGTGCAAGATACGCCACCGCTTCGTCGCGGCCGGAGATGGCATAGGTCCGGGACATCTGGCTTGTCCCGAGCCCGGCGAGCTGTGGGAAGATGAACCACATCCAGTGCGTGCGCTTGGCCCCTGCGGCCAGTTCCGCCTTTGCGGCGGAGCGGACCGGTGCTTGGGCGGTGACGAACCGCTCGAGGTCGAAAAGCGGAGCCAGATCAGGCCGCCTTGGGCAGCAGCGTGTCGTCGATCTCGGCGGCGCGCAATGCGGCGGGGCGGGTGCTGATACGCGCCCAATATTTCTCGAAGCAAGGGCGTTTTTCGACCAGATCGAACCGTAGGCCGAAGCCGAGCATCGCGCCGCAATAGATATCCGCGGCGCTGAACCGCTCGCCGGCGAGGTAAGGCGATTGCGTCACCGCATATTCCATCATGTCCATCACCGCCTGATAGTTGCCATAGCCGCAGAACCCTGTCTTGTCCGGCGGGACGGTAAAACCGAAGCGTTTGTTCGTGATGGCCGCCTCAAGCGGGCCGGCGCCGAAGAACAGCCAGCGGAAATAAGCGCCGCGATGCAGATCGGTCGACAGAGGGGCAAGCCCCGCCTCGGGAAACACGTCCGCCAGATATGTAACGATGGCGGCGGTCTCCGTCACTACTGTGCCGCCGTAGCGGATCGCCGGAACCTTGCCCATCGGGTTGATGGCCAGATATTCCGCTGTCTTTGTGGCGCCGGACGAAAGATCCAAAAGTTCCGTGCGATAGGGGTACCCGATCTCTTCCAGCATCCAGCGGACAATCCGGCCGCGCGACATCGGGTTGGTATAAAAGACCAGCTCCATTTGACGCTCCCTCGGAAAATGTGCCGGGAGTGTAGCGCTAAACGGCCAGGCGTGACAGCGGCATGGTCATGCAATGCACCGAGCCGCCGCCGCGGGCGAATTCATCCAACGCCGGGTCCAGGACCGCAACGCCCTCGGCGCGCAAGGCGGCGTTGATGCGTTTGGAATGAGCCGGGGAAATCACCCGCCCATCGCCCAGCGCCAGCAGGTTGCAGGACATGGCCATCGCCTCGGCATAGCTCGCGCGCAGGCATTTGATCTGCCGGTCGCCAAGGAAGGCGCAAAATTCTTCGCCCAGCACATCGATGCAGGCGACCGCGAGCTGCGGGGTGGCCATGCAGAACAGGACGTCGAGATGCAGGAAATGCGCGGCAAAGGGAACCAGCTTCACCTCCCAACCCTGCCCGGTAAAAAGTTCAGCGAACTGGTGCGCGCCGGCCTCGTTGGTGCGCACACCGGAATGGCCCAGGATCAACAGTCCCGGCCGGACGATATGAATGTCGCCGCCTTCGATGGTCCCGGCGGTGACGTATTTATAGAACCCGCCAAAGGCGCCGTGAAAATCCAGCAGGGCGGCATATTCGCCGCGGCGCTGCGGCATGGCGAGTTGGGTGAGGACCGGCCCCCAGGGCGTGGTCTGCGAGGAATCCCGCGTATAGACCTGATAGGGCAGATGCGGTTCCGGCGTGACATAGTGCAGGGCCACGCCGGCCTGGGTCAGTGCCGCTTCCAGCTCCCGGTACTGCGCCTGCAGCCGGGCCGGATCATGAGCCGCGCCGGCCGCCAATGTGGCATGGGCGACGGCGTTGATGTCGGTCCAGCGATAATAAATGGGCCGGCAGAGCAGGACGTCGGTGAGGCGTCCTGTCTCTGACTCGACCCGCCAGCGCAAGCGCTACGCCGCGCGAGCGCGCAACATGTTCTGCGCCACCAGCACTTCCGCGATCTGCACCGCGTTCAACGCCGCGCCCTTGCGCAGATTGTCGGACACGCACCAGAAAGCCAGGCCGTTCTCCACCGTCGGGTCCTTGCGGATGCGCGAGACATACACCGCATCCTCGCCCTTGCATTCGATCGGGGTGATGTAGCCGCCGTCGGTGCGCTGGTCCTGCAGCACCACGCCGGAGGCGTTGCGCAAGGCGGCGCGGGCCTCGTTTACCGTGATCGGGGTCTCGAATTCCACATGCACCGCCTCGGAATGGCCGATGAACACGGGCACGCGCACGCAGGTGGCGATCACGGCGATGTTCGGGTCGAGGATCTTTTTGGTTTCGACCGCCATCTTCCACTCTTCCTTGGTGGAACCGTCTTCCATGAAGATGTCGATCTGCGGGATGACGTTGAAAGCGATGTCCTTCTGGAACACTTGTGGGGTGTTGCGCTCATTGACGTAGTGCACCTTGGTGTTGCCGTGCAGCTCGTCCATGCCTTCCTTCCCGGCGCCCGAGACCGACTGGTAAGTGGCGACCACCACCCGCTTGATCTTGAACTTGTCGTGCAGCGGCTTCAGCGCCACGACCATCTGAATCGTCGAGCAGTTGGGGTTGGCGATGATGTTGCGCTTCTTAAACTGGGCGATCGCTTCCGGGTTCACTTCCGGCACCACCAGCGGCACGTCCGGATCCATGCGGAAGTGCGAGGTATTGTCGATGACGACGCAGCCCGCAGCACCGGCGCGCGGCCCATGCACCGCCGAGATCGAGGCGCCGGGGGAGAACAGGCCGATATCCCAGCCGGTGAAGTCGAACGTTTCGAGGTTCTGGACCGTGAGAACCTTCTCTTCGCCGAAGGAAACCTGCTGGCCGGCGGAACGGCCGGAGGCCAGGGCGGCAACCTCGGAGACCGGAAAATTCCGTTCGGCAAGGGTTTTGAGGATCTCGCGTCCGACCGCACCGGTGGCACCGACAACCGCAACCCTGAATGACATAGCGAAAGCTCCGAAATGAAACGTTGGCGGCTGAGGTAAAGCCAAAGGAAAAGCAAGGCAAGGGAAAGGCTGGATTGCCAGGGCCGACCCACTCTGGCAGCCTTGAGCTAAACAAAAAGGGTCGGAAATGACAACAAATTTGCTGGTGCAAACCCGGGGGGCGGTGCGCTGCCTGGTGCTCAACCGCCCGGATCGGCTCAACGCGCTGGACGCCGCACTTCTAAGAGCGCTGAACGAGGCTCTGGCCGCCGCCGAGGCCGAGTCGGCGGTGCGCGCGGTGCTGTTGACCGGGGCGGGGCGAGGGTTCTGTGCCGGCGCCGACCTGCAGCAGGATTTCGCGGGCCCGCCGGATCTGGGGCATGAGCTGGAGAGCCATTACAACCCCCTGGTGCGGCGCATGCGTGGCATGGGCAAACCGGTCCTCTGCGCGGTGAATGGCGTGGCGGCCGGGGCGGGGATGAATCTCGCTCTCGCCGCGGACATCGTAATCGCCGCGCGCTCGGCAAGTTTTTCCCAGGCGTTCATCCGCATCGGCCTGATCCCCGATGCCGGCGGCACCTATTTTCTGCCGCGCCTGGTGGGGGAGGCGCGGGCGCGGGCGCTGGCGATGCTGGGCGAGCCCCTGACCGCGGCGCAGGCTGAGGCGATGGGGCTGGTGTGGAAACTGTTCGATGACGAACGTCTGGCCGAAGAGGCGCTGTCGATGGCCGAGGCTCTGGCGGCCAAGCCGGCCGGCGCGATGGCGGCAACGAAACAGGCTTTTGCCGCCGCCGCGGTGAACGGGCTGGACGCGCAGCTGGCCTGGGAACGCGATGCGCAGCAAAGGCTGGGGCGTAGTGCCGATTTTGCCGAAGGAGTGCGGGCTTTCGCGGAAAAACGCCCGGCGTCGTTCAACCGGTAGAAAGGAAGGAAGGGCTTCTTTTTTGAAAAAAAGAAGCAAAAAACTTTCTTTAAACTGGGCCGTGCTGGTTCCAGCGGCACGGGCCCAATTCAAAAAAGTTTTTGCGCCGCTTTTTTCAAAAAGCGGCCACTTTCTTCCTTTTTACATGAAGGAAACCGGATCGATATCCACATCCACCCGCACGTTTTTCGGGATGTCCGTGCGGGCCAGCCAGTCGCGCATGAGTTTTTGCACCGGCACGTGGCGGGCCGCTTTCAGCAGCAGCCGGCGGCGAAAGCGCCCGCGCAGTAGGGCGAACGGGGCAGGGGCGGGGCCGAGAATTTCCGTGCCCGGCGCCTTGGGCGCGCTGCGGGCGAGGGCGCGGGCGGTGGCGTCGGCGAGTTTTTCGTCTGTGGCGCTGATGATCAGCGCGGCCAGCCTGCCGTAAGGCGGCCAGTGGCCGGGGCGGCGCTGTGCCGCTTCCTGCGCCAGGAATTCCGGCAGATTTCCCGAGAGCAAAGCGGCGATGACCGGGTGTTCGGGCGCGAAGCTCTGCAGCAGCACGGTGCCTGGCGCCTCGGCGCGGCCGGCGCGGCCGGCCACCTGATGCAGCATCTGCACGGTGCGTTCGCCGGCGCGCAGATCGCCGCCGCCGAGGCCAAGATCGGCATCCACCACCCCGACCAGCGTGAGATGCGGGAAATGCCAGCCTTTCGCCACCATCTGCGTGCCGATGATCAGGTCCACGGCGCGCTCCGAAATGGCCTGCGCGGCGGCGGCCGCCTGTTTCGGCCCCTGGATCATGTCGCTCGCCATCACCAGCGTGCGCGCCTCGGGGAAATGCTGCGCCACCTCCTCGGCGATGCGTTCCACACCGGGGCCGATCGGCACGAAGCTCGCCTCCGCCTCGCAGGCGGGGCATTTTTGCGGCGTGCCGACATTATGGCCGCAATGGTGGCAGATCAGCCGCGAATGGCTGCGATGCTCGACCAGCCAGGCGGTGCAATGCGGGCAGGCGAGGCGGTGGCCGCATTGGCGGCACAAGGTCAGGGGGGCGTAGCCGCGGCGATTCAAGAACAGCATCGCCTGCTCGCCGCGCGCCATGGTTTCGCGTAAGCCCGCCACCAGAGCGGGGGAGAGAAACTGGCCGCGCTCCGGCGGGTGCGCGCGCAGGTCGATGGCCTTGACCGTAGGCATGGCCGCGCCGCCATGGCGGGTCGGCAGATCGACCTTCTTGTAGCGGCCGGCGGCGACGTTCTCCACGGTCTCCAGGCTCGGCGTGGCGCTCACCAGCACGCAAGGGGCGGCGGCCAGGCGGGCGCGCAGCACCGCCATGTCGCGGGCGTGATACATCACACCGTCTTCCTGCTTGAAGGCGCTTTCATGCTCCTCATCCACGATGATGAGTTGCAGGTCCGCGAAGGGCAGGAACAGTGCCGAGCGTGCGCCCACCACCACCTGGGTTTTCTGCTCGGCGACGGCGCGCAACGTCTCCCGGCGCAGCGCCGGTGTCAGTTCGGAATGCCAGACGGCAGGCGGCGCGCCGAAACGGCGCTCGAAACGCTGGAAAAATTGCACGGAGAGGGCGATTTCCGGCAACAGCACCAGCGCCTGTCCGCCCTGGCGCAGCACTTCCGCCACCGCTTCCAGATACACCTCTGTCTTGCCCGAGCCGGTCACGCCATCGAGCAATGTCACGGCGAATTGCCGTGCCTGAACATCGGCCTGCAGCGCCGCGACCGCCGCCGCCTGGGGTGCAGAAAAGGCGGGTGGGGGCAAAGCGGGATCGGCCCCGCCGAAGGCAAATTTTTTGGCCCGCGCCGGTGGAGCGGCGAGAAGGGACTCTTTCAGGGCCAGTGCCAGCACCTCGCCGCGTCGGGCCAGGGTGTAATTCGCCACCCAATCGATGAACTGCATCAGCTGCGCGGGCAAAGGCGGGAAAGGGAGGACTTCCGCCACCGGCTTCGTTTTCACCGTCTGGTCCGCCGCCTCGTCCCACACCGCGCCCACCGCCATGCGGCGTCCCAGCGGCACCCGCACCAGCGTGCCCGGCGGCAGGGGCGTCGCGGCTTCATAGGTGAAGGCGGCATCGAACGGGTAAGGCAACAGCACGCTGAGGCGGGTGGTTCGGCTTTGGCATTCCATGCTAGATGCTTGGCACGGACCATCTGACACCGGGAAGGGCGCATGAAATTCTTCGTCGACACCGCTGAAATTTCCGAGATCCGCGAACTGGCCGCGACCGGCCTGCTGGATGGGGTGACGACGAATCCGTCGCTCATTGCCAAGTCCGGGCGGAAAATGACTGAAGTGATTGCCGAGATCTGCGATATCGTGCCCGGCCCGGTGAGCGCGGAGGTGGCGGCGACCGAATATGAGCAGATGATGAAAGAGGCGGCGGTGCTGTCGCGCATCGCCCCGAATGTCACCATCAAGGTGCCGCTGACGCAGGACGGGTTGCGCGCCTGCCACAGCCTGAGCCGGGACGGCGTGATGGTGAACGTGACGCTGTGCTTCTCCGCCGCCCAGGCGCTGCTCGCGGCCAAGGCGGGCGCCGCCTTCATCTCGCCCTTCGTCGGCCGGCTCGACGATATCGGCCAGAACGGCATGGATCTGATCGCCGACATCGTGCAGATCTATAACAACTACCCCGCAATCAGGACCGAGGTGCTCGTGGCCTCGATTCGCAACCCGATCCATCTGATCGAGGCAGCGAAAATGGGCGCGGATGTCGCGACCATTCCCCCTTCGGTGATCCGCCAGCTCTACGCCCATCCGCTGACCGATAAGGGCTTGGCCGCCTTCCTGGCCGACTGGGCGAAGACGGGCCAGACCATTGCCTGAAGGGAAGGCTTCTTTTTGTGAACAAAAAGAAGCAAAAAAACTTTTTGACGCTGGGCCATGGGCGTTGTCGGCGTCGCAGCCTCAGGCCCAGCATAAAAAAAGTTTTTGCGCCGCTTTTTTCAAAAAGCGGCCTCTTCCTTTGATCTGATGCCAAACGATCAGGCCCTCGCGGGTGAGTTTCTAGCCTGGCTCAGCGGCGAGCGCCGCGCGGCTGCCAAGACGGTCGAGACTTATGGCCGCGACGTATTGGCCTTTCTGGCCTTCTGCCGGGACCATACCGGCGCCGAGCCGGATGCAGCCGCGCTGGGCGGGTTGCGGGCGGCCGATATCCGCGCCTGGATTGCCGCCGACGCGGCGGCGGGGACGGGCAACGCGACGCGCGCCAGGAAGCTTTCGGCCGTTAAGACATTTTACCGTTTCTTGCGGCAGCGGCACGGGATTGAGACGACCGCATTGGCGCTGGTCGGGCGGCCGCGCGCGAAACGGCCTTTGCCGCGCGCCCTCAACACCGACGATGCGACGAGAATCGTGGAAGAGATCGGCGAAGCGACCGACCGGGCGCAGACCCAGGCGCGTGACGAGGCGCTGATGTGTCTGCTCTATGGCGCCGGCCTGCGCATCAACGAGGCGCTGTCGCTCAATGTGGGCGACCTGCCGGCGGAGGATGCCGCGCTGCGCGTCACCGGTAAAGGCAGCAAACAGCGCATCGTGCCGCTGCTCCCGGTGATCCGTGCCGCGCTGGCCGGCTGGCTGCGTCTGCACCCCAAGCCCACAGCGGACGCGCCGCTTTTTCTCGGTGTGCAGGGCAAAAGGCTCAATGCTGGGGTCGTGCAGAAAACGCTGCGCGATTTCCGGCGGTTGAACGGCTTGCCGGAACACGCCACGCCGCACGCGCTACGGCATTCCTTCGCGACGCATCTGCTGGAAGGGGGCGCGGATTTGCGGTCGATCCAGGAATTGCTCGGCCATGCCAGCCTCTCCACCACGCAGCGCTACACTGATGTCGAGACCGTGCGGCTGATGGAGGTGTGGCGGAACGCCCATCCCCGCGCGTCGCGGCGCGAGGGGTAGGGTAAGGAAGAAAGAGGCCGCTTTTTGGAAAAAGCGGCGCAAAAACTTTTATTTGTTGGGTCTCGGGTGTTGGCGCCAGCGGGGCCCATGCCATGATGTATTATGGGGCCCATTCGCGGCATTGCCTTTCAACCAAAAGCGTCTGAAGATATCTATATGATACAGGTAGGATTAATGACAATTCAGCCAGCCTACGCGGTCTCAGGGCTTCTGGTCGGCTTGCTTGTGGGGCTCACCGGCGTTGGCGGCGGTTCGCTGATGACGCCGCTGTTGATGCTCGTGTTCGGCTTTCACCCCACCACGGCGGTGGGTACGGATCTGCTGTTCGCCGCCGCCACCAAAACGGTGGGAACCACGATCCATAATGCCGGCAAGTCGGTTGACTGGAACATCGTCGGACGTCTGGCCTGCGGTTCAGTGCCGGCGACGATTCTCTGCCTGGCCGGCATCGCCTATTTCGGCGTGACCAGCAAAGGCGTGACCAATGCCATTTCGCTCACGCTGGGCGTGGCCCTCCTGCTCAGCGCGGTCAGCCTGGTATTCAAGGGCAAGATCGTGGAGTTCGTCAGCCACCGCTATCCCGCCTTCGGCGCCGAGGCATCCTATAAATACACGATCATTGTCGGTTTTGCGCTTGGCGTCCTGGTCTCGCTCTCCTCGGTCGGGGCAGGGGCCTTGGGCACTGTGGCGCTGATCATTCTTTATCCGCGGCTGCCGGTGGTCACCATCGTCGGCTCCGACATCGCCCATGCGGTGCCGCTGACGCTGCTGGCCGGCATCGGCCATTGGTATCTCGGCACGGTGAATTCGCACCTGCTGGAATCGCTGCTCGTGGGCTCCATTCCCGGCATCATCCTCGGCAGCTACACGGCCCGTTACGCCCCGGACGGAGTGCTCAAGGCGATGCTGGGGGTTATTCTGGCCGTGGTCGGCGGTAAGATGTTGTTTGGGTAGACGACACCGGCACCGGCCTAAAGTCGAAAAAGTTTTTTGCGCCGCTTTTTTTCAGGGGCTGTTGGGATTTAGGGATTCCCTGATTTGGGTATTTGTGATTCACGCTGTTTGTGGATCGCCTTATTCTGACCGATGCCCAATGGGCGCAGATTGAACCGCTCTGCCAAGGGAAGCGCAGCGACCCCGGGCGGAGTGGGCAGAACAACCGGATGTTTATTGAGGGGGT
>DATJHR010000153.1:0-12475 GCA_035493735.1 Acidocella sp.
CGCCCAGGGTCGCGGCGCTTCCCTTGGCAAAGCGGTTCAATCTGTGCCCATTGAGCATCGGTCAGAATAAGGCGATCCATAAACAGCGTGAATCACAACTACCCAGACCAGGGGAATCCTTTAAATCCCAACAGACCCTAATTTGGGCCCGTGCTGGTGTCACCGGCACGGGCCCAGTTTCAAGAAAGTTTTTGCGCCGCTTTTTTCAAAAAGCGGCCTCTTTCTTTAAATGGTCATGCCGCCATCGATGAGGTGGATCGCCCCGGTGGTGAAGCCCGATTCATCGCTGGCGAGATAGGTGGCGAAGGCGGCGATTTCCGCCGCGGTGCCAAGCCGGCCCATCGGTTGCCGGGCGACAAAAGCGGCGCGCACCTCCGCCTCGCTGCGCCCGGCCGCGACCTGCGCCGCGATACGCTGCTGCAAGGAGGGTGTTTCCACCGTGCCGGGGCAGATCGCGTTGCAGCGTATGCCAGCGCCGATATAGTCGGCGGCCACGGATTTGGTGAGGCCGATCACCGCGGCTTTGCTCGCGCCATAGGCGCAGCGCGCCGGCACACCTTTCACGCTCGAAGCGACGGAGGCGATGTTGATGATCGAGCCGCGCCCTTGGGCCAGCATGCCGGGAAGAAATGCCCGGATCGTGCGGAACATCGCCGTCACGTTGAGGGCGATGGAAAAATCCCAGGCAGCATCGTCACATTCCAGGATCGTCCCGTGATGCACAAAGCCGGCGGCGTTGAGCAGCACGTCGATGGTGCCGAGTTTTCCTGCCAAGGCCTGGATTTCTGCCGGTTTCGTGACGTCGAGATGGTGGCCTTCGCACCCGGCGAGATCTTTGAGCTTGGCGTCGTCGATATCGGTGGCGAACACCTGCGCGCCCTCAGCCGCAAACATTTCGGCGCAGGCGCGGCCGATACCCTGGGCGGCGGCGGTGATGAGAATTTTCTTTCCCTGGAGACGCTCTGTCATGTTTTTCTCCGTCTTCTTGCTTTTTTGGTTTGGGTTATTTGGGTTGGGGCAGGGTGGCGCCGCCGATTTGCGCGTAGAGCCGGGCGACCGAGGCGTCGTCGTCCCGCGCGAAGCCGATGGCGGCGGTGGCAAGAAACATCTGCAGCGCGCTGGCCGCCACCGGCACAGGGAAGCGCGCGCTGCGCGCCATGTCCTGGATGATGCCGAGATCTTTTACGAAAATTTCCACCGCGCTGTGCGGCGTATAGTCGCCGGCCAGCACATGCGGCATGCGGTTCTCGAACATCCAGGAATTGCCGGCGGAGGCGGTGATCACCTCATAGACTTTGTGCAGGTCGAGCTTTTGGCGCGCGGCGAAGGCCATCGCTTCGCTGGCGGCGGCGATATGCACGCCGGCGAGCAGCTGGTTGATCATTTTGAAGGCGGCGCCGGTGCCGGGCTCATCGCCGAGTTCATAGACTTTCGCCGCCATCGCCGCGAGGGCAGGGCGTGCCTTGGCGAAGGCCGTTGGCGTGCCGGCGGCGAGAATGGTGAGCTGGCCCTGGGCCGCGCGCGCGGTCCCGCCGCTGATGGGCGCGTCGAGATAGAGCCGCCCCATCGCCTGCAGCCGTGCCGCCAAGGCCTTGGCCTGTTCCGGCGCCATGGTGGCGGCGGAGATGAACACGCCGGTGGGCGACATTGCCGGCGCGACGCCGTCGGTGCCGAACAGGATCTCTTCCGTCTGGGTGGCGTTGACGACGACCGAAACAACGATTTCCGCGCCCTGCGCCGCCGCGGCGGGGGTCTTGGCGACCTTGCCGCCGGCCTGTTCAAACCGCGCCAGGCTGGCGGCGGTGACGTCGAACCCGGTCACGGCGAGGCCGGCCTGTCGCAACGACGTGGCCATGCCAAAGCCCATGGAACCGAGCCCGATGACCGCGACCGGCAGTGCAGCATTGCCTTGTGGCATCTTTTCCCCCTTTGCTTGGCGGTTCTTGGCCGCCTTAGACTGGTCTGGACAAAGCCAGCGATAGCCGGTTTTCCGGCATGGCGCCAGACGGCGCCACATTCTGCTAACTGCTTGTTAATGCTGTTTTATTCATGGGCAGGCAGGCCGACGCGACGGTGCGGGAATAATCTGATTAAAAAACATTAAATTATCTCTTGACGAATTTTTAGCCGCAGAGGAATTTACAGTTTCTGCCTCTCCCTGCCGAGCCCGTGAAAGTCTTCGCCATTCGCTGTTCCGCCTTCGTAACCGCAGACGCGATGAGAACGTCGCCAGTGCCTCTCGCGCTTGTTCGCGACATGGCTGCGCGCGCCCGCGTGCGCCGGGCCGCCGCAAACGAGACGATGAGCCAATGAATGATGCGTTGGTGAACGAAGGCCCGGTTTCCAATGCGCCGCTGGGAGACGTGATATCCCATATCGGGGGGCTGAAACTGTGGGATTCGGTGGTCGACATTCAGACCCGCACATCCGATATCGAACAATATTTTCTGTCCAATCCGACGGTGCCGGGTTGCGTCATCATGTCCCAGGACAATGTGTTCGGGGTGCTGTCGCGCAAGAATTTCAACGCGGCGATCAGCCGTCCGTTCGGCCGGGAAGTGTTCATGAAACGGCCCGTCGGCGAGCTGATGAAAATCATCGATGTCGAGCCGCTGGTCCTGGATGAAAATACCCAGATCGCCCACGCCTTGCGGCTGGCCATGGCGCGGTCGGACGAGCAATGTTTTGAACCCCTGCTGGTCAAGCGGCCGAACTCCTTCGGCCTGATCGACGTCAACAGGCTGCTGACGGCGCAGGCCAATCTGCTTGAGCAGGCCTTGCACGCGAAGGATGAGCTGCTGGAAGAGGTAGAGCGCTCGGCTGATGCGCTGCGCCAAACGGTGGCCGAGCAGCAACGGCTGGCCAAGGAACTGTCCAAGGCGAAGGAAATTGCCCAACACGAGGCGATGCACGATGCCCTGACCGGCCTGCCCAATCGCCGATTGTTTCTCGAGCGCCTGGAAGTGGCGCTGGAGACGAACAAGCAGGATCCGTCCAAGGATTGCGCTGTGTTGTTCATCGATCTTGACCGCTTCAAGATCGTCAATGACAGTCTCGGCCATCTCGCCGGCAACTTGTTGCTGCAGGAGGTGGCGAAGCGGCTGAATCGGATGGTGCGCAGACGCCCGGCGACGTCGGCCGGTCTGGACATGCGCGACGAGGATACCATCGCCCGCCTGTCGGGCGACGAATTCACCGTGCTGCTCACGGAGAAGATCACCACCGCCGCGGCGATGGCTTTCGCCGCGCGGTTGCAAACGGCGCTGACCAAGCCGTTTCAGCTCGGCACGGAATCGGTGGTGATCAGCGCCAGCATCGGCATCGTGCCCTCGCTGCTTGGATATGACGACACTGAGTCGATCCTGCGCGATGCCGACATTGCGATGTATCGTGCCAAGTTCAACGGCAAGGCCTGCGCCGTGACGTTCGAGGCGGATATGCGGGTCCAGGTCGCGACCAGGCTGCACACGGAAAACCATTTGCGCGAGGCGCTGGGCAAGCAGGAATTCGAGCTGCATTACCAGCCGATCGTGGCGCTGCGGACGAGCCACGCCAGCGGGGCCGAAGCGCTGGTTCGCTGGCGCCGGTCGGACGGGCTGGTGGCGCCCGGCTCTTTCATCGGGATTGCGGAAGAGACGGGTTTGATCATCCCGCTCGGCAACTGGGTGTTTCGCGAAGCCTGCGAAATGGCGAAGCTCTGGCACGCGGCGGCGCCGGACCGGCCGCCGGTCACGATGAGCATCAATCTCTCGCCGGTGCAGTTCGGTCATCCCGAACTCGCCGAGACGCTCGAGGAGCTGGTCCTGCTTTCCGGCGTCGATGCCGGTACGATCACGATCGAGATCACCGAACGCTCGACCATGACCGATCCGGACCGGGCGCTGGCCGTGCTGAAGCAGCTGAAGGCGATGGGATTCCGCCTGGCGATCGACGATTTTGGCACCGGCTATTCCTCGCTCAGCTATCTGCACCGTTTTCCCATCGATATTCTGAAAATCGATCGCTCATTCGTTTCCAATCTCGGCGGTGCCGGCGGCGGCGAGAAGATCATCGTCGCCATCCTGGCGCTGGCGGATAGTCTCGGAATCACTGTGGTGGCCGAGGGGGTGGAGACAAAACTGCAGGCCAGCACCTTGCGCGAACTCGGCTGCCGTTACGCGCAGGGCTATTTCTTCGCCAGGCCGCTGCCGAGTGTGGAGATGTGGCAGTTCATGAAACGCCCGGTTGAGGTACTGAACTGAGGCGAAGGGTAAGAAAGGGAAGCGGCCGCTTTTTGAAAAAAGCGGCGCAAAAACTTTTATGATGCTGGGCCATGGGCTGGGTCAGCGACAACGCCCATGGCCCAAAGTAAATAAAGTTTTTTTGCTTCTTTTTGTTCACAAAAAGAAGCCTTTCCTCTCCTAATCATCCCGCGGTTCCGGCACATAATGTTCCGGTCCGATGATCATGTTGCGCGGATCGGGCGGTTTCGGCCGGGCGCCGCCGGTGCGGCGCCATTGCTGCATCCGCCAGATATAGGCCAGCACCTCGGCGCAGGCGCGGTACAGCGCGACCGGCACAAAGTCGTCGGGCTCGACGTGACGGTACACGGCGCGGGCCAGAGGGGGCGCCTCGACGATGGGCACGCCGTGCGCGCGGGCCACACTGATGATTTCCTCGGCCATCAGCCCCACGCCTTTGGCCAACAGCATCGGGGCACGATCGGCACCGCGGCGGTAGCGGATCGCCACCGCGAAATGCGTCGGGTTGGTCACCACCACCGAGGCCTCCGGCACACGCTTCATCTGGCGTGAACGCGCCATGCGGCGCGCGAGTTGGCGCTGGCGCTGCTTCACATGCGGGTTGCCGACCGTGTCCTTCATCTCATTGCGGATTTCCTCGTCGCTCATGCGCAGTTTCCGCCGGTGCAGCCACCATTGCAGCCCGACATCGGCGCCGGCCAAGATCATGATGGCCAGGCAGATGCCGCCCAGGACCTGCAGGCAAAGGCCGAGCAGTACGCTGCCGCTGGGCCCGCGCAGGGCGCTCAGCGCCATGAAATCCGGCGCGCGCAGATAGATCATGGTGGCGCCGACGCCGCCGATGACGAGGAATTTCGCGACCGATTTCAGTGTATCAGTGAGGTGGTTGAGCGAAAACATCTGGCCGAGGCCGCTCGCCGGATTGAGTTTCGAGAGATCCGGCATCAGCGGCTCGAAACTGAAAACCCAGCCCCCTGAAAACAGGCTGCTGCCGATGGTCAGCGCGCCGATCAGCAGCAGCAGCGGGGCGAGCAGGGCGATGACCTCGCGCGGCCATTCCATGGCGGCGCCGAGGCTCGTGCCGCCCGCCAGCGACAGGCTCTCGGCGATGATATCTTCGAAATGCAGGCCGAGGCCGCCGGCGGTGCCGAGGGCCAACGTGGTAAACAGGATGATCGCCGCCGCCTTCGGCAGGTCCGCGGAGCGTTGCACCTGGCCCTTTTCGGCGGCCTGGCGCAGCCGCCGTTCCGTCGGGTCGTGGCGCTTGTCCTGGCTGTCGCCCTCAGCCATGGGGGATCATCGCCCCCACGCTGCGCATGGCGAGATCCAGGAGATGGTGGAAATCCCGATCAAGGAACACGATCGAGCCGGTGAGCATCCATAGCCCCACGATGATCATGAGCGGAAAGCCGATGGTGAGCAGGTTCATCTGCGGCGCGAACACGGTGGTGAGGCCGACGGTGAGATTGATGGCAAGCGTGACCGCCAACACCGGCATGGCGAGCCATACGGCGGAGGTGATCGCCGTTTCGCCGAGGATGGTCAGCTGATCCCAGGCCGCCACCCCGCCGGTGCTGGTGCCAGCCTGGAAGGAGTGGGCGATCGCCGCGAACAGAAAGAGCGGTCCGCCGGCGGCGACAAAGGCCATCAGCCCGGCCCAGAACATGAGATTATAGAGAATGGGCGCTGACTCGGCGGAGCCGGGCATCTGCATCTCCGCAAAGCCGAGCCCGATCGACAGGCTCACCAGCTCGCCGGCGCTGGCGACGATGCTGACGATGATCTGCATGGCGAGGCCGATCACCGAGCCGTAAACAATCTGGATCAGCCCGTCGAAGATCGCGCTCATGGGATCGCCGGGGAAGGGCGGCAGGTTGGGCAGCCAGGCCGCAAGAGCGACGGCATAGGCGGCCGCGATCAGCGCCTTGACCACCGCCGGGATCGAACTCGAGCCATAGAGCGGCGCGGTGAGAAACAGGCCGGTGATGCGCAGGAACGGCCAGAGGAAATGCCCCAGCCAGGCCAGGATCTGCGTTTCACTCAGGACCATGAGCGGTGCACGAGCTGGCCGGCATGGCTGATCCAGTAGGTTGCCAGCGCCGCGATGCCATGCATGGCGGCGGTACCGCCGAGCAGCGGCAGGGCGATCATGATGATGACTTTCGGCAGCAGGCTGAACCCGGCATCCTCGATCTGCAGAGCCGATTGCAGAAGCCCCGTCAGCAGCCCGACCGCCAGCAGCAGCCCGATGATCGGCAGAACGGCCTTGAGTTCGACCGTCAGAGCGAAATGCAGGAGCTGGATGTAGAACGGCATGGCGCACGACCTGGAAGAGAAGAACGCTTCTTTTTGTGAACAAAAAGAAGCAAAAAAACTTTATCAATTTGGGCCGTGCTGGTTTCGCGGTCGCCGGCCCAGAGTCGCAGAAGTTTTTGCGCCGCTTTTTTCAAAAAGCGGCCACTTTCTTCTACCCTCACGATCCCGCCCCGGCAAAACTGTTCGCGAGCGAGCCCAACACCAGCGACCAGCCATGGATGGAGACGAACAGCAGCAGTTTGAGCGGCAGCGAGATCAGCGTCGGCGACACCATGATCATGCCGAGCGACATCAGCACCGAGGCGACCGCGAGATCGATCAGCACGAAGGGAATGTAAATCAGAAAGCTGATCTGGAAGGCGGTTTCCAGCTCCGAGGTGGCGAAGGCTGGCACCAGCACGGTGAGGGGAACGTCCTGCGGCGTGGCGTAATGGCCGCCGCTGAGATCGACGAACAGATGCAGCGCGTCCTTGCGCGTCTGCGACAGCATGAAGTTCTGGATCGGCGGTTCGGCGCGCTGCACCGCGGTTTCGAACGTGATCGTGCCGTTAAGATAAGGCTGCACGGCGTTATCCTGCTCCTGTTGCAGCACTCCGCGCATCACGAACACGGTGAGCGCCAGGGCGAGGGCCGCGAGAATCATGTTCGGCGGCGTGGTGGTCAGGCCGAGTGCCTGACGCAGCACCGAGAGCACGATGATAATGCGGGTGAACGCCGTCATCAGCAGCACAATCCCGGGCAGGAAGGCGAGGCCGGTGATGATGAGCAGCGTTTGCAGGTTCAGCGAGTAGGCCGAACCACCTTGGGTGGGGGTCGCGTTGAGCAGTGTCAGCCCGTCGACCGGGGCCGCATGCGCGATGCCGGCGGTGAACAAGGCGGTTGCCAGCGCCAGAACCAAAGCGAGCAGAAGTTTCATGCGTCCGGTGCCGCGGATTGCGCGGTTTCAAGCGTGTCGGAGAAAGAGGGGGATGGTGTGCCGCCCAGCGCGCCGATGGGCGTAATCCCCTGGCGGCCGGAGCTGACCAGGAAGCGCTGGCCGTCGGCTTCGACGATCATCAACGCCGCACCCGGACCGACCGGCCGGGTCGCGATGATGTTGATGGCGCCGCCGCCGGCGCGGCGTGGACCCAAGCCGCCGCCGCGCAGGCGCCGCGCCACATAGGCGGCGACCATCAGCACGCCGAGAATGACGGCCAATGGCAGCAAGGTGGAGAGGATCGCCGAGGCGCCGAACCCGCTGGACATGGTTCAGCGCGACGGCGTGCGGAACCGCATCATGTTCGTCATGCTCAGTCCTGCACGACGAGATTGGTGATATAGGCCGCGTCGAACGGGTTGTCGCCGGCTTTGCCTGCATCCTTGGCCAGCACCGCGTTGGCGACGTTCAGGCTGTTCTGGATCAGCTCGGCACGCGTGGTCGGGTTCTGCAGCGCCGCGCTGGTTTCGTTCATCAGCAGATTGATGACCTGCGATTTGATGATTGGCTGCAGCGTGTTGAAGCTTTCCAGGGCCCGTTCGTCATGAGTCGCGAACTGCATGCCGATCTGCACGTAAGACGTGGCGGGGGCGCCGGCCTGGGGCGGGACGCTGACCACGATGCTCGACAGATCGGCGAAGTAGATCGGCTTGGGATGCTCTGTCTTCGCCGTGTCGCGCGCATGGGCGGCGCCGTGCGTCTGCAGAAAGTGCATCACCCCGAACGTGGCGCCGGCACCGATGGCGATGGCGAGGACAATCACGCCGGCCGTCACTAATTTATTCATCAGACATGTCTTTCATGGGGAGGCTGGCATGGGGAGGCTGGCGCGATCGGGCCCGAAGTCGAATCGCGCCGCGGTTCGATTCAGCCCAGATCGCGCCAGCAAATAAGGTTCAGCTCATGGTCGCCGATGGGCGCCCATGCGCTTATGCGGCGGTCGCCGACAGCAGCGATTGGAACATCGTGTGCGCGGTGGAGATCACCTGCGCGGCTGCCTGGTAAGCCTGCTGGTAATTGACCAGCAGCACCGCTTGCTGGTCGGAATTCACGCCGGCGACGTTCTGCAGGTTGGTGGTGGCGGAGGCAACCTGGGCGGCCGTGCCGGTGGCCTGCGTCATGGCCTCGTTGGCGTTGGCGCCAAGCCCAGTGGTGAAGCCGATCACCGCTTGCTGCAGCGTACCGCTGCCGGCGGTGTTGGGCGTGGTCCAGAGCGCCGCCATGCGCGTGGCATTGCTGCCGCTGGTGGGGCCGCCGGGGGTGAGCGTCAGATCATCGCCGGTCGACGGCGTGCCGGAAATCGGCAGCTGCCAATATTCGGTCGGGGTGGTGTTGGGATATTGCACCGAGATGGTGCCGCTCAGCGAGCCGTTACCGCTCGTCAGCGTGCCGGTGGCGACCGGCGTGCCGGGCGGGTTCGTGGGCGCGCCGACATAGATCGCATAGCCGTCCGGCGTGGATGAGCCTGTGGAGCTCGTGAACACGACCGTGAGCGGCTGGCCGAAATCGCTGGACGGCACATAAGTGCCTGCCGGGGGCGGGGTGGTGGTGACGCTGTCGGTGCCGGTGGTGATGGTCCCGGAATTATTGTCGGTGACGGTGCCGGTGGCGTTCAGCGTTCCCGGCGTGCCGACATAAGGGTCGGCGGCGGCGATGTCATCCGGGTTCGTGGTCACCACTTCCATGCCGGCAGCGGCGCCCGGGGCGGGGTCGATGGTATAGCTGTCGCCATTGGCGGGCGCAGCGGAGACTGTAATGTTCATGCCGGCGACGCTGAGGCTCGTGGCGCTCGGCATGGAGACCGGATAGGTGGTGGTACCGGCCTGATTGCTCGCGGTCCAGCCTTTGCCCGTGGTGAAGGTCAGGACGATTGGTCCGCCGCTCGTGGGGAGCTGGCTGGGATTGGAAACCGTCGCCGTCAGGGTCGTGCCGTTCGGATTGCTGGTATTGGCTGTGACCGTCGGCGCTGGCGACTGGGCAAACAGGTTGGTGCCCTGCGTACCGTTATAGGTCAGGCCTTCCGCCTGCGCGGTATTGACCTCGCCGGTGAACATCGCGGCCATCGTGTTCAACCCCTGCAGGGCTTGCGACCCGGCCATCCAGGTGGCCATGTTCGCGCCCATCTGGCCGTCGCTCTCGGTCAGGCTGAGCGGCATCGGCTGGTCGCCAACGGTGATCACGGGCTCTTGGGTGGCGGTGCCGCCGGACAGGCTGAGCGTTTCCGCGCCGGCCTGGTTGAGCAGCACATTGCCGCCGAGCGAGAGCTGGATCGACCCGTTGCTCTGCGTCAGCACGGTCACCGGCAGCAGGTTCGACAGGCTGCTCAGCGCCGCTTCCTGCTGGTCGAGCAGGGATGGGTTGTTCGGCGAGGTCTGCAGGCCTTGGTTGATGGTGGCCAGCTGGCTCAGCAGCTTGTTGGCGGTGCTCACATTCTCCTGCAGTGCGGTACCGGCATCGGTCATGGTCGTGGTGAGGCTGGTGGCGGCGGTCTGGAACGTGCCGGCGACATTGTTGGCGTCGGATAGCACGGTTTCGCGCGCGCCGGCGCTGCTTGGATTGGCAGCCAACGTTCCCAGGTCCTGGAAGAACTGGTTCATGGAAGTCTGGATGTCGCCGTTATTCAGCACCGCGCTGGAGATATTGGTGAGGTTCGTGGCCAGCGTGCCGGCCGCCTGATTGGCGGTGTTGGCGGTGCGCAGCAGCCCGGCGGCGAAACCGTCTGCGGCGCGGAGCACCACCGGCGACTGGACGCCATAGCCAGACCCGTTGGCGAGATCGACCTGCGTGGTGAGGTCAATCGATTCGGCGGCATAGCCGCTCACCGTCTCGTTCGCGAGATTGTTCGAGACCGTGTTGATGCCGGACTCAAACGCCTCGATGCCGGACAAAGCCGTGTTGATTGCGCCGATAATTCCACTCATGAGGCAGCCTTTCGCAGATGAGAGTTAGGGGGCCGTCGCGCCATCGGATCCGGCCAGTGCCTGGAGCACCTGCGCCATCATGGGCGATTGGGAAATGCTGATGATTTTCGCGGCGTAGTTGCTGTCAGTGGCATAGCCGCCGGCTTGCAGCGCCTGGGCGAAGCCGCTCACCGTGCTTTGCCCGGCCACGTTCTGGAAGCCGGACATGATCTGCTGCACATAGTCGGCGATGCTGGCGGTTGGCGAGGCATAGTCGCGGAACATGGCGGTTTGCGCCGTCAGCAGCCCGTCCACCATTTCATGGGTCGGCCGCGCCGTGCCGGCCTGGCCGTCGGCCGCCTTGATCCCGAACAGGTTGTTGCCGGCGGCGGCGGTGCCCCAGCCGGTTTCCAGCGCGCTCTGCGCCAGCAACGCGACCGGCGGCACGCCCAGCTTTTGCGCCGCCGAAACGATCGTCGGCCAGACGCTGCGCGCGAAATCCTTGGCCTGGGTGAGGAGCGAGCCGTTCTGCGTGCCGGCGACGCTGGCATCGGGCGCCGCCAGCGGCGTGGCGGTAATGGTGCCGCCGGCCGCTTCGATGGTCGCCAGCGTGGTGGGTGGCGTGCCCGCCGTGGCCGCGAGGCCGCCGGCAGCCGGCACCTCGGCGCCTGCGCCGACGCCATTGGCCTCCGCGCCGAACTGGCGCAGCGCCGCGGCGACCAGCGTGCCGTCATATTTGCCCATGTCGCTCTGTGAGATGTCCCACATGAACATGCTCTGGAAACTGTCGCCGCCGGTGCCCAGCGCATCGGCGGAAAAGCCGGTCTGGTTCAGCGCCGTGAGCATGTCGTCCCACAGCAGACCGGCAAGCTTCTTGACGGTCGCCGCGGTACGGGTTTCGCCGGCTGCGCTGGTCGCGGTGGCGGGGGCGGGCGACGTCTCGACGATCATCAGATGACCTTGAGCTGGCCGTTGATGGCGCCGGCTTGTTTCAGCGCCTCGATGATGGCGATGAGGTCGGAGGGCGAGGCGCCCACCGCGTTCAGCGCCCGCGCCACATCAGCCAGGGTGGTCGCGCGCGGCAAGGCGACGACGCTGGCCTTGCCCTGGGAAGCGCTGACCACGCTGTTCTGCACGCCGACGGTCTGCCCGCGGCCGAGGGGGTTAGGCTGGCTGACGCTATTGGTGGTCTGGATGCTCACCGTGAGGTCGCCATGCGAGACCACGGCCGGGCCGAGCGTCACGCCGGCATTCATGACGATGGTGCCGCTCTGCGCGTCGACCACGATGGTCGGCTCCTGCGCCGCCGGGGTGATTGGCAGCGACAGAACGCCGGCGATGAAGCGGACCGGATCGCTGGCGTTGTCCCGCAAATCGACTTCGCCAGGAGAGACCGCATTGGCCGTGTTTGGCCCGTAGGCGGCATTGACCAGGTCGGCGATTTGTTGCGCCGTCTGATAACTCGGCGCGTTCAGCAGCAGCTGGGTGACGCCGTTCTCCGAGGAGCTGGCCGGAATGGTGGTCGAGATGATCGCGCCGCCGGGCAGCGAACCGACCGTCGGCACGTTGACGCTGGTGGTGCTGCCATTGGCGCCGGCGGAAAAACCGCTGACCAGAAGCGGCCCCTGCGCCTGGGCATAGATCACGCCATTGCCGCCGCGTAAGGGGGTGGGCAGCAGCACGCCGCCATTCAGTGAGGTCGCGTTGCCCATGGCCGAGACGGTGACGTTCACGTGCTGGCCGGCATGGGAGAAGGGCGGTACTTCCGCCGTCACCATCACCGAGGCAACGTCGTTGGGCTGCATGAAGGTCACGGTCGGCAGCGCGACACCCATGTTGCGCAGCATGTTGAGGATCGCCTGCTGCGTATAGGGCACCTCGGTGGTCTGGTCGCCGGTTCCCGGCAGGCCGACCACGAGCCCATAGCCGTAAAGCTGGTTCGACGGCGCGCCCGCCACCGAAACCAGCGTGCCGATCGTCGTCGGGTCCGCTGCCGCCGGCCGGGCCGGCGCGAACAGCAGCGCCGCCAGGCCTAATACGGC
>DATJHR010000154.1:0-2445 GCA_035493735.1 Acidocella sp.
GTTCCGGGCCGGAGGGCATCATCAGCGTGCCGGTTTCGGCGATGCCGGCGAAAGCCTGGGTTACGGTGACCGGGTCGGTCGGTTCGGCCTTGCCGAATCGGACCTTGAGGAGCGGCGTGTCCGCGAACGGAATCGCCTGCAGTTCCGGGTGCGGCGATACCGTGATTTCCGCGGCGATGTTCTGCGCCGCGAGATAGGCGCTGATCGCGCCCGGCACGGCGGCAAAATCAGGCAGGCGCTGCACCGTGCCGAATTCACGCAGAACATTGTCCATGAACGAGGCCACGAGGCGAGCGGAATCGCCCTGGCCGCGCGCCGGCACCAGATGGCGCGGATGGGTCGCAAGCCGCCCGGCCAGCATCGCTTGCTGGTCGGCGGGCAAGGGGCCGCGCTTCAGCCCGCGGCGGATATTGCCGATGATGGCGCTGCGGCCGGGATCCTGGCTCATGACCGGCCTCCCGCATTGCGCTGCCGCTGCGCCGCTGCGTAACGGGCGAAGAACGTGTCACCTTCGGGAGACGGGAAATCCCGCCCTTTGGTCCAGCCGCCCAGGAAGGGCAGGCGCGGCAGATGTCCGCCCCGGCGGCCGAGGAGGCCGAGCCCGATTGCCGCCATGCGGGTGCCGAACCGGTACAGGCCGGGCCGGCGCGCGAACCAGGCCCAGAAGCTCAGCCCGTAGCGCATGGCGGACGGCGTGAGGTGGCGCTCGAACTCGCGTTCGCGCCAATGCCGCATCAGCCCCGTGAGCGGGATTTTCACCGGGCACACGCTCTCGCATTTGCCGCAGAACGTGCTGGCATTGGGCAGTTGCCCGGCCTCGTCCACGCCCACCAGCATCGGTGTGAGCACCGAGCCCATCGGCCCCGGATAGGTCGAGCCGTAGGCATGGCCGCCGACGACGCCATAGACCGGGCAGTGATTCATGCAGGCGGCGCAGCGGATGCAGCGCAGCATCTCCTGGAACTCCGTGCCGACCATGCCGGAGCGGCCATTATCGACCAGCACCACGTGATATTCCTCCGGCCCGTCCGGATCGCCGGGGCGGCGGGCGCCGGTGGAGAAGGTGGTGTAGACGGAAATATCCTGCCCGGTGGCCGAGCGCGCCAGCACCCGCAGCAGAGACAGCGTGTCTTCGACGGTCGGCACCACTTTTTCGATGCTGGTGACCACCACATGCACGCGCGGCAGGGTCTGGGTGAGATCGCCATTGCCTTCATTGGTGACGATGACCGAGGTGCCGGTCTCGGCGATGAGGAAATTGGCCCCGGTGATGCCCATGTCGGCGGCGAAGAATTTGTTCCGCAATTGCAGCCGCGCTTCGGACTGGATGTCCCGCGCGTCGCGGAACACGCGGTCGGCGGGCAGGTCGGTGTGGCTCTTGCGGAAGGTCTCCTCCCAATCCTCGCGGTTGAGGTGGAAGGCCGGGCCGATGATGTGGCTGGGCGGCTCGTGGCGCAGCTGCAGAATATATTCGGCGAGGTCGGTTTCGACCGGGGTCACGCCATTGGCTTCCAGATAGTCGTTGAGGTGGATCTCCTCAGTGACCATCGACTTGCCCTTGGTCACGGTCTTCGCGCCGGCTTTGCGGGCGATCTCCAGCACGGTCTTGCGGGCGTCCTCGGCGGTGGCGCACCAATGCACGATGCCGCCGGACTTCTCCACATTGGCGGCATAGGTTTCCAGGTAGAAATCCAGGTTGGCGATCGCGTGGTTCTTGATGTCCCGGGCTTCATCGCGCAGCGCCTCGAATTCCGGCAGCCGTTCCACCGCCGCCAAACGCTTTTTCGCATATTGTGGCCGCGCCCGGGTCAGCGCCCGCTGCAGCCCGGCATTTGCCATGGCGCTGGTGGCGTTTTCCTTGAAGGTTCGGCTGGTCTGCAGCATATCCGTGGCTCCGTTGGAGGCGATCGTCCCGAAAAATGAATCGCCCGCTTAAATCAGGCTCTTAAGGCGCGATAATGGGTGAGTTTGGCGGCCGGGTCCAGCCTTCCGGCGCACGGGGCTGCGTAAGCAAGCAAAGGAAAGGGCTTCTTTTTGTGAACAAAAAGAAGCAAAAAAACTTTGTTATGCTGGGCCATGGGCTTGGGCGGCGACACAGCCTAGGCCCAGCATAGTAAAAGTTTTTGCGCCGCTTTTTTCAAAAAGCGGCTACTTTCTTGCTTCTAGCCCTGGGGCGGCGTTTTGAAGAAGGCGGCGGCGGCGTTGCGATGCGCCTGTTTCGCGCCGATCGCCTGCCGCACCCGCAGAATTTCGGCTTCGAGATCGGCGATATAGGCCTCCAGCTCCTCGACCCCCAGCAAGTCGAGCGGCGGGGGAAGCAGAAGTTTTTTTGTCGGCCGGGGGAGATCTTCGTCGGAATTTGTCATAATATCACCTTGACCAAGGGTAGCGTGGGGTTCCATACCCCGACCAAGTCGGACTTGCGAACCGCGAGCGCCCATTTCT
>DATJHR010000155.1:0-2697 GCA_035493735.1 Acidocella sp.
GAGCCGGGGTTCGGTTTCGAACAGATCGAGCGAGGCGTTCGCGGCGGCGCAGCCGAGCGCATTGGCCATGAAGGTGGGCCCGTGCATCAGCGCCGTGGTCGGGCTGTCGGAAAGGAAGGCCGCGAACAGATCGTCGCTGGCGATGGTGGCGGCGAGCGGCAGCGTGCCGCCGGTCAGCGCCTTGGAGAGGGTGATGATGTCAGGCACCACGCCGGCCTGTTGGAAGGCGAACATCGTGCCGGTGCGGCCGAAGCCGGTGAAAATCTCATCGAAAATCAGCATCAGCCCGTACTGGTCCGCCGCCACCCGCAAGCGCCGCAGCACCTCTGGCGGATGCAGCACCATGCCGCCGGCGCCCTGCACCAGCGGCTCGACGATGATGGCGGCGAGCGTGCCGGCATGCTGGGCGAGATAGGCTTCGAACGCGGCGATGCTGGCCTCGTCGCGCGGCAGCGGCACGACCGGATGCTCCGGCAGCAGGCCGGCAAACAGGCTGTGCATCCCCTCTTCCGGGTCGCAGATCGCCATCGTGCCCAGCGTGTCGCCATGATAGCCGCCGGTGAAGCTGAGAATCTTCGTGCGCCCGCGCTCGCCCTGGTTCAGCCGCGCCTGCACCGCGATCTTGATGGCGACTTCCACCGCGACCGAACCGGAATCGGTAAAGAACACGCGATTCAACGGATCGGGCAGAAGCTTCGCAAGGCGCGTGGCGAGCCGGTAGGCCGGCTCATGGCCCAGGCCGCCGAACATCACATGCGGCAGGCGCTCCAGCTGGGTGCGGACGGCCTGTTGGATGTGCGGATGGTTATAGCCGTGGCACGCCGTCCACCAGGAGGCGATGCCGTCGACCAGCACCCGCCCGTCCTCGAGAAAAATCCGGCTCCCCTCGGTGCGTACCGCCGGCAGCGGCAGCGGCGCGGTCTGCATCTGCGCGTAAGGCAGCCAGACATGCCGCCAGCCCTGCTCCAGCCAGCTCACGATTCCGCGCGCATCCCCAGCTTGGCGAACAGCGCCTCGTCATGACGGACCGTGGCGTTCTTGGTGGTCAGCAGCTTCTCGCCATGGAAGATCGAATTGGCCCCGGCGAGGAAGCAGAGGGCCTGCGCCTCGTCGCTCATCGCCTCGCGCCCGGCGGAGAGGCGCACATAGCTCTTCGGCATGGTGATGCGCGCGGCCGCCACCACGCGGACGAAATCGATCGCATCGATCGGCGCGGATTTGGCCAGCGGCGTGCCCTCGACCGCCACCAGCGCATTGATCGGCACCGATTCCGGCGGCTTCGGCAGGCTGGCCAGAGCGGCGATCAGCCCGGCGCGGTCGCCCTCATCCTCGCCCATGCCGACAATGCCGCCGCAGCACACATTGATGCCCGCATCCCGCACATGGGAGAGCGTATCCAGCCGGTCCTGATAGACGCGGGTGGTGATCACCTTGCCGTAATATTCCGGCGAAGTGTCGAGATTGTGATTGTAATAGTCCAGCCCGGCGGTTTTCAGCTTGGCCGTCTGCGGCCCGGTGAGCATGCCGAGCGTCACGCAGGTTTCCATACCCAACGCCTTCACGCCGGCGATCATGTCGCAGACCGTGTCGAGATCATGGTCCTTGGGCGAGCGCCAGGCCGCCCCCATGCAGAAACGCTGCGCGCCCTTCTCCTTGGCGGCGCGCGCCTCGGTCAGCACCGTCTCGACCGCCATCAGCTTGCTCGCCTTGGTGCCGGTCTCATAGCCGGCCGCCTGCGGGCAATAACCGCAATCCTCCGGGCAGCCGCCGGTCTTGATCGAGAGCAGGGTGGAAATCTGCACCCGGGTCGGGTCGAAATTTTCGCGGTGCACGGTCTGCGCGCGGAAAAGGAGTTCCGGGAACGGTAGCGCCAGCAGTGCGGCGACGTCGGCCCGGCTCCAGCGTGGCTCGACAGCAATATGGCTTTCCGGCACCTGCAATCTCCTCTACTCGAATTCCCGTCAGGTTTAACCACATGCTCTATGGCTGGAAAGGGCTCTGACAATGCTCAGCTACTTCGTCACCGCCACCGGGACCGATATCGGCAAGACCTACGTCACCGGCAACATCATTCGCGCGGCGCGGCAGGTTGGGTTGGATTTTTCGGCCATCAAGCCGGTGCTCTCGGGCTTTGACGAGGCCTCGGCGGCCTCCTGCGATTCCGCGCGGCTGCTCGCCGCGATGGGCAAAAAGGTCACGCTGCGCAACATCGCCGCCATTACCCCCTGGCGCTTCGCGGCGCCGCTCTCGCCGGACATGGCCGCCGCCCGCGAGGCGCGGCACATCGACTTCACCGCCCTCACCTCCTTTTGCGAGGCGGCGATCCAGGCGGCCCCGGATGTGCTGCTGATCGAGGGCGTGGGCGGCGTCGCCGTGCCGCTGGACGACACGCATCTCATCGTCGACCTCATCGCGGCCCTGCGCCTCCCCGCCATTTTGGTCGCGGGCACCTATCTTGGCACGCTCAGCCACACCATCACCGCCGCCGAGGCGCTGGTGGTGCGTGGCATCCCCATCGCCGCGATCGTGCTGAACGAGAGCCCCGGCGCCCCGGTGAGCCTGCAAGAAACCGCCGACACGCTGGCCCGCCGCCTGCCGCACCCGATCCACCAGATCCCGCGCGATGCCGTAGCACCACCGTTCCGTGCGCTGGTCGCTAGCCTGGGCGAGCTTGAACCGAACGCTGGTTAGAGGAAG
>DATJHR010000156.1:0-6498 GCA_035493735.1 Acidocella sp.
GGTCGGCGAGGCGTTCGGCGGTGATATGGGTGACACCCTCATCGCTGCGCTGCAGCCTTCCTTCCACGATCAGCAAGGTGGCGTTGATGATGGTCTGGCGGAACGTGGCGACCAAAGCGGGCCAGACGATGATGTTGGCAATGCCGGTTTCGTCCTCGATGGTGATGAACACCGTGCCCTTGGCGGTGCCGGGGCGCTGACGCACCGTCACAATGCCGGCCGTGCGCAGCCGCGCGCCGTTTCGGCTCCGCGCCGCCTCGGCGCAGCTCCTGGCGCCGGCGGCAGTCAGCCTGTCCCGCAACAGGGCGCACGGATGAGTGCGGAGCGAGAGGCCGGTGCTGCGATAATCGGCGATCACCTGCTCGCCTAAGCTCATCAAGGGGAGTTCCGCGCCCGGATGAGGGCGCGGCAGACCGGCCAAGAGCGGGGGAGCGGGCGCTGTTTCCACGCCGGCAATGCGCCAGAGGGCGGGGCGGCTGGAAAGATCGAGGCTGCGCAGCGCATCGGCCCCCGCCAGATGTTCCAGCGCCGCGCGCGGCAGCGACGCGGCTTGCACAGCGGCAAAATCGGCGAAACCGGCGCCGCGCGCCGCCACCAGCCGTTCCGCCCAGCCTTGCTGGAACCCTGAAATCAGGCGGAAGCCCAAACGCAGCCCCCCGTCTTCCAGAACCGTATCCCAGGCGGAGGCGTTCACATCCACCGGCCGCACCTCCACGCCGTGCTCGCGCACGTCGCGGATGATCTGCGCCGGAGCGTAGAAGCCCATCGGTTGGGCATTGAGCAGCGCCGCCGCGAACGCTGCCGGATGGTGGCATTTCAACCAGGCTGAGATATAGACCAGCAAGGCAAAACTGGCGGCGTGGCTTTCCGGAAAACCGTAACTGCCGAAACCCTCGATCTGGCGGAAACAGGCCTCGGCAAAAGCCGGCTCATAGCCCCGCGCCACCATGCGCCCGACCAGCATTGCGCGGAAATGCTGGATCGTCCCGAGATTGCGGAAGGTGGCCATGGCCCGGCGTAGGCCATTCGCCTCCGCGGATGAAAATTCCGCCGCGACCATGGCGATCCTCATCGCCTGCTCCTGGAACAGCGGCACCCCCATGGTCTTGCTGAGAATCTCTTCCAGCTCGTTGGGCAGGCCGCCGGCGCGGGCGGGATATGTGACCTCTTCCCGCCCCTGGCGGCGGCGCAGATAAGGATGCACCATATCCCCCTGGATGGGCCCGGGCCGGACGATCGCCACCTCGATGACCAGATCGTAAAATTTTTGGGGCTTCAGGCGCGGCAGCATGTTCATCTGCGCCCGGCTCTCCAGCTGGAATACGCCGACGGTATCGCCCCGGCTCAGCATGGCGTAAACGCGTGCGTCCTCGCGGGGGATGTCGGCGAGGTCCTGAATGCCCAGCAGCTGGAAACATTTGCGGATGCAGGTGAGCATGCCCAAAGCGAGCACATCCACCTTCATCATGTGCAGCGCGTCGATATCGTCCTTGTCCCACTCGATAAAACTGCGCCCCGCCATGGCGGCCGGGCCGATCGGCACGCTTTCATCCAACCGCCCGCGCGTGAGCACGAAACCGCCGACATGCTGGGAGAGATGCCGTGGCAGCCCGACCAGTTCGCGGGCGAGCAGCACGGCGCGCTTCAGCCGGGGCGCCGCGGGGTCCAGCCCGGCCGCGCGCAGATCATCGTCGGACCATAAGTCCTCACCCGCATTCCAGCTTTGCGCGGCCAGCGTCGCGGCAACGGTCTCGGTCAGGCCAAGCACTTTGGCCACTTCGCGGATGGCAGATTTGGGCCGGTAATGAATCACCGTGGCGGCGATGGCGGCGCGATGCCTTCCATAGCGGGCGTAAAGATACTGGATCACCTCCTCGCGCCGCTCATGCTCGAAATCGACATCGATATCCGGCGGTTCCTGGCGCTCCGCCGAGACGAAACGTTCGAACAGCAGATCGCTTTCCGCCGGATCGACCGCGGTGATGCCGAGCACGAAGCACACGGCGGAATTGGCCGCCGAGCCGCGCCCCTGGCACAAAATATTTTCGCCCCGCGCATAGCGGACGATGTCATGCACGGTGAGGAAATAGCGGGCATAGTCGAGCTGCGCGATGACCTGCAATTCCTTCGCGAGCAGCCCGGCCACCTTGTCCGGCACGCCGGCCGGGTAGCGCCAGGCGGCCCCCGTACGGACCAGATCGGCCAGATGCGCATCCGGTGTGAGGCCGGGCGGCACCGGTTCGTCGGGATATTCATAGGCGATCTCGTCGAGCGAGAATGTGATGCGCGCCAGAATCTCCCGCTGCGTTTCCATGGCTTCGGGAAATTTATGGAACAGCCGCGCCATCTCGGCCGGTGGTTTCAGGTGCCGCTCGCCATGCGGCTCCAACCGGTAGCCGGCCTCCTCGATGGTGCAGCCATGGCGGATGCAGCGCAGCACATCCTGCAATTCCCGGGCTTCCGGCCCGTGATAGAGCACGTCATTTGCCGCCACGAGTTTCAGGCCGGCCGCTTGCGCCAAATGTCGCAGCGTGAGCAGCCGCTCCGCATCGTCCGGCGCGTAGCGGCGCACCGCCGCGACGTAGAGTTTTCCGCGTAACTTTGCCGCCGCCCCGCGCAGCCAGGCGGCAAAATCATCCCTCAACACGGGTGGCGGCACGACGATAAAAATCTGCCCCTCGGCCAGCGCCAAAATATCATCGAAGCGGACCAGAAAATCACCCTTGGGCGCGCGGCTTTTGCCCAGGCTCAGCAGCCGGCACAGGCGCCCCCAGGCGGCGCGGTCCGTGGGATAGCAGACCATCTCCGGCGCGTCCTGCAGCGCCAGCCGGCTGCCCACCACCAGGCGCAGGCCCACCTCTTTCGCCGCCATATGCGCGCGCACCACCCCGGCCACGCTGTTGCGGTCGGCAAGGCCGATGGCCATGTGCCCCAGCGCCGCCGCCCGCCCCACCAGGCTTTGCGGATGCGATGCGCCTTCCAGAAAGGAAAAAGCGCTGGCTGTGAGGAACTCGGCATAGCTCATGCGAAGAACCCGTGCAGATACCAGCGCGCCGGCGCCATACCGTCATGCAATCCGGCGCGGAACAGCCAGAAACGGGCCCCTTCCCGATCTTCCACGACGTAATAGTCGCGGATTTTTTCCGCCTCGGGGCGCGTTTCATCCGGCGCATGGCACCACCAATCACGGGCAATGCGTTCCGGGCCGGTGGCCCAGCGCACCCGGTGCACCCGCCCCTCCCAGGTGAATTGCACCGGGGGATCATCCGGCACCGGGGCAATGGCGGCAATCGGCGCTGGCCGAGGCAGCAGCCGCATGGGCCTTGGGTGAGGCGGTTTGGCCCAGGGCACCGGCGGCACCGTCACCGCCGCCCGCCGCGCGGCATATTCCGGAATGTAGGAGGCGTAGGGCGCCGCGCGCCACAATCGCCCGCTCCCCAGCCGGTTGAGCAGCGTGTTGAGCGTGTTTGCGCCGTCAGCTGCCTCTCCCGCGATGTCGCGCTGCACCGGCGCCAGCGGCTCCGTGGCACGGGCTTCCAGGGCCAGACCTTCAATACCGAAACCAGGATCGACCTCCCGCGCCAGTTTTTCCACCAGCAGCTTGGCGATCTGCGCCGCATCACGGCAGGGAGCCGCAAATTTCAAGGCAATCTCCGGGCACTGAAGGTCGATGCGGTAGAAGCGCGCGCTGAGCGCCATGGCACCCCGCGCTGCACGGGCAAGCCGGTCACAGAGTTTGACGCTCAACCGTTGCAGGGCCGCCTGCAGCTGCGCGGGCAGAAGGACCGGTTCGGCGTAATGTTCCACCTCCCGCCAGTCCGGCGGGGCGGCGTAAAAGCGCAGCGCTTCCGGCGCCTCGCCCAGCGCCTGGGCCAGACGCAAGGCCGGTTCCGCCCCATACCCCGCTACCAGCCCGGCGCGCGGCAGGCGCTGCAAATCCGCCACGTGCCGCACGCCCACGCGGCGGAGCTTCACCAGGGTGTCTGCCTCCAGGCGTAAGGCGGCGAGCGGCAGGGACAAAAAATCTTCCATGCCGGGCGCCGCATAGCGCGCCAAACCCCAGGCCGCCGCAGCGGTGTCGGCGATACTCAAGCGCGCGCCCGGCAGGCGGCGCAGAAGCTGCGCCTTGAGCCCAGCCTCGCCGCCGAACAGATGGGCGCAGCCGGTAATGTCCAGCATCACCCCATCCGGCGGATCGACGGCCGTGAGCGGCGTATAACGCTGGCACCACAGCGCCAGGGCCGGAAGCTCATCCGGCGCGCCGAATTGGAGCGATAGCAGGCGGCGCCGCGCCATTTCCCATCTCCCTCATACGCACGAACAAGACAGGCAAGCGAAGCAGAAACTTCTTTTTGTGAACAAAAAGAAGCAAAAAAACTTTGTTAATTTGGGCCCGTGCCATTTCGGCGCCCCAGCCCCAAAGGAGCAAAAGTTTTTATCGCTCCGAACTCAAAGAAGAACACGCCTGGACGGCCCGCCTTGGCGTAGAGCAATTCCGCCCGCAGGCGGGGCACTTCCGGCCCGCCCGGCGCCGGACTGATCAGCCAACGTGTGGCGAAGGCGGTGGAATCCTCACTTGTACGGGCCGGGGCATGGCGCAGCACCAGGCCAATTCCGCCCCCTTGCCGGGCCGCCATGGCCAGGCGTTTGGCGGCGAGACGCGAGAGCTTCGTGCACGCCGCCACCCCGGCCATGCCGCCGCGCAGCGCCGTCTCCAGCGCACTCAGGCTTTCCGCATCATCCCGGGCTTGCGCGAACAGGCAGCGGGCCGGGTCCAGCCCGGCCCAGGCCAGACCGGGCGGATACCAAAGCGGCGCGGCGCTGACCCAGAGGATCGACGCCGCGCCGGCCTGCGCCGAGAGGAGCCGCACGGCGAAACCGGTATGCGCGTCCGTCCCCGCCGGGGCGCGCAGCTCGTGCACGGCGCTCCCCACCCGCAAAAAACTGGGCAGAGCCGCCGCCTCGACAACCAAAGAGAACATAACAAGAACAAAGCGCAAAATGCCGTCCGAGTCGAATCAGAAGTGGCCCGCCTTTTGAAAAAAGCTTTTGCGCCTTTGAGCCTGCGGCGTTCTCACCAGCACGGCACAGATTAACAAAGTTTTTTTGCTACTTTTTGTTCACAAAAAGTAGCCTTCCTTTCTAGTCCGCAGCCGTGGCGAGCGGCGGCGCAACTTCCTCCAGCGGCCGCCGCTCAGCCGCGATGACCAGCCGCCAGGCCACCCCAGCCGCAACCAGCATCAGCGCGGCCCCGAGCTCGTAGCCCCACATCAGCGCCCCCCGCGATCCGCCCTCGATCAGCGCCCCGAACAAAGCAGGCCCCGCCAGGCCGCCCACCAAGGTGCCGAAGGCGTAGAACAGCGCGATCGCCACCGCGCGGACCTCCAGAGGAAAATTCTCGCCCACCGTCAGATAGGCGGAACTGGCCGCCGCCGAGGCAATGAAGAAAAACACCGTCCAGGAGATCGTCTGCCCGACCGCCGACAACCCGCCATGCGCGAACAGCCCGCCAATCAGCCCCATCAGGAGGCCGGAGGCGGCATAGGTTCCGGCGACCATCACCCGCCGCCCGACCACGTCAAACAGCCGCCCCAACAATAGCGGGCCCAAAAAATTACTCAGGGCGAAGGGCAGGATGAACAGGCCCACCCGCCCGGCCGCCACGCCGTAAAATCGCGTAAGGATCAGGGCATAGGTGAAAAAGACCGCGTTATAGCAGAAGGCCTGACTCGCCATCAGCACCACCCCCAGCACGGTGCGCCGGCGGTACTTTGTCACCAGCGCCACCATCCCGGCGCCGAACCAGGAGCGGATATCGGTGCGCAACCGCAACCGGTTGGGCGGTACCGGCGGCAGCGGCCCGGTTTCCGCCGCCACGCGGGCCTCGATCCCGCGCACCACCTGCTCGGCCGCCTCCGGCTGGCCATGCGTCATCAGCCAGCGCGGGCTTTCCGGAATCCAGCGCCGCAGGGCCAGCACGCCGAGCCCCAGAACCCCGCCGAGCCCAAAGGCGACCCGCCAGCCCAACTCCGGCGGCATCAGGCGGGGATCGAGCGCAATCAGGGCGCCGCCGGCGCCGATCGCCGCGCCGATCCAGAAGGAGCCGTTCACCACCAGGTCGGTAAAACCGCGCCGCCGCGCCGGGATGAGTTCCTGAATCGCCGCGTTTACCGCCGCATACTCGCCACCGATGCCAGCGCCGGTGAGGGCGCGAAACAAGGCAAAGCTGGCGAAGCTCCAGGCGAGCCCGGTGGCGAGGGTCGCGGTGAGATAGACCAGCACCGTCACCACAAACAGCCGCTTGCGCCCCAGCCGATCGGCCAGCCAGCCGAAGCCGAGCGCACCGGCGACCGCGCCGGCCAGATAAGCGCTGGCGCTGGCGCCGACCCGCGCGGCCGACATATGCAGCACCGGGCTTTGCGCGATCGCCCCGGACAGGGAGCCCACCAGGGTGACTTCCAACCCATCGAGAATCCAAGCGATCCCCAGCCCGGTTAC
>DATJHR010000157.1:0-17934 GCA_035493735.1 Acidocella sp.
AAGTCGCTTTGCCACGGACCTTGAGCGGGCCATCCACACGATCCAGCGGCTTACCGACGAGGCGCTCGTGGTCGATCAGCGTTTCAGCGATCGGGGTGTCGTATTCCATTCGTATGTCCTTCCCTAATCGGATAGCCTGAAGAAAGAGGCCGCTTTTTGAAAAAAGCGGCGCAAAAACTTTTGCTTGTTTGGGCCGGTGACAGCGAAACAAGCGCGGCCCAGTTTAAAAAAGTTTTTTGCTTCTTTTTTTCAAAAAAGAAGCCTTCACTTTTCTCTCAATCGCGCAGCACAGCTTTAATGGCGCGGCGCGTCAGCGGAATCTTGAAATCATTGGCGCCATGACCGGTCGCGCCCTGCAGCACCTGATCAGCAATTGCATCTCCGTCCGTCTGTTGGTCGGCGGCTTCTACGCGCCAGGGTTTGGGTGCCAGCCCGCCAAAGGCCATGCGCGCGCGGCCGGACTGATCGATGATGGCCGCGACCGAAACCAGCGCGAATGCATAGGAGGCGCGGTCGCGGATCTTGCGGTAGATCTGCCGTCCTGGTGGCGGAGGCGGGAGCGTGACCGCCGTGATCAGCTCGTCCTGCGCCAAAATCGTCTCCTGGTCCGGCGTGTCGCCGGGCAATTTATGGAGCGCGGCGATGGGAATGTCCCGGGTGCTGCCATCGGCTTTCACGGTGGCCACGGTCGCGTCCAACAGCCGCATCGCCACGGCCATGTCTGATGGATTCGTGGCGATGCAATGTTCGCTGGTGCCCAGGATCGCATGGATCCGGTTGAAGCCGCCCAACGCGGCACAGCCGGAACCTGGATTGCGCTTGTTGCAGGGTTTGGTCGTGTCGTAAAAATAATAGCACCGCGTGCGCTGCAGCAGATTGCCGCCGGTGGTCGCCCTGTTGCGCAGCTGTGCCGACGCGCCGGACAGAAGAGCGCGGCTCAGCGCTTCGTATCTTGTGCGCACGCGCAGATCCGCTGCCAGCACCGCGTTGCGCACCATGGCCCCGATTTTCAATCCGCCATCCGGCGTGTCCTCGATTTTGTCGAGACCGATTCTGTTGATGTCCACCAGCTGCTCAGGCGCCTCCACCTGCAATTTCATCAGATCGAGGAGGTTGGTGCCGCCGGCAATGAATTTTGTGGCTTTGCCATTGGCCGCGGCGTTCGTCGCCTGCGCGCTGTCGCGGGCGCGGGTATAGGTGAAAGCTCTCATGGCACGGCTCCCGCGGCTTGCATGATGGCATGCACGATATTGGGATAGGCAGCGCAGCGGCAGATATTGCCGCTCATGCGCTCGCGGATTTCCGCTTCGGTCAGCCGGACGGTCTCGTCGCCCAGCGTCGCCGTGATGTAGCTGGGCATGCCGCGTTTGGCCTCGGAGATCATGCCGGCCGCTGAACAAATCTGCCCGGGCGTACAATAGCCGCACTGGAATCCGTCATGGCTGACGAAGGCATCCTGCAGAGCGGCGATGATCGCGCTTTCCTCGGTCTCGATCGTGGTGATCTCGTCACCCTCATGCATCACCGCGAGGCTGAGGCAGGAATTGATGCGCTGTCCGTTCACCAACACCGTGCAGGCGCCGCACTGACCGTGGTCGCAACCCTTTTTCACCCCCGTGAAATCGAGATGCTCACGCAGCGCATCAAGCAGCGTCGTCCGCGGGTCGAGAGTCAGCTCTTGAGGGCGACCGTTTACGGAAAGAGCAACCTTGATGATTTGGTCCATTTTTCTGTCTCGCTGTTGACGTGGAAATGGTTTTTTGACGTGCGGACCATTGCATTTAAGTGGTCCGCCTGGACGCAGCACTCTATGTTGCCGAAAATTCACCGTCAGGATACGAGCGCGCCTCAGTCTAGGTTCACGTCCCGCCGAGGTGATGGCGGGGAACCACAGCGCCGGGCTGATCGCCGCCAGCAAAGTCAACGGCAACAAGGTCTATAGCAGATCAGGCGCGTTCTGGGGGATTTATGATGTGCTGCTTGACAGGGGGAGCGGATACGCCACGTACACGGGCACATGCCGCCGCCTCGCCGTCGCGGAGCGGCGGCTCATTCCTCTGTTTTTTAGGTGATGATTTTTCTCAGTGCCGCCGGGAGCACCAGCAGCACCATCGGGAACTGTGCGAGCAGTCCGGCGATGATCGCGACCGCGAGCGGCTGCTGCATGCCCGCACCCTGGCCGAGATCGAGGGCGAGCGGCAGCAGCGTGAGGATCGCGGCGAGGGTCGTCATGGCGATGGGGCGGAGCCGGTTGCGGGCCGCTTGGAAAATGGCGTCCGGCGCCGGCATGTCGCGCCGCAGCTCATCGAACTCCGACATCAGGAAGATCGCCATTTCGCTGCCGATGCCGACAATCATGGTCATGCCCATGAGGGCCGTGATGTTGAGCGAGACGCCGGCGACATAGAGCCCAATGAACACCGCCGATGTCGAGATCAGCGCCGTCAGCACGATGGCGCTGGCGAGCAGGAAGCTGCGATAGAGGAAGACAAGCAGGATGAACTCGGCGGCAAGGGCGGCGACGAACACTTTCGCCAGGCCGATGAAGGCCATCTGCTGCTGCTGGTAGAGGCCGCCGAGCGAATACGTCATGCCGTTCGGCAGCAGGCCGGGCTGAGCAAGTGTCTGGCGCACATTGGCGATGACGGCGCTGATTCCGCGGCCCTGGATGCGGGCGGTGACCGCGACGATCCGCTGCAGGTTCTCGCGGCTGATCTCTGGTTGCCCCGAGACCGTGTGGAAGCTGGCAAAGCTGCCAAGCGGCACAAGGGCGCCGGAGGCCGTCCGCACGGGGATTTGGGCGAGGTCGGTGGTGAAGCGCCGCTGGTCCGGGTCGAGCCGGATGCGGACGCCGGTGAACATGCGCGTGCCCGGCATCTCGGTCACCACGCTGCCGGCGAGTGCCGTCTGTAGCATTTGCGATAGGCCGCCGGGGTTCAGCCCGAGCATCGCCGCCTTTGCCGGATCGACGCGGATATCAATCGCATCGCCCGCGACCACAAGGCCATTATCGACGCCCGTCACGCCAGGGATTTTTGCAATCGCGGCAGCGACTTTGGGCGCGGTCGCGACCAGCGCCGTATCGTCGCCGGAAAGCTTGATCTCGATCGGCTGCGGCACGCCGGTCAGGTCGCCAAGCTCGTCGCTCATCAGCTGGGCGGTGTCGAACTCGATGCCCGGCACGGTCGCGTTGATCTTGTCGCTGACGCGCGCCATCACGGTCCAGATCGGCGCACGGTCCGCGAGCGGCTTCAGCTTCACGAAGATGTCGCCGTTATTGGCTTCGTTGAGGTCACCGCCGAGCCCGGCGCCGGTGCGGCGCGAGAAGGTCGCGACCGCCGGATCGGCGCGCAGGATCGCCTCAATCTCGCCGACCTCCCGTGCGGTCTCGAGGATCGAGGTGCCGGGTGCAGCCTTGTAGTCGAGCACGAAGCCGCCTTCGTCGAGATCCGGCATGAAGCCGGTCGGCACGTGCGCATAGGCGAGTGTGGCGAACACGATCAGAGGCACGATGCCGACAAGGATCAAGACTGGGCGCCGCACCAGCCGGTCGAGCAAGGCGCCGTGCCAGCGGGCGAGCCGGTCCTCCTTGGCCTCAAGCGGATCGTGCCAGCGTTCGAAGTTGATCAGACTGCGCGCCAGCACCGGGAGCGCGAAGGCGGCGAACAGCCAGGAGATGGCGAGCGTGGAGGCCATCGTGATGGAGAGCGCCTTGAAGAAGGCGCCGCTGACGCCGGAGAGGAGGGCCAGGGGCGCGAAAATGATCAGCGTGGCGAGCGAGGAGCCTGAGAGCGGGGGCAGGAACTCGGCTGCCGCAGGCAGCACCGCCGCGCGCCCGAGGCCGGCGCGGCTATGCCCCGCGCGACGCGCGATGTGCTCGACCATCACGATGGTGTCGTCGATGACGAGCCCAACCGAGGCCGCCATGCCCCCCAGCGTCATGATGTTGAAGCTCATGCCGAGCAGCGAGAGCACGAGCACCGAGGCCGCCACCGAGGCGGGGACGACGAGCATGACCACGAGCGTCACGCGCAGGTTGCGCAGGAAGAACAGCACCACCAGGGTGGCGAGCACGACGCCGATGACGATGGCGTCGCGGACCGAACCCGCCGCGGCCAGCACCAGCGCCGGCTGGTTGTACCATTGGGTCACTTGCACGTCCGGTGGCAGAAGCGGCTTGAACGCCGCCATCGCTTTCTGGACCGCGTCGGCCACGGTGACGAGGTCGCTGCCGGGTTGCTGGAAGACCGAGATTGTCACGGCGGGCTTGCCGTTTTCCGCGACGGCTATGTATTGCGGCACCGACCCCATGGTCACCGTCGCGACCTGGTCGAGCCGCACCACGCCATCCGGCCCTGCATGCACGATGATGGCGCGCAGGGCCCGGATCGAGGCCACCGCGTTGTCCTGCACCAGCAGATAGAGCCGGTCCTGGTCTTGCAGGCGCCCTACGGCTTGCAGGACGTTGGCATTGGCGATCGCCTGCTCGAGTTCGGAGAGGGTGACGTGGAACGCTGCGAGTCGCGCGGGATCGACCTCGACCTCCGCTTCCGGCGGGGCGCCCCCGAGCACGGCGACATGTGCAACGCCGGGGATCGCGGACAGGACAGGGACCAGCTGGAGCTGCGCGATCTGCCAGAGCTTCGTCGGCGAAACGGTGGGGGAGGTCAGCGCATAGGCCATGAAGTCGAAGGAGGTCGGCCGCATCGGCAGAACCGTGTAGGTCGAGCCGGGCGGCAGGTTCGGCAGCGCCTGGCTCATCGCGGCATCCACCAGCGGCACCGCCTGCGCCATGTTGCTGCCCCAGGGGAAGCTGACGAAGATCTGCGCGGAGCCCCGCGAGGTGTCGGAGCGCACGTCCTGCACGCCGGGAATGGCGCGCAGCGCTTCCTCCACCGGCATGGTCGCCTGCAGCACCATCTCCTGCGCCGGACGCTCCCCGGAATCGATCGTGACGCGGATGCGCGGGAAGGCGGTGCTGGGATAGAGGCCGACGGGCAACGAGAAGGCGGCGAGAATCCCGCCCACCGCCAGCACCACCATCACCAGCAGGATCGCCCGCCGCTGGCGCTCGACGAAAGCCGAAAGGATCATGGCGCGGTCCCGGATGGGGGATCGATCCGAACCGCCGTCCCGTCATCGAGCTGATAGGCGCCTTCTGTCACGATGGGCAAAGCCGGCGCGATCTTGCCGGTCACGATGCTGCTCTGGGCATGGCTCGCGAGTACCTGCACCGGGACTTTCAGAGCCTTGCCGTCCTTCACCTGAAAAACCGCCATGCCGCCGGTCTCGTCGTCCGGCAGCGCCGCGTCGCGCGGCACGGCGAAGCCGGAGACGCTGCCGGTCGTGATGCGCACGGTGAACAACGTGCCGGGACGCGTCGTTGAGGACAGGGCGACGGTCGCATCGATCAGCCCGCTTTGCGGGTCGATCATGCCGCCGATCGAGAGCACCTTGCCGGCAATGGTTGGGCCGCCGGCTGCCGGTGTGGCCATGGCCGCGTCGCCCACATGCACGCGCGCCCCGTCCGTACCGTCGAGCCCGACCGGCACAACGAGATGGGCGCTGCCCACCACGGTCGCGACCACGCTTCCTGCGGCAACCCGCGCGCCGGGCTGTACCGGAATGGCGGTGACCACGCCGGCACCCGGCGCGCGGATCACCCGCGCGGCCTCGCCCGCGCCCTCATGCGTGAGCGCCGCCAGCGCGGCGCGGGCATCGGCGACGGCCTGGTTGGCGCTGGCCAGCTGATCGTTGGTGGCGAGATGGCCCGCCAAGAGGGCCAGCACATGCGTCCGCGCGGCCAGCGCACTGGCCACCGCCGCCTGGGCCTGGAGATAGGCGGATCGGGCCGCGGGATCGGCCGCCACGGTGAGGAGCGGGGCGCCGGCGTGAACTTGTGCGCCCGGGGTTACGTCGACGGTCTCGACGATGCCGGCCGCGCCGATGGTGAGCACGGCTTCATCTCCTGGCCCCGGTGCGGCGACGCCATAGCCAGTGACGGTGAGGGCCATCACGCCCCGCGTGACGGGCACCACTTGGACGGCAACCGATCCGCCCTCATCTGCGCATGCCGGGCCGGCGAGCAGGAGCGGGGCGACGATCGTGGCAAGGACGAGGAGGACGGCAAGCTTCATCATGACTTCCTCTGGAATGTGCCAGCCTGCACCTCCGGCAGGCCGAAACCGAGCAGGCTCGCGAGCGCCACGCGTCCGGTCTGGATCTTCTGGTCGATCGCGATCAGCTCGACGCGTCGGCTTTCGGCGGCGGAGAGCAGGTCGGCATAGGTGCGGATATCAATCGCGCCGGCGTCGAAGGCCTGCCTCGCCGTAGCGGCGTCATGGGCGGCCGAGGCCAGCGCCGCTGCCGCAGCGCCGCGTTCGGCGGCGAGTGTGCCGAGGGCGACCAGGGCCGCCTCGGCTTGGCCCTGCGCCTGGGCCAGGCTCGCGGTGAACTGGGCCCGGAGCTGCTCGCGTGTCGCCGTGGCCACGCGCACCGTGCCGCGGTTGCGGTTGAAAATCGGCAGGCTGAGCGAGAAGGAGGGGCCGACCGAGACGACCTGGCTGGTGTCCGATCCGCCGCTCACGCCGAGCGATATGCCCGGGAATTGCCCAAGGATGGCCGCGCGCAGATCGGCATTCGCCGCGTGGTAGCCGAAGCGGAGCGCGATCAGGTCGGGCCGGCGGTCGGCGAGCGTCCGCACCAGGGCTGTGACGGCAGCCGTGCTGATCGGCGCGAAATCGGGCGGCGCCACCGGCACGTTCACGTCCGGCGTGAGGCCGAGCAGCGCGTCGAGCGCGGCCTGGTCCGTATCGTGCTGCTGCTCCGCCGTATTATGGGCGGCGTCGGCCGCCGCCAGGTTGGCGAGGGCGGCCGAGGCCTGGTCCGCCGCGAGATTGCCGGTGCCGACCGCGTGCTGCGCGGCGGTAACGACGCGCCTGAGCGCCTGCCGCTCGGCGTCGAGCGCCGCAAGCGTCGCCCGGTCGGCGGCGAGGGCAATCGCGAGCATCTCGGCCAGGCTTGCAACCTGCCAGTCTTGCCAGAGAATGTCGGCGTCGGTCTGCCCGACCCGGGCCCGCGCGGCGGCTGTCCGCGCCCGGTAGGTGACGAGGGCCGACAAGTCTTCGGCGATGGCGCCGCTGATCGCCGGCGCGACCGCAGGCCCCGAGATCAGGGCCTGATAGGCGCCGTTGACGATCGGGTCCGGCAGCAGCCCGGCGGCAAAAAGTTGCGCCGCCGCGACGCCGTGGGCCGCCCGCGCGGCGGCGAGCGCAGGATCGTTTAGGAGCGCGAGGCGCGCCGCGTCCTGGGGCGAGAGGGGGAGGGAGATGTCGATCGTGCCGCCGCCTGGAACAGTCCGATCCAGCGCCGCCAGTGATGAGGCCAGCGGCGGCGCCAGCGAGAGTGGCGCCGCCTTGTAAGTCGTGCACCCCGCAAGCAGTGCCAGCGCGCAGCCCGAAGCCAGTCTCAGAAACCCCACGCTGTAGTCACTCCTTCACGCGCGACCCGCGCCCGTCCAGCCGTCGAGCGCGATCACTGGTTCGCTTGCCCACCTTTGAGCCCCAACTCTGCGGTCTTGTAATTTTTGCTACAACAATTAACGCTTGGCGACAATCTCAAGCACCGGCGACACGGTTAACCTTTGTTGAGCAAACATGACATGCGCACGGCGGCGCTAGCGCCGGACTCCAGCAGTTCGTCGCGGTCGCCGACGACCCATTCTCGGGCGTTCGGAGCATGCCTTAGATCACTCGTGCTCCAATCGGCTTGTCGACAAAAGAAAGTGGCCGCTTTTTGAAAAAAGCGGCGCAAAAACTTTTGCCATGCTGGGCCTGAGTCTGTGACTCCGCCAACGCCCACGGCCCAGAGTCAATAAAGTTTTTTTGCTTCTTTTTGTTCACAAAAAGAAGCCTTCCCCTTGCCTTGGCCGATCTGACTTAAGGTCATCGCGCTCTACATCCCAACACCTCTCTGCACTGCTGACCGTACACCCACGTTCATTCGGTTGGACAAGATGACATCATGCGGAAAATCGGCGGCATGCGCTTGCACCCAAACGCCTTTTTTCTTGACTTTGAGTTGGGCACCGCATACCGGTCTTACACATAAATTATAAAAATCATGGGGAAACACATGTCCAACGGTCCGATTTTGGGGGTTGGCTTAGCTATGTTGCTTGTTATGTCCCACAATGCCGACGCGGCGGGCGGGACAATTGAAATTGGCATGCTGGCTGACCTGTCGGGTCCGGCCGCCTTGAGCGGAAGCCACAAAGTCAATGGCGCCCAACTGGCCGTCGATCAGATCAATGCGCATGGCGGCATTCATGGACAGATGCTGAAATTGATCGTCGAAGACAATCGCGGGCAAAACCAGGCCGGCGTCTCCGCTTATCAAAAGCTCGCCGCAGACCCCAATATCGTGGCGATTATCAGCTCGGTGCGCAGCACCATTGTCCAAGCCACACTCCCCTACGTTCTGCGTGACCAGATCCCCACACTCATTGGCGGCACCGACCCGAAATTGACACATGTCGGAAACCCCTGGGTTTTTCGCTTCCGCCCGAATGATACCTATGCCTCGCAAGCGATGGCGGCGTACTCAACCGGCGCGATGGGCAGCAAGACGGTCGCGGTTCTCTACGATACGGATGCCTTCGGGTCCGCAGGCAACAATCTGCTGATCGAGGCGCTGAAAAAAGACGGCGCCCAAATCGTGAGCGACCAGGGCTATACAACCGCCACGCAGGATTACACGTCATATCTCGAAAACGTCAAAAGATCCGGTGCGGATACGCTCGAGACCTATATGACCAATGCCGAAGACGAAGCGCAGATGCTGAAGCAACTTCGTCAGCTCGGTTTGAACATCAAAATCATGGGCTCGCCGTCGATCGCCACCGCCGTTGACATCCAGCTTGCCGGCAATGCGGTGAACGGCACGTACGGCGTGTCGGACTTCGTCGCCTCGGGGACACCGGAAACAAAAGCCTTCACGATCGCGTACGAGGCAAAATATCATAGCCCGCCGGATCTCTTCGGCGCCTGGGTGTACGACGCCGTGACTGTCCTCGCCCGCGTGATGGCCGCCGACGGCACATCGGCAAGCGCCATCCAAAAGGGGATGCACGCGGTGCAGAATTATCAGGGGCTCGAGGGCACCTATAGTTTCGATCGAAACGGCGATGGTTTGCACGGTTACTGGGTGGTGCAAATGAAGAACAAAACGGCTGAACCGATCAAATTCGTCGAGTTTGGTTCCTCTTAGCCGTGACAGGCCGAGCCAGTCGCGTTGCCCTCCGTCCTTGACTGAGGAAGGGCATAAAATGGCTCGGCCGACGAAACGCTTTGAGCCCTCATTGGTTCGATGAAGGCTTGAGCAGTCCTTGGCGTTCATTGACGCCATGCAGCACGCACCGCAGGAGAAGGCGTTTGTTATCCGAGTTCATTCAACTGGCCGTAACGGGCGTCGCTGTCGGTAGCATTTACGGCCTTATCGCGCTGGGCTTCGGCCTGATCTACACATCCGTCAACGTCGTGAATTTCGCGCAAGGCGATTTTGCGATGATCGGCGCCTATTTCATGGTGACCCTGGAATTAGGCGCCCGGCTGCCTTTGTGGCTGGCCATCATCCTGACAATTTTTCTTACGGCCGGTTGCGGCGCGCTTTTTCAACTTCTCATCTACCAACCTGTGCGCAACCGCCCACGCACTTTCCTGCCGGTGATGATCGCCACGGTCGGTGCGTCGACCTTCATTGAGCAGCTTTTCCTGATCGTCTATGGTCCCCTGCCGTATCAACTGCCGAGCATTTTCCATACCGAGTCCGTTCACATCTCCGGCGTCTCGCTTTATCCGCAGTATCTCGTGATTATTGTCGTCACCGCCGTCATGGTGGCGCTCTTGCATTGGTTCCTTGAACATACCAAGCTTGGCAAGCAGCTGCAGGCGACGGCTCAAGATCCGGATACCGCGCGCCTCATGGGCATCAGGGTCACCCAGATGGCCGCTCTGACCTTTGCGATCAGCACCGGCTTGACCGGGCTTGCCGGCTTGTTGATTGCTCCGGTCTATTTGGTGACATCCACGATGGGCGCGAGCATTGCATTGAAAGCCTTCGCCGCCGCGATCGTCGGCGGGTTCGGCAGTATGAAGGGCGCGATCCTCGGCGGCATTGCCATCGGCTTGGTCGAAACGTTCGGCGCCACCTATTTGTCCAGCGCCTACCGCGACGCGTTTCCCTTCATCTTTCTGATCCTGTTTTTGATCTTCCGGCCGCTCGGCCTTTTTGGCGAAAAGGTCTCGCAAAAAGTCTAGTGCCGCTATCGCCTCAGGGCACATGATTTTCCGCAAGGAACACCGCATGATCATAAAAACACTAAAGTTTCTTCCATTCCCGATCATTCTTGCGCTTGTTCCGCTTTTTCTCCCCGAGGGCCGTACCGGCGCCTATTACCAAACGCTGCTGATTCTCACGGTTTCCTATGCCACCGCAGCACTCGGCCTGACGGTGCTTCTCGGCTATTCCGGGCAGATTTCTCTTGCCCAAGCCGCCTTTTTTGGAATCGGCGCCTATGTCTTTTCCGTCCTGGCCGTCACCTACAACATCTCCTACTGGCTGAGCATCGTTGCCTCTCTTACGGTGACATCGGCGTTCGGTTTTTTTCTCGGCGCCATCTCATTGCGGCTGGCCAGCCATTATCTCGCGCTGGTGACGATTGGCTTTCAAATCATCACACAGGTCGTTTTGAACAACTGGCGCGGCTTTTCCGGTGGCGCTGACGGTATTTCAAACATCCCGCGTCCCGCTCTGCCCGGTATCGGCGCGTTGACGGACCTGACTTTCTATTGGTTCGCCCTGATCGTGTTCTGCATCGCCGCCTACATTGTCTATCGGCTGCGCAACTCGCGGCTGGGTTGGGCGCTTCTGGCTCTCCGGGAAGATGAAATTGCCGCTGCGTCAAACGGCATCAGTGTCTTCTGGACCAAGGTCCTGGCATTCGCCGTCTCCGCTGCTTTAGGTGGGCTCGGCGGTATCCTTTACGCATCAGGATCCCTTTATATCAGCCCTGACGTTTTCAATTTCTACCAATCCGTTTCTTTCTTCGCCATGACGCTGGTCGGCGGTCGCGAATCGATCATTGGCACCAGCTTGGGTGCTGGACTCATAACCTTCCTCCCGGAAGTCCTGAGATTCCTTCACGCCTATACGATTGCAATCTATGGGTTCCTGATTGTCGTCGTCGTGCTGTTTCTGCCTGACGGTCTTTATAGCCTGGTGCTGCGCGGCGCCGCTTCACTCAACCGTCAACTGCGGAAGGCGACAGTTGAGGACCCGCTGCACGCTAAGCCAAGCCTCGTCACCTCGGCGCCTGTCCGCCCGGTTGCGACAGCTGAACCGCTCCTCGAAATCAAATCCCTCAGCAAACATTTCGGCGGGATCAAGGCCGTGCAGGACCTTGACCTTACGATCTGCAAAGGCGATGTCGCCGTCCTTATCGGGCCCAACGGTTCGGGGAAAACCACGGTTCTGAACGTGCTCAGCGGGATCTATAGCACCACCTCCGGCGCAATCACCTATCGCGGCCAGGACATCAGCAACCTCCCCCCCAACACCATCAACCGCCTCGGCATCTGCCGGACTTTCCAGAACATTCGCCTCTTTCCTGAACTTACGGCGCTCGAGAATGTCGCCGTGGGCTATTATTCGAAAGGCACGGTCGGGCTCGTCGGCACCCTGTTGTCACGCCCGCTGGGTTACCGGGAAGAGGAGGTCGCCCGAAGGAAGGCGCAAGAGATATTGCATTTTCTCGGTTTTGATCGACTCGATGTCAAAGCCAAGAATCTTCCGTACGGACAACAGCGTATTGTCGAGATCGCCCGGGCCATTGTCTCTTCGCCTGACCTTCTTCTGCTTGACGAACCCGCTGCCGGCATGAATCATGAAGAGACCGCGGCGCTCTCGCAAATCCTGTATCGAATCCACGCTTTGGGGCTGACCATGCTCCTGATCGAGCACGACATGTCATTCGTTTCCAGCGTTGCAACCCGTGCCTATGTTATGGATTTTGGCCAGAAAATCAGTGAGGGATCGGTCGCTCATGTCTTGCGGGATCCTGCCGTGGTGAAAGCCTATCTTGGTGATGACATCGCCTATGCTTAAGGTCCGCAACATCCAAGCGAACTATGGTGCGGTGCGCGCACTGCATGATATCAGCCTGGACGTCATGCCAGGCGAGATCATCGTCCTGCTCGGCGTGAACGGCGCGGGAAAATCGACCACGCTGAAAACCATTTCCGGCCTCCTCCACCCCGCGCGCGGCAACATCACCTTTCAGGACCAGCCGATCGACCGTCTCAGCCCCGAGCAAGTGGTGCGGATGGGCATCGCTCATGTGCCGGAGGGGCGGCATGTATTTCCCGGCCTGACGGTTCGTGAAAACCTGATCATGGGAACCTCTAATCGTCGTGTCACGCGGCGCGAGACAGAGCAGGACATCGAGCGCGTGCTGGATATCTTTCCCGACCTGAAGCGCCTTTACACGCAAATGGGCTGGTCGTTGAGCGGCGGCCAGCAACAGATGCTCGCGATCGGACGCGGCTTGATGGCCCGCCCGAAGCTGCTGATGCTCGACGAACCTTCGCTCGGCCTCGCACCTGTCATCGTCAAACAGGTGTTCCGGACCATCGAAGACCTCAACCGCCAAGGCATGACCATCTTGCTGGTCGAGCAGAATGTGAATCTCAGCCTGCGCATCGCCCATCGCGCCTATTTGCTCGAGACAGGCCGGATCATCCGCGCGGACAGCAGCGCCAATCTTCTGCAAGACAGCTCGTTCAAAAGCGCGTTGCTGGGGGCAAGCTATGGTGTGGGGTGAGGCGAAGAAAGCGGCCGCTTTTTCGATCAAAAGCGGCGCAAAAACTTTTTTTGGCCTGGGCCTGCGGCGTTGAAACCAGCAAGGTGTAAATGAATAAAGTTTTTTTGCTTCTTTTTGTTCACAAAAAGAAGCCTTCCTTTCGCGAAACAAAAAGGAAATTGGTTCGAAATGGCACAGACGTTTTTTGACCTCTCCGGCCGCACAGCCCTCGTCACGGGTTCGTCCCGTGGATTGGGGCAGGCGATTGCGGCGGGCCTGGCGGCGGCCGGAGCTTCCATCGTGCTGAACGGCGCCAATGCGGCCCGGCTCAGCGCGGCGGCTTCAACGCTGCGGGAGGCCGGATATCGCGTGCAGGAACTTCCTTTCGACGTAACCGACGAAGCCGCGGTCACAGCCGCGTTCGCCCGGCTGGATGACGCCGGCACCAGCGTCGATATCCTCGTCAACAATGCCGGAATCCAGCTGCGTAAGCCGATGGTCGAATTGGCCACGGCGGAATGGCAGCGCGTCATCGACACGAACCTGACCAGCGCCTTCGTGATCGGACGGGAGGCGGCGAAGCGGATGATCCCGCGTGGCCATGGGAAGATCATCAATATCGGCTCGCTCATGAGCGGGTTGGCGCGGGCCACCGTGGCGCCCTATGCGGCGGCCAAAGGCGGCATAAAACTGCTCACCCAAGCCATGGCCGCCGAATGGGCGGGGCACGGAATCCAGGCCAACGCCATCGGTCCGGGCTTCATGCTGACTGACATGACATCCGTGCTGGCAGAAAATCCGGATTTCGCATCCTGGCTGCGCGCCCGCACGCCGGCGCAGCGCTGGGGGCGGCCGGAAGACTTGGTTGGCACGGCCGTCTTTCTCGCCTCCGCCGCGTCAGACTACGTCAATGGCCAGATCATTTATGTCGATGGCGGCATCACCGCCGTGCTCTGAGGTGAAGGAAGTTAGATAGGAAGAAAGGCTACTTTTTGTGAACAAAAAGTAGCAAAAAAACTTTGTTAGCTTGGGCCGTGCTGGTTTCACAGCCACCGGCCCGGAGTAAAAGAAGTTTTTGCGCCGCTTTTTTCAAAAAGCGGCCACTTTCTTTACGCGCAAGCCTCCAACTCAGCTTCAGTAACCCCAAGGCTCGCCGCCGCTTCCCGGATTTGCGCCCAGCTCATTTCGTCTACGGGGATCCCCTGCGCCCGCCGCGTGGCCGCGACCCGGCGTTCCGGCTCTCCGGGCAGCAGGATTTCCGCGAAGCCAGGGGCGATGCGTGCGGCGCGGATATGGTCGAGCGTGGATTGCACCGCGCCTTGCAGATCCGCTCCACCGAGGGGGGCCAAATCCACCAGAACCGCGAACATGCTGTTCACGATGCCGCCACGGCACGGCTCGCCGGCGCGCTGCCCGCCGCCGATGGCGCCGGCCATGATCTCGCACATCACCGCCAGGCCCGAGCCCTTATGCGCGCCGAAGGTGGTCAGCGCGCCGATCCGCTCATCGATAAAGCCCGTCGGGTCCACGGTCGGCTGCCCATCGGCGTCCAGCAGGCAGCCGGGCGGCACATTTTGCCCCTTATTCCGGGCGACGCGCGCCTTGCCGGCGGCGATGGTGGTGGTGGCCATATCCAGCAGCAACGGCCCTTCAGGCCCAGGCACGGAGGTGACAAACGGATTGGTGCCCAGCCGGCCTTCCGCGCACGCGTAGGGGGCGGAGATGTCCCAATGGTCGGTGACGTTCACATAGCCGATAAAGCCCATGCCGGCCGCCGCGGCCTGCTCGCCATAGGTGCCGATGCGGCCGATATGTGCGCTATTGCGCAAACCTAACACGCAGGCGCCCAAGGTTTTCGCGCGGGTGATCGCCTGGTCGACCGCCTGGGCCGCCATGCGTTGGCCAAACCCATGCCCCGCCTCCAACACCAGCAGCGCGCCGAAATCCAGGACGGTTTGCAGGCTTTGGTTCGGCACCAGCAGGCCTTCGCGCAGCAGCCGCACATAGATCGGCAACATGCCGACGCCATGGCTGTCATGCCCGGCCAGATTGGCGCGCAGCAGATGGTCTGTGACGAGCGCGGCTTCCTCCGCATCGCTGCCCATACGGCTAACGATCAGTGAGGTGACGGCGCGCAGATGTTGTTCTTGAAAGTGCGGCATGTCGGACGTTCCCCAAAACGATTTTGTATTTTTCTTGCGGTGCGGATTTCCAATACGCGTCCAACTTTGCCGTTAAACGCTGAACGTGTCCACGGTGCCTGTCGCACGTGACCTGCCTGTGTCTCACCAGCCCGCTGAAGCAAGCCAACGCCGAGACGGCCATAATCGGCGCGAGTTTGGCCGGAATCGACGGCTTTGTCTCGTTGTGGCCGATACCCGGCAAAGCTATTTTTTCAGGAGGTAAAACCACCGCATCGGAGAGACGAAGATGTATCAACTCCATTATTTTCCCAGCAACGCCAATGCCGCACCGCAGATGGTGCTCGAAGAGCTCGGCCAACCCTACGAACTCGTGCTTGTCGAGCGCGGCAGGAATGCGCAGAAATCTCCTGAATATCTGGAGATCAATCCGAATGGCCGCATTCCCACTTTGGTTAGCAACGGATCGGCCCTGTTCGAAGCGGCGGCAATCTGCCTGCATCTGGTCGATCAACATCCACAGGCCGGCCTCGCGCCGAAAGTTGGCACGCCGGAACGCGCGAAATTCTATCAATGGCTGACGTTCCTCACGAACTCGCTGCAGGAAGAGCTGATGATCTGGCAGTATCCTGATCGCCTCACCGGCGCCGACGCCGCCGCAACGGCGGTTGTGAAGCGCGGCGCCGAAGCCCGCGCCGGTGCTTATCTGGACGTTATCGAGCAGCATCTCCGGGCGAATGGCCCGCTCTTCCTGGGCGGCAGCCTGAGTGCCGTGGACTTCTATCTGGTCATGCTCGCCCGCTGGGCCCGCCCGATGGCCAAACCGCCCCGCGCTCGCCCGGCCATCGCCAAGCTGCTCGACATGGTCACCGCGCTTCCTTCGGTGCGCCGCGCTTACGAACGCCAGGGTGTCATCGAAGAAATCTGCTGAACTCCCACAATGTCCAACCCCGCCGCGCGCATCGCGGCGGGTGAAGGAAGGATCCCCATGAAGACCGAGAAAATCAGCCGGAATATGCCGGAGCGGATGGACCCGCCATTCGCGGGGCTGGTGACCTTTGCCGGCCAACCCGCCTGCACGGACTGGGATCAGCTCGACGGCGCTGACGTTGCCATTCTGGGTGTGCCGATCGACACCGCATCAAGCTACCGCGTCGGAACCCGCTTCGGGCCTCGTGCCATTCGCGAACTCTCGATGTTCCACGGTTTCGGCCCGACGGGCGTTTTCGATTTCGAGGATGAGGTCACGTATCTCACCGCGGAAGAGGTGAAAATTGTCGACGCCGGCGATAGCGACGTTGTCTATGCCGATGTCAGGCGCAGCCTGGCCAATGCCGAATTGGCCGTTCGCGCCCTGCTCGATGCGAAGACGATGCCCTATATTCTCGGCGGCGATCATGCCATCAGCATGGCGACGATCGCGGCCTTCTCCAACGAAAAGCCGTTCCACATCGTCCATCTCGATGCGCATTTCGATTTCTCCGAGGGGCGTAGCGGCATCAGCTGGGGCCATGGCAGCCCGATGCGGCGTGCTTCGGAAATGGCACATGTCAAGGGCATCACCACCCTCGGCGTGCGCAACATGGGCGCGGTCGGCAAAAAGGACTATGAGGCAGCAAAAGCCTACGGCACGCATATCCGCAGCTTGCGCCAATGCCGCGCCATCGGCGCTGTGGCCGCCCTTGCGCATATCCCGGATGGCGAGCGCGTGTATGTCTCGATCGATATCGATGGTTTTGATCCCTCGATCGCGCCCGGTACGGCAACGATCGCCCATGGCGGTTTCAGCTATTACGAGGTGAAGGACATCCTGCGCGAAGTGGCCAGGCGCCTCAACGTCGTCGGTGTCGATCTGGTCGAGGTATCGCCACCTTATGACCCTTCCGGTATCACCTCGCTGCTCGCGGCCCGGACGAGCCTCGATTTCATCGGGTCGATCTTCCATGAGCGCGCCAAGCGGTCTTGATCGCAGCCGGCGAAAGCGGCATGCGTAGCGGCTGACATGACCGAAGTTCGGCCGCAGCCCGTGGTGATCATCGTTCCGGAGAACGCTCAGTCGCTTGACCTCGCCGGACCGCTTGATGCTTTCCTCGAAGCCAACCGCCAGGCGCCCGGTCGCTGCCATTATGCCGTCCGTCTTTTGTCGGCCGGAAGCGACCGGGTCGTGAAGGTGGGCGGCATGTCCATCGTTGCCGAATCCTCGATCTTCGAGGATGAGGGCGCGATTGACACCCTCCTGGTCGCCGGCACGCCGTCCTACGCCCAAGCCTATACGAGCACCGGGCTGCATGCCTGGCTGCGCAACCGCGCCCCGCAGGCGCGCCGCTACGGATCGGTCTGCACCGGGGCTTTCTTTCTCGGTGCGGCCGGGTTGCTCGATGGGCTGAGGGCCACGACCCATTGGCAGCACGCCTCCGAACTGGCCGAGAAATTCCCCGCAGCCCGGATCGAGCCGGACCGGATCTACGTGGAAGATGGCCCGCTCTGGACATCGGCAGGGGTTACCGCCGGCATCGACCTTGCGCTCAAGCTGATCGAAGACGATCATGGCCGCGAACTGGCCTTGACCGTCGCGCGCCGCCTCGTGGTCTTCCTCAAACGGCCGGGTGGCCAGTCACAGTTCAGCGCCCATCTTGCCGCCCAGATCGCAACGGATGGGCGAATCCAGGCCGTTCAGCACTGGGCGCTCGACCATCTTTCCCTCGACCTGACGGTGAGCGCGCTGGCCGGCCGGGCGGGGATGAGCGTGCGCAACTTCACCCGCGTGTTCCTGCAGGAGGCGGGGATTACGCCAGGCGATTTCGTGGAAATGGCGCGTGTCGACTCGGCGCGGCGCCTGCTCGAGGACACGGACACGCCGCTCCAGCGGGTCGCTTCGAAATGCGGCTTTGCCAATCCCGATACGATGCGGCGGGCCTTTCTGCGCCGTATCGGCAC
>DATJHR010000158.1:0-8527 GCA_035493735.1 Acidocella sp.
CCAGGGTCGCGGCGCTTCCCTTGGCAAAGCGGTTCAATCTGTGCCCATTGAGCATCGGTCAGAATAAGGCGATCCATAAACAGCGTGAATCACAACTACCCAGACCAGGGGAATCCCTTAAATCCCAACAGGCCCCAAAAAAGAAGCGCTTCCTTTTCCTTGCCTTAGGGTACTACGCGTTCAAAAACCGCTGGAACTCGTCCTTATAGTCCGGATGCCAGCGCGACAAGGCCGGACGCCCTTGGATCACGTCTTGCGCGGCCCAGAGCATGCGGCGGTTATCGGTATCGCGTGTCACCTCATTGTCGGGGCAGAGGATGTAGAACGTGCCCGCCGCCATCTCCGTCACCAGCATGTCGACGACCTGATCCGCGGTCCAGGCCGTATTCTCCTTGCCGGCCAGGGACGGACGGGTCATTTCCGTGAGGGTCGAGCCCGGGATCAGCAGATGCGCGGAGATATGCGCGCCCGGCTCGTTGCGCAGGCTATGCGCCAAGGCCTCGCTCAGCACCTTCACCCCGGCCTTGCTGACATTGTAGGCGGTGTTGCCGGGCGGGCAGGTAATGCCCTGCTTGGAGCCGGTATTGATGATGGCGCCGCTGGTCTTTTGGGCCAACATCCGCGGCGCGAAGGTCTGCACGCCGTTGATCACGCCCCACAGATTGACTTCCAGCACCTTCCGCCAACGGTCGATATTCTCCCACGGGCCGCCGCCGATCCCGATGCCGGCATTGTTCATCAGCACGGCCACTTCACCAAAGCGGTTATAGGCGGCGTCGGCCAACGCCTGAACCTGGGCGAGGTCGCTGACATCGGTCGGGACCACCAAAATGTCCGCCTTGCCGTTGGGCTGCACCGCCGCAACCGCATCCCCCGCCTGCTGCAAAGCCTCGGACGCCAGATCCGCCATGACGATTTTCATGCCCATGGACGCAAAGCGCTTGGCGGTCGCCAGGCCGATACCATGCGCCGCGCCGGTGATAACGGCGACGCGCCCGGCCGCCAGAGCTGGATGACTGGTTTTCATCTAAATTCCTTCACTCACAAGTTCATGCGCACGCACCGGCACTGTGCCCGCGCCCATCCGCACGCCGCATATTTAGGAAGCAAACGCGCGACGACCACTGCACGGGATTTACCTGCCCCATACGCGGACGGTCTCTTAAAATAATCGCGCCAAATAAGACAACCTTGCTCACCGATAATCAGAATTAGTCCGGTATAATTCGAATGTGCCCAGTCGCTTAAATATTAGGCACGAATAGGCATCGCCTCTTGAGCACACGCCGAAAATTTCGCAACGGATGAGAGTCGTCTTAAAATTGATACCGAGTGACCAATATGAAGGCACTCCTTGCCACGCTGCCTCAAACTTGGCAGCATGGAATCAATGCATATCGAGGGCTTCGCGTCATCGGTTTGAAAATTTTTATCAGGGAGAACGGCTAATGCTTCAAAACAAACTCGCTTACCTGGGCCTGCTGGTCGGCGCGATGGCCATTTTAGGCGCGAATGCCGCGCGGGCCGATGAACTTCAGGACATCAAGTCCAGCGGCGTCCTGGTCGTGGGGGTCAAAGCTGACTATCCGCCGTTCGGCTATCTCAGCCCGACCGGCGAGCATATCGGCATCGAACCGGACCTCGCCCGGAATCTGGCGCAGCGGCTCGGCGTGAAAGTGCAATTCGTCACCGTGGTGGCGGCGAACCGGATCCAGTTTCTGCAGCAAGGCAAAATCAACCTGCTGATCGCGACGATGAATGTCACCCCGGAGCGGGAAAAGATCGTCGATATCATTCAACCGCACTACTACGCGTCCGGCTATAATGTGATGGTTCCCAAGACCGTAAAGCTGACCGCCTGGGACCAGTTGAAGGGCGTGCCAGTCTGCGCCATCCAGGGGTCCTTCTATAATAAGACCGTCGGCGAAAAATATGGCGCCGAACTGATCGCCTTCACCGGCGTCGCGGAAGCTCTGACCGCCCTGCGGCAAGGCCGCTGCAACGCGTTCGTCTATGACGACACGGCGATCGAAGGTAAATTGCTGGATCCAAGCTGGAAAGCCTACGACATGCCGCTGCCCACCCTCGGCGCGTCGCCCTGGGGCATGGCGGTGAAGAATGGCGAACCGGCGCTCGCCACGTTCGTTTCCCAGGCCAGCAAGGATTGGGCGAAGACCGGCTATACGCTTTCCCTGGAAACGAAATATGGCATTCCGCACTCGGCCTATGTTACGGAACAGCATAACAAGTATAAGGCCTGAGGTTGGGCTAGGTAAGGAGGATTGACGCTGGGCCACGCCATTTCCGCTTGGTTTTCGCACCTCAACAACACCACCGGCGTCAACTTCACGATTTTCTATGACCCGTACGATCGCCATCGGTTCCTGAACGGGCTTTGGGTGACGCTCACGCTTTCCGGCGTCACCATTGTCGGTTCCGTGCTGGTCGGCATCGTCGGCGCATGGGGGCAGCTGTCGCGGCTGGGGTGGATACGCGGGATTGTCGCCGCCTATGTCGAGCTTTTCCGCAACACGCCGCCGCTCGTGCAAATGTACTTCTTCTATTTCGGATTAAGCGCCCTGCTCCCCGAAATAAGGAACAGCATCGGCCTCGAACGTCCCTTGATCAACGGGTTCACCTGGGCCTGCCTGTCGCTGATCTGCTTTGCCGGCTCGTTCAATGTCGAGATTTTCCGCTCCGGTATCGAAGCGATTCCCACCGCCACCACCGAGGCCGCCGAATCGCTCGGCTTCACGCGGCTGCAAACCTACATCCATGTGGTCCTGCCGTTGGCTTTGCGCATCTGCCTGCCGGCGCTCACCAACAACCTCGTCAATCTGGTCAAGACCACGACGCTCGCTTATGCCATCGCCGTTCCCGAGCTACTCTATGTGTCCAACCAGATCTGGTCGGACAATGATAATGTTCCCGAGATGATGTTCGTTTTGTTCGTGATTTACATTGCCTTGGTGGGTATCCTGGTTTTTATCATGCACACATGGGAGCGCGCCTTGCGCCGGCCGGGGCTTGGAACATGAGCGCGAAATTCCCCGTGATCCTGCCCCTGAACGCGACGTTGCGGCGGCCCCCGGGAGGTCTGCCGACTTTGCGCCTCGCCCCCTGGCATGGGCTCATCCTTGCTGCCATCATCCTTTTCTCGGCGGCCGCCGCGGAGGCCGCAACGGGCGCGGCCACGCGTGCCAGCGTGTTGGTGGTTCTCGCACGCTGGAGCCCGCTGCTCTGGCGCGGCTTCGGCCTGAACATCCTCATCAGCTTCCTGTCCATGGCCATCGGCACGGTGCTGGGCGCCTTCCTGGGGCTCGGGCTGATCGCCGTCACAGCACCCGTCCGCTCGGTGTCCTGGGCCATCACCCAGTTCTTCCGCAATGCGCCCTGGCTGGTGCTGCTGTTCTTCATGATTTTCCTGTTGCCGTTCCATATGCATGTCGGCGGTCTGAGCATCAGCCTCCCAGGTTGGCTGAAAGCGGTGGTCGGCTTGGCCCTGCCGGTCATGGCCAATGTCGCGGAGATCGTGCGCGGCGGCGTACGCTCGATCCATCCCGGCCAATGGGAAGCCGCCGAGTCCCTCGGCTTTACCAGGCGCCAGCAATTATGGCTGATCATCCTGCCACAGAGCGTGAAGCGCATGCTGCCGCCATGGATGAATCTTTATGCCATCCTCACCACCTCAACGACACTCGCCTCCATCGTCGGCGTGGACGAGGTGGTAACGCTGGCGGGCCAGGTCTTGGCCGCGGAAGGCAGCCGGCCAGGTCTTCTGGCGCCGATCTACGCCTATGTCTTGCTGATGTTCTTTGCCTATACCTATCCCATCGCCTGGGCGACCCAACGCCTCGAACGCCGCTATCAAGTACGGATCTGACATGGCCAACGAACCGCTCGTCGTGATCGACAACCTGCACAAATCATTCGGCCATGTCGAAGTCATTAAAGGCGTGAGCCTGGCCGTATCGAAAGGCGAAGTCGCCTGTATTATCGGGCCCTCCGGATCCGGAAAATCGACCTTGATCCGCTGCGTGAACGCGCTGGTGCCGTTTGAACGCGGTTCCATCAAGGTTTTGGGCATCGAGGTGAACGACCCGAAGCTCGACAAGCTAAAGCTGCGCAAGCATGTCGGCATGGTGTTCCAGCAATATAATCTGTTTCCGCACCGAACCGCGCTACAGAATGTGATGATGGCGCCGATCCAGGTCCTGAAGCGCCCGAAGCAGGCGGTCGAAGCCGAAGCCTACGCTTTGCTCAGGAAAGTTCGCCTTGAAGGCAAGGAACATGCTTACCCGGGTGAGCTCTCCGGCGGGCAACAACAACGCGTCGCCATCGCGCGGTCGCTGGCGATGAAGCCGGATCTGATGCTCTTCGACGAAGTGACCGCCGCACTCGATCCGGAAACGGTCGGCGAAGTTCTGCTCACCATTCGCCAACTCGCGGAGGAAGGCATGACCTGCATCCTGGTGACCCACGAAATGGGCTTCGCCCGTGAGGTCGCCAACGAGATCTACTTCACGGATCAGGGCGTGATCGTCGAGCACGGGCCGCCGGCGCAGTTTTTTTCCGCGCCGCGCGATCCGCGGACTCAGGCGTTTCTTAGTCAGATTCTTTAGGGGAAAGTAAGTGGCCGCTTTTTGAAAAAAGCGGCGCAAAAACTTCTTTGAACTGGGCCGGCAGCGCTGAAACCAGCACGGCCTAGAGCGCGATCAAGGCTTGTGAACAAAAAGAAGCAAGAAACTTTATTTACTCTGGGTCATGGGCGTTGTCAGCGACAGGATCAGGCCCAGCATAGTAAAAGTTTTTGCGCCGCTTTTGTCAAAAAGCGGCCACTTTCTTTGTCGAGAAGCCGATTGGAGCACGAGTGATCTAGTAGGCCTTTCCTTTCTCAGGTCCGAAAACTGGCTGCGGTCTTCTGCTTCACCTCATCCAGGCTTACGCCAGGCGCCAGCTCGCGGAGCGTCAGCCCGCCATTCACCTTGTCACATGCGAACACGCCAAGATCGGTGACGATCAAATCGACGACGCCGGCGCCGGTTAGCGGCAGGCTGCATTGTTCCACGATCTTGGGGCTTCCGTTTCGCGCGGTATGGTCCATCACCACGACAATGCGTTTCACGCCGGCGACGAGATCCATTGCCCCTCCCATGCCCTTCACGTTTTGTCCCGGCACGGCCCAGTTCGCGATGTCGCCCTTTGCGGAAACTTCCATCGCGCCCAGGATCGCGAGATCGATATGGCCGCCGCGAATCATGGCGAAACTCTCGGCGGAGGAGAAGAATGACGAGGTGGGAAGAGCGGAAATCGTCTGTTTCCCGGCGTTGGTCAGATCGGGATCGACCTCATCCGGATAGGGAAATGGCCCGATGCCCAGCATACCGTTTTCGCTCTGCAAGGTGACCTCGATATGGTCCGGAATATAATTGGCAACCAAGGTCGGAATGCCGATCCCGAGATTGACATAGGAGCCGTCCGTTAATTCCTGGGCCGCGCGCGCGGCCATCTGTTCGCGTGTCCAGGGCATGGCCCCTGTTGGCAGACGAGATGGGAAATTTCAACCGCCGGCGATGGCGCCGATGATGATGAACGGTTCGCGCCCCTCGGCAATCGCCGGCGGGAGAGGCTCATCCGCGGCTTGATGGGAGACATCCTGCTGGCAGGCGAAAAAGCGGATGAATGGCCGCCGCCGCTGGCTGGCCTGGTCGCGCAAGGTGCCGCGAAGCGCCGGATATTTCTGCTCCAGCAGATCAAGAATGGCGCCGATACTGATAGTGCCATGAACCGCAAGGTCAATGTCATCGTGCGAGCCGATCTTCGCCAGCAGCCGCAGACTTGCGGGTAACGCCACGCGGACCGTGCCGCTCATGGCAATGTCTGGGCCTCGACGGACAAAATCGGCGGCAGGTCACGGGCGATCGCTTGCCAATGGTCGCCTTCATCCGCTGAGGCGTAGATCTGCCCTCCCGTGGTGCCAAAATACACGCCGCACGGATCCAGCCGGTCGACGGACATCGCATCGCGAAGGACATTGACGTAGCAATCCTGTTGCGGAAGGCCTTGCGTCAGTGGCTCCCACTCATGCCCGCCGCTTCGGCTGCGATACACGCACAGCCAGCCGTCGAGGGGAAAATGCTCCGTATCGCTCTTGATCGGCACGATATAAAGCGTCTCGGGCTCGTGGGCATGAACGTCAATGACGAACCCGAAATCCGTTGGGAGATTGCCGCTGATCTCCCGCCAGTTTTCCCCCGCATCGTCCGTGCGCATCACGTCCCAATGTTTTTGCATGAACAACGTATCCGGGCGGGACGGATGCATGGCGATGCGGTGAACGCAATGGCCGATTTCCGCGGTGGGATCGGGCAGGAAGGCTGAGTGCAAGCCGCGATTGATCGGCTTCCAGTTCCGGCCGCCATCATCGGTGCGAAACGTGCCCGCGGCCGAAATGGCGATAAACATTCGCGCCGGATTGGTCGGATGCTGCAAGATCGTGTGCAGGCACATTCCGCCGGCGCCAGGCTGCCAGCGTGCGCCCGTGTCATGACGCCGGAGGCCCGCAACCTCCTGCCAGGACTGGCCCGCATCGTCGGACCGAAACAAGGCTGCATCCTCCACGCCGGCGTACAGCGTGTCGGCGGTGAAGAGAGACGGTTCGATATGCCAGACGCGCTTGAACTCCCAGGGGTGAGGTGTGCCGTCATACCATTGGTGGGTTCCGGCCAGACCATCATAGGTAAAATGATTGTCGATCACAGACCAACTTCGGCCGCCATCCTCCGAACGTTGCATGATCTGCCCGAACCAGCCGGAGCTTTGCGAGGCATAGAGCCGGTCCGGCTGGAGCGGCGATCCTTTGACGTGAAAAATTTCCCAACCGGGAAAATGTGGACCGGCAATCGCCCACTCGTCGCGGCGTCCATCGCTCGTGAGAATGAACGCGCCTTTTCTTGTGCCGACAAGCAAACGGACCGCGGTCATGTTTCGACGCTCCTTCCCTGCCCCATTAAGTGACCTCATATCCGCCGGCCGACGCCCCTGGCCAGCAATTTGTTGGCCGCATGGCAATTTTTTCATTGAGCCGGCCTGGTTCGCGCCCGAATTAATGGAGGATGGTCCCCCAAAAAACGCGAAGATCAGGTCTCTCATGAATTCCAATTAAAAAATCAATGAGAAAGCCGCAGAGGCAATGGGAGTATATCAGCCTCACCAAAGCCGAAATCTTTCAAAACAGGCTTGGCGACAAATTAAGAGGAGCGAAACATGGCAACCACGGGCGGAACACAAGGCGGCTCTCACGAACAGCATGTGAAAGCAGGCTCGCAGAGCCATAAGAACACCAAGCCTTCGGGAAAATCCGCGAGCAGCCGCAGCAGCCGTGAAAAGACCGGCTCCAGCCCGCGCGAGGGTTCGGAACAGCAAGAAAAATCCGGGCAGCAGAAACCGAAAAGCTCCTGACCGGAACTTCTGGCATGGCGCGGGACGGTGCCAATGCGCCATCCCGCGCAGTCTAAAGGAAGCAGCCGCTTTTTGAAAAAAAAAGCGGCGCAAAAACTTTTGCTGGTTTGAGCCTGTGGCGCCGAAACAAGCACGGCCCAATTTAAAAAAGTTTTTTGCTTCTTTTTTTCAAAAAAGAAGCCTTCCCTTACTCTCTCGGCACATTGCGCGCCAGTTCAGCAAGCCACGCCGCGGCGTTGCCGTCCGACGGCGCGCGCCAATCGCCGCGCGGGGAGAGCGCGCCGCCCGCAACCACCTTGGGGCCGTTCGGCATGGCCGAGCGCTTGAACTGGCTGAAGGCGAAGAAGCGCTGCAGAAAAAGCTCCAGCCATTTCCGGATTTCCCCGAGACGATATTGCGTGCGGCGCGCGGCGGGGAAATGTGCCGGCCAGGCGCCAATTTGCGCATCGCTCCAGGCATGCAGGGCAAGAAAGGCAATTTTTGAGGGCCTGAAGCCGTAGCGCAGCGTATAATACAAATTGAAATCCTGCAGCGCGTAAGGGCCGATCTTCGCTTCCGTGCTTTGCGGCGTGGCGCCGGCCTCCACGGGCACGAGTTCCGGAGAAATTTCCGTCTCCAGGATCGCTTCGAGCGTTTCGCCGACCGCATCGCCAAACTGGCCGGACTGCGCGACCCAGCGGATCAAATGCTGGATCAATGTCTTCGGAACCCCGGCATTGACGGCGTAATGCGACATCTGGTCGCCGACGCCGTAGGTGCACCAGCCGAGCGCGAGTTCCGACAGGTCGCCTGTGCCGATAACGAAGGCATTGTTCTGGTTGGCGAGGCGGAACAAATAGTCGGTCCGCAGCCCCGCCTGCACATTTTCGAAAGTGATGTCATAGACCGGCTGGCCTTGGCCGAACGGGTGGCCGAGATCCGCCAGCATCTGCCGCGCGGCGGGACGGATGTCGAGTTCGTGGGCGCTGGTGCCAAGGCTCTTCATCAGGCGCCAGGCATTGGCCTTGGTGTGCTCGCCGGTGGCGAAGCCGGGCATGGTGTAGGTGAGAATATGGTGCCGCGGGAG
>DATJHR010000159.1:0-67878 GCA_035493735.1 Acidocella sp.
CGCCTTGTCGATGCCGCGGCGCAGATCCATCGGGTTCAGGCCGGCGGCAACCGCCTTCACGCCCTCGCGGACGATGGCCTGGCCCAGAACGGTGGCGGTGGTGGTGCCGTCGCCGGCGAGGTCGTTGGTCTTGGAGGCGACTTCGCGCATCAGCTGCGCGCCGAGATTCTCGAACTTGTCAGCCAGTTCGATTTCCTTGGCGACGGTCACGCCGTCCTTGGTGATGCGCGGCGCGCCGAAGGATTTCTCGATGACCACGTTGCGGCCTTTCGGGCCGAGCGTGACCTTGACGGCATTGGCGAGGGTGTCAACGCCGCGCAGCATGCGGTCGCGCGCGTCAGACCCGAAACGTACGTCTTTGGCAGCCATGTGATGACTCCTGATGAAATGGGAAAATGCAGGTCGCCGCTCTCCGCCGCCCGGATGTCAGCGCGGCCGCGTGCGGCACGGGGTTTTAGGCGCTCTTCTTCTTGGCGCCGGATTCCTCGACGATGCCGAGAATGTCCGACTCCTTCATGATCAGCAGGTCTTCACCGTCGATCTTCACCTCGGTGCCCGACCACTTGCCGAACAGCACCCGGTCACCCGCCTTGACTTCGAGGGCGACGAGCGCGCCGGTTTCGTTGCGCGCGCCAGGACCGGCGGCGACAATCTCACCTTCCATCGGCTTTTCCTTGGCGGTGTCGGGGATGATGATGCCACCGGCGGTCTTTTCTTCGGCATTCAGCCGGCGAACGACGACGCGGTCGTGCAGGGGGCGGAATTTTGCCATCTGGATCGCTCCTAAAACGAACACTCTTGAAAGACTCGCAGCCCGTCCGGCCCGGCACGCGGCACCGCGGCTGCTAGCACTCTCGGGGAGAGAGTGCCAAAACTCTAAAGTTGGCCTAAACTCAAGTCAAGTCGGCAGCACTTTCGTAGCCTGAGTGCCAAGTTCCTGCAATCACCGCGTTTTTTCTTGATTTTTGCCCTCCCCGGCATGTCACTTTCATGACGTTGGCAGAGCGCGGCACGATCCGTGTCAATGCATGGATGAACGAATGAATGAACGAAAGGGATGTCAATGCATGGATGAACGAATGAATGAACGAAAGGGATATCGAAAGGACAAAGCCGATGAACCTGGCCTTGCAGATGCGAGACTACCGGCTGACCACCGCTGAGATCCTCTACCACATGCCAGACCATCCCGGCATGCTGCAATCCTATATCTGGCAGAATCTCGACCTGGCGCCGGAATACCCGGAATTGCACAAATTCCTCGATTTCTGGACACGCCACCTGGACGGCAAGCTGCACTCCGTCCGAGTCGGCTCGGCGCCGGTGATCACCCCAGGCAAATGGCGCAACAGCCACGTGCTGACGCTGCATTAGAGTAAGCAAAGGAAAAGGCTACTTTTTGTGAACAAAAAGTAGCAAAAAAACTTTGTTATTCTGGGCCGTGCTGGTTTCGCTGCCACCGGCCCAGTTGCGAAAAAGTTTTTGCGCCGCTTTTTTCAAAAAAGCGGCCCCTTCCTTCCCTTTTACCTCAGCAGGTCGGCCGAGGCGGGTTCACTGTGTAATCGTAAAAGCCGCGGCCGGATTTGCGGCCGAGCCAGCCGGCGTTCACATATTTCACCAGCAGCGGGCAGGGGCGGTATTTGTCCTCGCCGAGCCCCTCATGCAGCACGCGCATGATCGCCAGCAGCGTATCCAGCCCAATGAAATCGGCCAGTTCCAGCGGCCCCATCGGGTGGTTGGCGCCAAGCTTCAGGCCGGCATCGATCGCGGGGGCCGTGCCGGTGCCTTCCTGCAGCGCGAAGATGGCCTCGTTGATCATCGGGCAGAGGATGCGGTTGACGATGAAACCCGGCGCATCCTCGGCCGCCGCCACGGTCTTGCCGAGCTTGTCCGCAACCTGCTGCGCGGCGGCGAAGGTGGCGTCACTGGTGGCCAGGCCGCGGATGATTTCCACCAGTTTCATCATCGGCACCGGATTGAAGAAGTGCATGCCGATGAACTTGTCCGACCGTCCGGACAGCGCCGCCAGCTTGGTGATGGAGAGGGAGGATGTGTTGCTCGCCAGGATGGTGTCGGGGCCAAGGTGCGGCGCGATCTGGCGGTAGAGCTGTTCCTTCAGCGCCTCCTGCTCGGGTACCGCCTCGACGACGAGATCAGCGCCTTGCAGGAGTGAGAGATCCTGGCCGGTGACGAGGCGCTTGAGCGCCGCGTCCTTGGCCGCGGCGGTGATCGTGCCTTTCGCCACCTGCCGGTCCATGTTTTTGCTCATGGTGGCGATGGCTTTCGGCAGCGCCGCCTCGAACGCGTCAATCAGCGTCACGTCATAACCGGACAGCAGGGCGGTATGGACGATGCCATTTCCCATCAGCCCGGCGCCGATGACGCCGATTTTCGCGATGTTCATAGCGCTTTGTTCAACTCCGGAAGAAGGGTGAAGAGATCTCCGACCAGGCCGTAGTCAGCCACCTGGAAGATCGGCGCGTCCTCGTCCTTGTTGATGGCGACGATCACCTTGCTGTCCTTCATGCCGGCCAGGTGCTGGATCGCGCCGGAAATGCCGACGGCGATGTAGAGGTCCGGCGCCACGACCTTGCCGGTCTGGCCGACCTGGTAGTCGTTGGGCACGAAGCCGGCATCCACCGCCGCGCGGGAGGCGCCCACGGCCGCGCCGAGCTTGTCGGCAATCGGCTCGATCAGGCTGGTGAAATTCTCGCCGCTCTGCATGCCGCGGCCACCGGAAATGATCACCCGCGCCGCGGTCAGTTCCGGGCGCTCGCTCTGCGACAGTTCGGCACCGACATAGCGCGAATTCTGGGCCGCCGCCGGCACGGCCACGCGTTCGACGCTTGCCGAACCGCCTTCGGCGGCCACCGGATCGAAGCTCGCGGCGCGTACGGTGATGACCTTCTTGGCGTCGGCGGATTTCACCGTCGCCAGCGCGTTGCCGGCATAGATCGGACGGACGAAAGTGTCGGCATCGATCACCTCCGACACGTCGCTGATCGGCTGCACGTCCAGCAGGGCGGCCGCGCGCGGCAGCACGTTTTTGCCCAGGGCAGTCGCGGCGGCGAAGATATGGGAATAGTCAGCGGCCAGCGAGACCACCAAAGCCGCCAGCGGCTCGGCCAGCGGGTGCTCCAGCGCGGCATCGTCGGCGACGAGGATCTTGGCGAGGCCCGGCAGCTTGGCGGCGCCTTCGGCCAGCTTGCTCACATCCTTGCCGGCGATCAGCCCATGCACCGCGCCCAGCTTCAGGGCGGCGGCGATGGCGGAGCGGGCGGGCTGCTTCACCCCGTTGGCGTCGCACTCGAGAATCACGAGAGAGGTCATGGTCAGATCACCTTCGCTTCGTTACGCAGCTTATCGACCAGCGCCGCCACGTCGGCCACCTTCACGCCAGCCTTGCGCGGCGGTGGCTCGGCCACCTTGATTATTGTCAACCGCGGCGCCGGATCGACGCCCAGATCCGCCGGCCTCAGCGTCTCGATCGGCTTCTTGCGGGCCTTCATGATGTTCGGCAGCGAGGCGTAGCGCGGCTCGTTCAGGCGCAGATCGGCGGTGATCACCGTCGGCAGGGTCAGCGCCACGGTCTCCAGCCCGCCATCCACCTCGCGGGTCACCTTCGCCACGCCGCCGGCAATCTCCACCTTGCTGGCGAAGGTGCCTTGCGGCCAGCCCAGCAGGGCCGCCAGCATCTGGCCGGTGGCGTTCATGTCGTCGTCGATCGCCTGCTTGCCCATCACCACGAGGTCGATACCTTCCTTTTCGACCACTGCCTTCAGCATTTTCGCAACCGCCAGCGGCTCCAGCAGGGCGTCGGTCTCGACCAGGATGCCGCGATCGGCGCCCATGGCCAGCGCCGTGCGGATCGTGTCCTGGCATTGCGCCACACCCATGGAAACGGCGATCACCTCCGTGGCGATCCCTTTCTCCTTCAGGCGCACCGCCTCCTCGACAGCGATCTCATCGAACGGGTTCATCGACATTTTCACGCCATTGGTTTCGACCGAACTCTGGTCGGCTTTAACCCGGACCTTGACGTTGAAGTCGACCACGCGTTTCACGGCGACCAATAGTTTCATGGTGTCATTTACCTGTGCTGGAGTCTGTAACTCGGGCGTCTGGACTCACGTCCGGGACTTAAATTATTGGCTCTGCGCCGCCGGGGGAAGGGCGGCAGTTGACCTATACTTACTCCGATTTACGCATACGGCATAGCCGCTCGATGGCTTCCTCGATGTCTTCCAGCCGGGCGCAGTAGCTGAGCCGGAAAAAATCGCCGCCGCGTGCGGCGTCAAAATCATAGCCCGGGGTCGCGGCGATGCCGGCCTCGTCGAGCAGCCGGTCGCAGAGGGCGGCGCTGTCGGCGGCGCGCCCGGCAATGTCGGCATAGAAATAGAACGCGCCGTCAGGGGACGAGAATTTCTTGAACCCCGCCGCATTCAGCCCTTCGGCCATGATGTCCCGGGCCTGTGCATAAGTTGCGCGCCTGGCCTCCAGCTCCTCGTGGCAGTCGAACGAAGCTTCCGCCGCGAGCTGGGAGATATGAGGCACGGAGATGAAGAAATTCTGCGCCAGCCGCTCCACCGGGCGGACCAGTTCCTCCGGCAGCACCATCCAGCCGACGCGCCAGCCGGTCATGGAGAAGTATTTCGAAAAGGAATTGATGACGATGGCGCTGTCGCTGAAGGTGGCGGCGGAGGCGACCGGCTTGCCGTAGGTGAGGCCATGATAGATCTCGTCGGAGATCAGCCTGATGCCGTTCGCATGGCAGTAGCGGGCGAGGCCGGCGATGGTCTCTGGCGGCAGCATAGAGCCGGTCGGATTGGCGGGACTGGCGATCAGCAGCCCGTCGGGCTTTTCGGGCAACGCCTCGAGCATGGCGACCGTCGGCTGAAAGGCGGTCTCGATGCCGCAGGGCAGGATCAGCGGTTTCAGCCCCAGGGCCGTCGCGATGTTCACATAAGGCGGATAATAGGGGGCGGCGAGGGCCAGGGTGTCGCCGGGGTCGAACGCCGCCAGATAGGCCAGGGAAAACGCGCCGGAGGCGCCGAACGTCACGGCGATCCGCTCGGGCGCGATGGTCGTGCCGTACCAGTCATGGATATGTGCGCTGATCCGTTCGCGCAGCGCCCTGCGGCCGAGCGCCTCGGTATAGCCCATCACGTCGCCGGCCTGCAGCGCGCTGGCCACGGCGCGGCGCGCGCCCTCGGGCAGGCCGGTGCCGGGCTGCCCGACCTCCATGCGCAGCAGGCGCGGCGCATCCGGGGGGAGGGTGAGTTGCCGCGCATTGGCCCGGTTGATCACATCCATCACCCGGAAGGATGGCACACCGCGGCCAATGCCGATTTTCAAGGCCACGGAATCAGCGCCCGCCGATCGCCAGGCCGTGGCCGCGTGGGTCGGGGCTGGCGGTGCAGGACCCTTCGCCGCCCGGCACGCCGCCGGGGCAGGAGATCACATTGGCGCGGCCGGGTGCCGGCACGGGGTCGGTTTTATCGCGTCCACGGGTCACGGCATCAGTCAGCGCCAGGCGCGCCGCCTGGGCGGCCCCCGCCTGGCCGGTGCCGGTGGCGGCGGCGCGGAAGGTGAGCGCGTCGTCATAGGCGATGCCTGCCGCCAGTTGCGGCGCCGGCACGTTATGCGGCGAGGCGGCAAGCAGCACGCCGGTGCCCGGCGCGATGCGCCCGGTGCCGAACAGATTGTTCATGCTGACGGCACAGGCGACGATGCCGCCATTCTTGTCCAAAGCCATGAAGGCGGCGGAGGCGGGGAGGGTTTGGCCGTCGGCTGCCTTGGTCGGCAGCATCGCCAAGTTCAGATTATGCACGTGGGAAATGACCGGCGGCACGAATTTCGGCGCGGAACCGGCCAGATCGGCCACCGTCAGCCCGGCACCCGCCTGATCGGCGGCGGTGACGAACGTCTGGGCGTAGCTGCCGGCATAGAACCCTTGCAGCCCCTGGGTGCGCAGCATTTCGAAGGTGGCGGCGAGGTCGGGCTGCACGAGATTGGCGCCGGTCGGCAGCACCTTGCCGTTCCGCCCGAACACGGCGGCCGCGGCGGGGTCGTCGAGCAGCGCCGGCCCCACGACGTTCAGATCCGCTTCCAGCGCCGGCGAGACCGGGGAGCCCGCCGCCAGCTGTTCAGCGGGTTCGATCACGCTGGCGTAAGGCAGGTCGCCGTAACGGGCTTGCAACGCCAACAGCCCGCGCGCCAGGGTCGGCACGGCGGCCGGGCGGCTGCCGCCATTTCCAGCCGGTGTGCCGGCGGGAAAGAGCAGCGCCACCGGGGGCTGCATCTGGCCCTGCGCATTCGGCATTTTCACGATACAGGCGCCGCCGCCGCCGAGCCCGGCGCGCGACGGCAGGGTGACGCTGAGGGCAAAGCCTTCCGCTGCCGCCGCATCGGCCGCGTTACCGCCCTTGTTCAAAACCTGCCGCCCCACCAGGGCGGCCTGCGGCTCGTCCGCGACCGCATAGCCGAACACGCTGGGGGCCGCGGTCGTTTCGCCGAGAGCGGCGTTGTCCTCGTTTCCAAGACCAAGCACCTGGTGGCCAATGCCGCAGCCGGAAAGGATTCCCAGGGCTGCGAGCGCCGCCGCGGAGCGGAAAATATGGCTATGCAAAATCAGTCGTCCTCGGAATCGAACATGCGGAGTTGCGTGGGGTGCTTAACCGTGAAACGCGGGGGCGGCAACTTTGGCCCCGCGCAGGAAAGAAAGAGGCCGCTTTTTGAAAAAAGCGGCGCAAAAACTTCTGGTTAGACTGGGCCTATGGCGCTGACGCCAGCACGGCCCAGCTTAGCAAAAGTTTTTTGCTTCTTTTTTTCAAAAAAGAAGCGCTTCCTGATCTTGGCCTAATCAGGCCTCCAAAGACTGGCAGCTGCGGGGCGAGATCATGGCCAGGAACTCCCGCCGTGTCGAAGGGTCGTCGCGGAAGGCGCCGAGCATGCGGCTGGTGACCATGCTGGCACCTGGCTTGTGCACGCCGCGGGTGGACATGCATTGGTGTCCGGCCTCGATGACCACGGCCACGCCGCGCGGCTGCAGCACCTCGGCTATGGTGTTGGCGATCTGCGCCGTCAATTTTTCCTGGATCTGGAAGCGGCGCGCATAGGCATCGACCACGCGGGCGAGCTTGCTGATGCCCACCACCCGGCTGCCCGGCAGATAGGCCACATGGGCGCGGCCGATGATCGGCACCATATGGTGCTCGCAATGGCTTTCGATGCGGATGTCGCGCAGCACCACCATTTCGTCATAGCCTTCGATCTCCTCGAAGGTGCGGGTAAGCAGCGCTACCGGATCTTCAGCATAGCCGGCGAAAAACTCTTCGTAGGAGCGGACGACGCGCGCCGGGGTATCCAGCAGCCCCTCGCGCTCGGGATTTTCACCGGCCCAGCGCAGCAGCGTGCGCACCGCTTCCTCGGCCTCGCGGCGGCTCGGTTTGGTGGCTTCCTCGGTCAATCTCGCGGCGGGCGTATGAACGTTCAAAGCAGTCTCCGTATGCGGCTTGAAATGCTGGTCGCGCTCTTTGTGAGCCGTGGAGCTGATGTGGGCAAGTTTGCGGGCCCGGCAAGCGTTTGTCGCGTGCCCGGGCAAGGCGGGCTTTTCACATCCCAGATCGGTTAATGGCGCAATGTGTTCTGGTGCGGGCTGTCGAGGCTGAAGGTCGGGATATCGATATCGAACTCGGTGCCGTCGGTCACAGCCAACATATGGTATTTGCCAGTCATGAAGCCTGACGAGGTCGCGAGCGGCGTACCGGATGTGTATTCAAACACCTCACCCGGCTCCAGCCGCGGCGTCTCGCCGACCACACCCTCGCCATGCACATGCTGCACGCGGCCATGCGCATTGGTGATGGTCCAGCTGCGCGCAAGCAACTGCACGGTTTGGGGGCTGTGATTGGCAATGCTCACATGGTAGGCCCAGACATAGTGCCCATCCTCTGGTTCCGATTTGTCGGCCAGATAAAAAACTTGAACGGTGACGGTAATCCCCTCCGTCGTGGCTTGAAAGCCTCGGGTCATGTACATTGCCTTCCTGGCCTGCAGTCTACCCGGTCCGGGTCGGGCGGAGCCTAATCCAGCAGGGGTGGGCAAACAAGGGCAGTGTAGCTGTCTTGTCACATGGCGGCGCGGCCGGGGGGTGCAGCGTCCGAGGATTGGCATGGCGGGTTTTGCCCGGAGAAGAACGCGCTGCTACATCGGGAGCAATGCATATGTTTTCTGTCTTGAGCCGCCGCGGCGCGGTCGCCGTCTGCATCGTGTTGTCGGCCTGCGCCGCCGGGCCGGGCGGTGTGGCCGGCGATCCGCCCAGCGACCGGGCCTATGGGGATTTTCTGTCGGCGCGTTACGCCGAGGCTCAGCACGATCCTGTTCGCGCCAGCCAATATTATATGCAGGCGCTGCGTCTTGAGCCGGGCAACGCGCAACTGATCGACGAGGGATTCCTCGCCGCCTTGCTCGCCGGCAGCACCGAGGCCGAGCGACTTGCCACGAAGGTGCCGGCCAATGCCCTCGCCGACATGCTGCGTGGCAACCAGGCGGCGCAGAATGGCGATTTCGCGGTTGCCCACCACATGTTCGCGCAGCTGCCGCAAGATCAGATCATGGGTCTGATCCGGCCGCTGCTGCTGGCCTGGACCCGGTTCGGGCAAGGCGACGTTCAGGCGGCGCTCACCGAGCTGAAGCCGTATTACGGGAACAGCGCGTTCAGCTCCGTTTACGTGCTCAACGGCGCCTTGATGGCCGATGCCGCGCATGACGATGCGGCGGCGGCGCAGCTCTACAATCAGGCAGCTTCCGGCGGTCCGATCAACCTGCGTCTCGCCGAGATTCTCGGCAGCTGGCACGCGCGGCAACAGCAGCCGGAGCTGGCGGCGCAGGATCTCGCCACGTTGATCGCCGCGCATCCCAACCTGCGGATCGCTTTGCCGCAATTGGAGGCGCAACTCGACAAGCCGGTGATCAACACCCCCACGCAGGGGCTTGCCGAAGCCTATCTGACGCTGGCCGGCTCGCTTGGCGGGCCGTCGCAGTCCTTCCTGCGCATCACGCTGCTGCATTTCGCGCTGATGCTGCGGCCGGATCTCACCGCGGCGCGGTTGCTGCTGGCGAGTGCGCAGCTGGGCAACCCTGCCGCCACGCCGAAACCGGCGCAACTGCGGAACGCTTTGGCGACGTTGCAGCCCGTGCCGCCCGACGATCCGCTCTATGGCCCCGTGGCGCTACAGCGGGCGCACCTGCTGGCCGCGCTGAAGCGGCCGGCCGAAGCCGTTGCCCTGCTCGATACGCTCAGCGCCGCAATGCCGAACGATCCGGGTCTGTTGGCCGATGCCGGCGATATCTGGCGCAACGCCAATCAGCCGGCCGAGGCGCTGCCGTATTATAATCGTGCTTTGGGCTTGATCGGCACCCCGGCGCCGGCGGCGGCGTGGGCCTTATATTTCGATCGCGGCATCTGCGAGGACGAGTTGGGCGACTGGGCCGCGGCTCAGCGGGACATCACCAAGGCGCTCTCGCTCTCGCCCAATCAGCCCTACGTATTGAACTATCTCGGTTATAGCTGGGCCTTGCACGGCAAGCATCTCGACGAGGCGCGGACGATGCTGCAACGTGCGGTGGCCCTCGACCCGAATGATGGCGCGGTGCTCGATTCGCTCGGTTATGTCGATCTCCACCTGCATCGCACGCACGAGGCCGTGGCGGAACTCACCAAGGCGGTGGAACTCAACCCCGTGGATGCCGAGGTCAACGCCCATCTGGGCGATGCGTTCTGGCAGGCGGGCCAGCAGCTGCAGGCAAATTACCAATGGCAGCGAGCGCTGACCCTGGAGCCCGATGCCAAGTTGCGCGCCGAGCTCGAGGGCAAGCTGCATAAATATTTCTCGGCCAAATGATGCCCACAAGCTTCGCGCCCGCCAAGGTCAATCTGTATCTGCACGTCATCGGCCGGCGCGCTGATGGCTATCACCTGCTCGACAGCCTGGCGGTGTTTCCGGCCGTGGGCGACGTGGTGGGCGTGGCGCCGGCCGCGGAACTTGGTTTGAGCATTTCCGGCCGTTTCGGCGCGGTGCTGCAAGCCGAACCGGATAATCTGCTGCTGCGCGCCGCCCGCCTGCTGCGTCCGGGCGCGGGCGCCGCTCTGACATTGGAGAAAAACCTGCCGGTGGCCTCGGGCATCGGTGGCGGCTCGGCGGATGCCGCGGCGGCGTTGCGGCTGCTGTCACGGCATTGGGATCTTTCCACAAAGTTGCACGAGGCGGCTTTGTCCTTGGGCGCCGACGTGCCGGTCTGCCTTGAATCTGTGCCGGCCCGGATGGGAGGCATCGGCGAAATATTGGCCCCCGCGCCGCGCCTGCCGCAGTTTGGCATCGTGCTGGTCAATCCCGGCGTGGCGGTGGCCACCCCCGCCATCTTCAAGGCCCGGCAGGGACCATTTTCGCCCGCAGCTTCGTTGCCGGAGGCGTGGCATGACGCGCGGGACATGGCGAGGGACCTCGGCCGCCTCACCAACGACCTGCAAGCCCCGGCGGTGGCTCTGCAGCCGGTGATCGGCACGGTGCTGGACAGGCTGGAAAACCTGCCGGGCGCCCTGCTGGCGCGCATGAGCGGCTCCGGCGCAACCTGCTTCGCGATTTTTGCCACGCCCCAGGAAGCCGCGGCGGCTGCGGAAAAAATTTCTCATCCCGGTTGGTGGAGTTGGGGTGGGGGGCTTTACGAGGCACCCCCCGCCGACCTATGAGCGGGACGCGTTGGGACGTCGCCAAGCGGTAAGGCAGCGGATTTTGATTCCGCCATGCGGAGGTTCGAATCCTCCCGTCCCAGCCAGTTTCATGACAGGATCAGAGAAAGAGGCCGCTTTTTCGATCAAAAGCGGCGCAAAAACTTTTTTGAACTGGGCCGGTGGGGCTGAAGCCAGCAGGGGTTAAGCCGGCAGCCGCAGCCGGGCTGTCGTGCCTTGGCCTTCGATGCTGTCCAGTTCCAGCGTGCCGCCGCTCCGCTGGGCGAAGCGCTCGACGATGGCAAGGCCAAGCCCCCGGCCGGCGCCGCTGGTGCGGGTGCTGAAAAACGGTTCCTTGGCCCGGCGGAGGATCTCCGGCGCCATGCCCGGCCCGTGATCCGTAATGCTGATGACGGCGAAGTTCCCGGCGCGTTCGGTGCGCAGCACGATGCGGCCCTCCGTGCCGGCCGCCTCAGCGGCATTGTCCAGCAGTTCCTGCAAGGCCAGTTCCAGCTGGGCGGCGGCGCAGAAGATCTCCGTGGTCGCGGCCAATTCCATATCGATCACAAGGCCGGTGGCCTGCAGCGGCTCGAGCAGGCCGGGGATGACCGCGTCGAGTGCAAGCGGTGTAAGCGGTGCGCCACCTCGCGCGTCGTGGCCGGAGAAGGCCGCCAGCCGCTGCGTGAAGTGCGCGGCCCGGCTTGCGGCAAGGCGCGCGCCTTCAAGATAGTCGTCGAAATCCGTCACGCCGCGGCGCTGTGCGCGGCGCTGCATCAGCTCCAGATTGCCGAGAATGCCGGTGAGAAAGTTGTTGAAGTCATGTGCCGTTTGCGCCGCGAACAGCTCGACACGGGAAAGCCCGGCGGATGCGTCGGCAGGGGAGTCAGCGGATGAGTGAGAGTCAATGTCGGTCATTGAATTGTCGGTCATTGAACCCCCATGAAACTCTCGTCACTTTCACATTAAACTCCGTAAAGGCGAAGAAAAATGCCGGTGGTTTCACAAAAGTTTTACAGCTAGAGTGCGGAACCTTAAGCAATCATCTAGCACAGCGTGAGGGAAGGCGAAAACCATGCGTATCCTGCTCATCGAAGATGATGAAGAGGTCGCCCGGCTGATCACCGCGGGCATGGGTGAAGCCGGACATCAGGTGACATTGGCCGCAACCGGACCGGAGGGAATGACCCAGGCTCTGGCTGGCGGTTTCGATGTCATGATTTTCGACCGGCAATTGCCGGGCGGGATCGACAGCGCCAATCTGCTGAAGGATCTGCGCGGCCGGGGCATTGGCACGCCGGCGCTGTTCTTGTCCGGCCATGGCGGGTTGAAGAACTGGATGAAGGGTCTCGACGCCGGGGGCGACGATTATATCGTCAAACCCTTCGTCTTCACCGATCTGCTCAGCCATTGCGAAGCGCTGTGCCAGAGGGAAAGCGGACAGGCGGCATCCCGCCTGTAAGCACGCCGCCTTCCGGCCGTTCTGTTTCCGCGCCACAGGCCCAAAGTGCAAAAGTTTTTGCGCCGCTTTTTTCAAAAAGCGGCTGCTTAACTTTCACTTTTGCGCATGGGATCGCAAAAACGTCACCAACCCAGCCGTCGATTCATCGTTGGCGACGGCGCCCTTGCCCGACACCGCCGGCAGCAGGGCGGTGGCCAGCTCCTTGCCGAGCTCCACGCCCCATTGGTCAAAGGCGTTGATGTTCCAGATCGCCGCTTCGACGAAAACGCGATGCTCATAGAGCGCGATGATCCGGCCGAGCGTCTCGGGCGTTAGCTGTTTATAAGCAAGCGTTAGAGAGGGGCGGTTGCCGGGAAACACCCGGTGCGGTGCCAGCCGCTCCGGCCGGCCTGCTTCCCGGGCTTGGGCGCGCGCTTCCTTCAGCGAGCGGCCCTGCATCAGCGCCTGGGCCTGTGCCAGGCAGTTGGCGACCAGCAGCTCATGGTGGTCGCGCATCTCCGGCTCATGGCCCTCGGCAGCGATCAGGAATTCGCAAGGGATGATGTTCGTGCCCTGGTGCAGCAGCTGGTAGAAGGCGTGTTGGCCGTTGGTGCCGGGCTCGCCGAAGACCAGAGGGCCAGTCGGGTGGGTGACCGGGGCGCCGTCCTGCTGCACGCTCTTGCCGTTGGATTCCATGTCCAGCTGCTGCAAATAGGCGGGCAGGCGGGCCAGGCGTTGGTCGTAAGGCAGGATGGCGCGGGCCGCGTAACCGCAGACATCGCGGTGCCAGATCCCTGTCAGCGCCAGCAGCACCGGCAGGTTTTGCGCAAATGGTGCGGTGCAAAAATGCCGGTCCATGGCTTGCGCCCCGGCGAGAAATTCCTTGAAGCGCGCCGCGCCGATCGCCAGCATCACGGGCAGCCCGATCGCCGACCAGACCGAATAACGGCCGCCCACCCAATCCCAGAAGCCGAAAATCCGCTCGGGCGGGATGCCGAAGGCGGCGACCTTGTCGAGCGCCGTGGACACCGCGGCGAAATGCGCTGGGACCGCCGCCTCGCCGAGCTTGGCGACAATCCAGCGCCGCGCCGAGGCGGCATTGGTCATGGTCTCAATGGTCGTAAAGGTTTTCGAGGCGATGATGATCAGGGTGCGCGCAGGATCCAGCGTCCGCAGCGTGTCGGCCAGATGGGCGCCATCGACATTGGCCACGAAATGCGTGCGCGGCCCGTCATGATACGGGGCCAGTGCGGCAGTCGCCATCACCGGGCCGAGATCGGAGCCGCCAATGCCGAGATTGACCACATCCGTGAAGGGCTTGCCATCGGCGGCGGCGAGCTGGCCGGTTCGCACGCCCTCGGCGAAGGCAAACAGGCGCGTGAATGTCTCGTTCACGGCCGGCATCACATCCTGGCCGTTTACCAGCACCGGCCGGTTGTCGAGATTTCGCAGGGCGGTGTGCAGCACCGGGCGGTTTTCCGTGACGTTGATTTCCGCGCCGGCGAACATCGCATCGCGCTTGGCCGCGACATCGGCCTGCATGGCAATGTCCAGCAGCAAGGCAAGGGCCCGGGTGTCGAGGCTGGTCTTGGAAAAATCCAGCAGCATGTCGTCGAACCGGGCGGAGAACGCCGCGAAGCGGCCGGGATTTTGCGCGAACAACGCCTTGATGTCGGCGTTGCGTTGGGCCAGCTCGGCCAGTTCCGTCCAGACTTCCATGCGTTTTTGTCCTGCCGCTGTTGCGCCGTGAGCGTGACATTACGGGGATTTGGAGCGGTGTCCAAATTAAGGGAAGGAAGGGCCGCTTTTTGAAAAAAGCGGCGCAAAAACTTTTTCGACTTTGGGTCTGTGGCGGCGAACCCAGCACGGTGTGGATTAGCAAAGTTTTTTTGCTACTTTTTGTTCACAAAAAGTAGCGCTTTCTTTTTTAAGCCTCCTCCATCCGCACGCCCGGGTGGAAATGCGCATAGACCGCCCGGGCGGTGGCGCGGTTGATGCCATCGACCGCCTCCAGGTCCTTCAACCCCGCGCCCTTCACCCCACGTGCCGAGCCGAAATGCATGAGCAGCGCCTTTTTGCGCGCCGCGCCGATGCCGGGCACGTCGTCCAGTTCAGATGTTGTGAGCTTCTTGCTCCGCGCATGGCGGTGGGTGGTGATGGCGAAACGGTGCGCTTCGTCGCGCAGGCGCTGCAGGAAATACAGCACCGGGTCGCGCGGCGGCAGCTGGAAGGGCTCGCGGCCGGGCGTGAAAAACCACTCCCGCCCGGCATCGCGGTCCGGCCCCTTGGCGATCGCGACCAGCGGGATGTCGGCAACACCCAGTTCTTCCATCACCGCCTGTGTGGCGGAAAGCTGGCCGGCGCCGCCGTCGATCAGCACGAGGTCGGGCCAGTTCGGGTCGTCGCGGTCGGGGTTTTCCGCCAGCGCTCGGCCGAAGCGGCGGTGCAGCACCTCGCGCATCATCGCGAAATCATCGCCCGGGGTGAGCACGGATCTGATCGAGAATTTGCGGTAGGCGGATTTGTCGAACCCTTCCGGACCGGCCACCACCATCACGCCATAGGCGGAAGTGCCCATGATATGCGAGTTGTCATAGGTTTCGATCCGCGCCGGTGTCTCGGGCAAACCGAACAGTTCGCCCACGGCCGCGAGCAGCTTGCCCTGGCCGGCACTCTCCGCCAGCTTGCGTTCCAGCGCCTCGCGCGCATTGGTTTCGGCGTGGCGCACCACGTCGTGCTTCTCGCCCCGTTGCGGCACTTGCAGCGTAACCTTGCGCTCGGCCTTCAGCGAGAGCGCCTCGCCGAGCAGCGCCATGTCCTCGGGCTCGTGATTGAGCAGGATCAGCGGCGGCGGTGGCTTGTCGTCGTAGAACTGGGCGATGAAGGCGGCCAGCACCGCGCCGGCCTCGTCACCCTTCGCCTGGGCCGGGTAGAAGCTGCGATTGCCGTTATTGCGCCCGCCGCGGATGAAGAACACTTGCACGCAGCTTAAGCCCGCTTCCTGGTGCAGGGCGATGACATCGGCATCGGTCAGGCTGGCCGGGTTGATGACGTCGCTGCCCTGCACGTGGCTGAGCCCGCGGATGCGGTCGCGGATTGCCGCCGCGCGCTCGAACTCCAGCTTGTGCGACGCCTCCTCCATGGCGGCGGCCAGTTCTTTTTGCACGGCGCCGGACTTTCCGGACAAGAAAGCCTTCGCCTGGTCGACCAGCAGTTTGTAATCTGCCTCGGAAATCCGCTCGACGCAGGGGGCAGAACAGCGCTTGATCTGGTAGAGCAGGCAGGGCCGGGTGCGGTTGGCGAAGACGGTGTCGGCGCAGGTGCGGAGCAGGAACACGCGCTGCAAGGCCTGCACGGTTTGATTGACCGACCAGGCCGAGGCAAACGGGCCCCAATAACTGCCTTGGCGGGTCTGCGCGCCGCGATGCTTGGCAATCTGCGGGAACGGGTGATCCTCCGTCAGCATCAGCCAGGGATAGGATTTGTCGTCCCGGAGGACGATATTGAAGCGCGGCTTTAACCGCTTGATCAGATTGGCCTCGAGCAGCAGGGCCTCGGCCTCGGTATGGGTGGTGACGATCTCCATCGCGGCCGTGTCCGCCACCATGCGGCGCAGCCGCTCCGGCAGCCGCGCCAACTGCGTGTAGGATGTCACGCGTTTTTTCAGATTGCGCGCCTTGCCGACGTAAAGCGCATCGCCCTTCAGGTCGAGCATGCGGTACACGCCGGGATTTCCCGGCATGGTTGTGAGCGCTTGTTCAATGATTTCGACGCCCGTTTGCCGCGGATCTGCGCTGGAATCGATCATGTCAGGCCTGTGGATAACTATGTGGACGAAGCGGCATTAGCAAGCTGTACCCGAAGGATCCGGCGAATAGGCGAGAATTGCAAAAATACTGATTATTGTGGGTTAACTTGTTGTTTTTACTCAATAAGAATATGACGAAACGGCAATCATTCCGTCACACCTTCGCCCGAAAACGCCTTGAAAACACGCGGATTCACGGCGTGGACAACTGCCGATTCCGGCGTTCCACTTCGACCCCCGCGGCGGCGGCATCGGGGAAAATGTCAAGCTTTTCCACACGCACGCGCGCCGTGTGGACACGCGGATCGGCCAGGCAGGCTTCGCATAGCCGTTCCGCCAGGGTCTCCACCAGTTGCACATGCCCGGCGCTGACGATGCCGCGCACGCGGTTGACGATGCCCTCATAATCGACCACCCGGCTCAACTCGTCCTGGCCGACCGCCGGGCGCGACAGGCGCTGGTCCTCCTCGGCCACGGCCAGATCGACATTGATTCGCACGCGCTGCGGCGAGGCATGCTCGTGCGCGTGAACGCCGATCGAGGCGTTCAGCACCAGGTCGCGGATGAACATGTGGCGCGTGGCGCGCGCGGCGTCGGCATAGCGTGGCTGTTCCATGGGCCGTTTCTGCGCCGGGCGCGCTTGCGGTTCAAGTTGCCGGCAACCAAACATGGGGCAGCCCCGTTTGGCCAGCACCATGCCGCGGGTTATGGTTCGGCTCGATCGACCGTAGAAGGGTTATCCATGCGCCAGCTTCGTCACCTTGTTTTCGCATTGTCGTTGGCCGCGCTGCCGGCGGCCGCCGTGGCTGCGGAGAGTTCGTCGCCGCTCGGCCAGCCGCCTCTGGCCGAGATGCATGCGCAAAATCCTTGGTTTCGTTTGCTGCCGAACCATAGCGCCGCCGGCTCTATGGTTCTGCAAAATACCGGCACCGGCGCGGCCATCCTCACCGGGGCCAGCTCGCCTGATTGCGGCTCGCTGACCGTGCGGGAAAGCAACCAGGTGAGTACGAAGACGGCTGCCGACATCACCGTGCCGGCGCATGGCAGCGTCGCCTTCGCGGCAGGCGGTGCCCAGCTGATATGCCTGCAGCCGAAGGTGAAAGCGGGCCAGAGACTGCCCTTCGCGCTGCATTTCAAGGACGGGTCGGTGCTGCTGTTGATGGCCCCGGTGCAAGGGTCGACATCGACCCCGTCCGGCGCCTGACAGTTGGCAGGAATCGGGCAAACGAATAAGTGAATGGCAGCATTTACGGTAAAGGAATTGGTATGAGCCAGGATTTTAGGGTCAAGGACATCTCTCTGGCCGAATGGGGCCGCAAGGAGATCGAGATGGCCCAGGACGAGATGCCGGGGCTGATGGCGCTGCGCGAGGAGTTCGGCAAGAGCAAGCCGCTGGCCGGCGCCCGCATCGTCGGCTGCCTGCACATGACGATCCAGACCGCGGTGCTGATCGAGACGCTGACCGCGCTTGGCGCCTCAGTGCGCTGGTCCTCCTGCAACATCTTCTCGACACAGGACCAGGCCGCCGCCGCGATCGCCGCGACCGGCGTGCCGGTGTTCGCCTGGAAGGGCATGTCGGAGGAAGAATTCTGGTGGTGCATTGAGCAGACCGTGCGCGGTCCGGATGGCTGGACCCCGAACATGATCCTTGATGACGGCGGCGACGTCACCAAGCTGATGCATGACAAATATCCCGAGATGCTGAAGGATATTCGCGGCATTTCCGAAGAGACCACGACAGGCGTGCACCGGCTCTGGGAGATGGCGAAGGCCGGCACGCTGCTGGTGCCCGCGATCAACGTGAACGATTCCGTGACCAAGTCGAAGTTCGACAATCTTTATGGCTGCCGCGAGAGCCTGGTGGACGGCATCCGCCGTGGTACCGACGTGATGATGTCCGGCAAGGTCGCCGTGGTCGCCGGCTTTGGCGATGTCGGCAAGGGCTCGGCCGCAAGCCTGCGCAATGCCGGCTGCCGCGTTCTGGTCACGGAAATCGACCCGATCTGCGCGCTGCAGGCGGCGATGGAAGGCTACGAGGTCGTGACCATGGAAGAGGGCGCCAAGCGTGGCGACATCTTCGTCACCGCCACCGGCAATGTCGATGTCATCACCATCGATCATATGCGGGCGATGAAGAACCGCGCCATCGTCTGCAATATTGGGCATTTCGACTCGGAAATTCAGATCGAGGCCCTGCGCAACTACAAGTGGGACAACGTGAAGCCGCAGGTGGATGAGGTTACCTTCCCCGACGGCAAGCGCCTGATCGTGCTCTCGGAAGGGCGGTTGGTAAATCTCGGCAATGCCACGGGCCATCCGAGCTTCGTGATGTCGGCCAGCTTCACCAACCAGGTGCTGGCGCAGATCGAGCTGTGGACCGCGCCGGCCGGCAAGTATGAGCGCAAGGTCTATGTGCTGCCGCGCCACCTCGATGAGAAGGTCGCCGCGCTGCACCTCGCCAAGGTCGGCGCCACGCTGACCAAGCTATCGGCGAAGCAGGCGGACTATCTCGGCCTGCCGCAGAGCGGTCCGTTCAAGCACGAGCTGTACCGGTACTGATGATCCGTATAGGCAACATCCTCGCCAGCCTGGGCCTCGCTGCGTTGGTTGGCGGGATGTTGTTTTTCGGCGCGGTGATGGCCCCGCTGGTGTTCACGCATTTGCCGCTGACCATCGCCGGGCCCTTCATCCGCGCCGCTTTCCCCTTCTATTACGTCTATATGATCATCGCCACGTTGATCGGGCTGATCGGCTATTGGCTGAAGCGGGAGGTCGGGTCAGCTTTGGCGCTGCTGCTGATATTGGTGGTCGCCGTCTGGCTTTGGCTGTGGTTCCTCCCGCATCTGGACGCGCTGCGCGTGGCCGGCGACACGGCCGGGTTCAATGAAGCGCACCGGGACTCAGTCTGGATCAATGGCGGACAGCTGATCATTGCGCTCGCGGTGCTGATCCGCACAGCGATCCGCAAATAACGTGGCGGCGCGTGTCGCCGCCTCCTCCTTATCCTTAAAACAAGGGTTTTTCAGCAGTGCTGCCAGCGCGGTCGCGGCGCTGGCGCGGCTGGCCGCGTCGGCACCCGGCGTGGCGAGCACGATGTTTCGGTCCGCGGCCCCGAGGTCGGGGAGCGGGCCGCGCAAAAGCTCGATCTGCTGGCGGTCAGGCGCGGCGGCGATGAACGGGCCGGGCACGCCCACCCCGTCATTGCCGAACGGCACCAGCGCCAGTGTGCCCGGGTGGCGCGCCGCCATATGCGCGGCGAAAGCCTGGGGCTGCATGGTCGCCGCCGCGCCGATCAGGCCAACCACCGCCAGAGCTTGCGCCGCCAGCAGCGGTGCCAGCAACCGGCCCCGCAAGGGCGCCAGAAACAGCCCGAGGAACGGCAGTGAAAAGGCCAGGTAACGGATCTCGACCGGCGTGCTGTCGAAGACCAGCCCGAGCAGCAGCAGCCCCACAGGCGGTGCCGCCGCGAGGAGCGGAAAAGGGCTGGAATCCGGCTTCCATGCCGCCGTCAGGCAGGTCGCGAAGAGCAGGAACAGGAGCAACGCGACGAGCGGGGCTGCCGCGCCGGCATAAAGCGGCAGCCCGCCGAACAGAGCGGCACCCGCGTCCCGGACCAGAAGAAAGGCCGCATGGTGCCAGGAGAAAGGGGCAAATTGTCCGGGCCGGGCGGCGTGTTGCGCGAGAAAAAAGGGCAGGTCGAACAGGACCAGAAACAGCCCGAACCCAGCGGCGGCGGGGGCCAGCATCGGGCGCCGGTCGCGGCGCAGCGCGAGCCACAGCAGCATGGCGGCGCCGATGAATGAGGCAAGGTAATTGGTGAAACTCGCCGCCCCCAGAGCCAGCCCGCCCGCTAAAGCGCGGTCAGCCCTTCCGCGCCGCGCCGCGGAGAGCAGCAGCGCCACGCCGAGCAGGGCCAGAACTTGCGCCAGGGCGAAATTACGGGCCAAAATCCCGGTATAGGCAAAGCCGTAGCTGAGCAAAGTGAACGCCATGGCCGGCAAAACAGGCCGCGCCGTCCGCGCCGCGATCCGCCCGACCAGAGCCAGCGCCGCCACCGAGAACGAAACCGAAAGCATCCGCGCCGCGAACCAGGACGGCCCCACCCAGCGCCGCCATATTTCCAGCGTCCAGAAATAAAGCGGTGGGTGCACGTCCAGGCTTTTCAGGTTCGCGGCGATGGCGGCAAAGCTCGCCCGCCCTGAGAAGAAGCCGCGCACCGAACCGGCTGTGAAAACGCCGGCCGGCCAGACCGGGCGGGCATGGCCGGCAGTGAGAAAGAGCGAATAAGCCTCGTCATATTCCGGTGTTCGCCAATAAGCGGCCAGCGTTAGAAGCAGCGCGGCGAAGATGAGAAGTGTTGTTGCCTTCACGCAACGATTGGTAGCGCGGGAAAAGCCGGCAAGAAAGAGGCCGCTTTTTGAAAAAAGCGGCGCAAAAACTTTTTTGAAACTAAGCCGGTGGCAGCGAAACCAGCACGACCCAAATCAACAAAGTTTTTTTGCTACTTTTTGTTCACAAAAAGTAGTCTTTCTTCCTTCTCCTCCTTACTCGTCGCGCAATGCACGTCCCATCAGCGTCGCCATCGTTTCCGTGATGTTCTGTTCCTCGGCCAGCAATTTCGTGACGGCTTCGGTGAGCGGCATGTCGACGCCCAGGGCAGTGGCGCGTGCCAGCAAGGCCGGGGCGGTGGCAACGCCTTCGGTCACGTTCGAGCGGCGGCGAAGAATGTCGGCAAGCCGCTCGCCTTGGCCAAGCGCCAGGCCGAGCGAATAATTGCGGCTGCTGATGCCGGTGCAGGTGAGCAGCAGATCGCCCAGCCCGGAGAGGCCGGAAACCGTCTCGGGGCGCCCGCCCAAAGCGGCGGCGAGCCGGCCGATTTCGGCGATGCCGCGGGTGATCAGCGCGGCGCGGGCATTCTCGCCGAGCCCGGCGCCAATCACCACCCCGGCGGCGATGGCGATAACGTTTTTCGCGGCCCCGCCCAGCGCCGCGCCCATGATGTCGGCGCTGCCATAGAGGCGCAGCGTATCGGTCCTCAGCGCCGCCATCAGCCGCGCCCGCACAGCGGCGTCGGGTGTGGCCAGCACCGTGGCGGCGGGCAGGAAGGCGGCAATCTCATGGGCGAAATTTGGCCCGGTCAGCATGGCCGTGGGGCGGTTCTGCACGATCTCCGGCGGCAGCAAGGCGGTGCCGGTCTCCAGCCCCTTGCAGCACAGCACGACAGGGGCGTCGCTTTCCGGCAGCAGGGCCAGCGTGTCGCGCAGATGCTGCATCGGCACCGTGAGCAGAAAAATATCCGCAGTGGGGATGCGGTGGCTGATCCGCAAGCGGTCGGGCAAGGTCACGCCGGCTAGCCGGTCGTTGCGGCGCGAGATCAGCATGGTCGAGGCGCGCTGCGCGTCACGTGCCCAAAGCGTCACGTCGCGACCGGCCTGCGCGTGCAGCACCGCGAGCGCGGTGCCCCAGGCGCCCGCACCGATCACCCCGATTGTTTCATCTTTATTCATCGATCAGCCTTTCCACCAAGCTGCTTGCACCGGGCTCGCCGAGCACATTCTGTATCGCGCGCAGCATCGCTTCCGCGGCGGACACGAAACCGTAAGGCGGATTGACCACCAGCAGGCCGCACCCGTTCAGCCGCGTCGGGTCGGTCGCAGGCCGGCGCAGGAATTCCACGGCGATGACATCGCGCAGGTTTGAGCTTTTCAGATGTTCGAAAAACTCTCGCACCGGCGTGCGGTGTTTGATTGGATACCACACCGCGAACACCCCGGTGCGGAACTTCTCGAAGGCGCCGCACAGATGTTTTTCCAGGACGGAAAATTCGTCCGTGCGTTCGAAGGGGGGGTCGATGAGGACCAGCCCGCGCCGTTCGGGCGGCGGCAGGAAAGCCCGCAAGGCCTCGTAGCCGTCGCGCTCATGCACGGCGACGCCGGGGCAGCCACGGAAATTCCGTTTCAGCGTGGCAGCGTCTTCGGGATGCAGCTCGCAGGCGATTAGCCGGTCGCCGGGGCGGAGCACACCCGCGGTGATGGCGGGCGAGCCCGGATACAGGCCGAGCCTGTCCACCAGGGTCAGGTAATCGCCAAGCGGTTCCGGCCGTGCGGCCAGGAGCTTGCCGATCCCGTCGCGCCATTCCCCGGTCTTTTCGGCGGGACCGGAGGTGAGGTCGTAGCGGCCGATGCCGGCATGGGTGTCGAGCACCAGGAACGGCTTGTCCTTGCGTTGCATCGCCCGCAGCAAATCCAGCAGCAGCGCGTGCTTCACCACGTCGGCGAAATTGCCGGCATGGAAGGCGTGGCGGTAGTTCACAGCGCCTCCAGCGGCCAGCGCGGCCGGCAGGGGGAAGAAATCTCGTCCACCAGCCCAGCGCGCAAGCGTTCGATGCCGGCCCAGGCGACCATCACCGCATTGTCGGTGCACAGGCGCAGCGGCGGGGCGATGAGCTCCTTGCCCCGGCGCGCGGCAATGTCGCCCAGCCGGGCGCGGATCGCACCATTGGCGGCAACCCCGCCGGCGACGATGATGGTGGTCGCCTCCGGCAGCAAAGCAAGCGCGTTGTCGAGCCGGTCGGCGAGGATGTCCGTCACCGCCGCCTGAAAGCTGGCGGCGATGTCCGCGGCCAGCGTTTGCGGCAGCGGGCCGGGGGGCTGGGCGGCGACCAGCTGCGCCACGGCGGTTTTCAGGCCGGAGAAGGAAAAATCGCACCCGGGCCGGTGCAGCAAGGGCCGGGGCAGGGGGTAACGCGCCGGATCGCCGGTCCGCGCCAGCGCTTCCAGCGCCGGGCCGCCGGGATAAGGCAGGCCGAGCAGTTTCGCGGTCTTGTCGAACGCCTCGCCCACCGCGTCATCCAGCGTCGCGCCGAGCAGGCGGTGGCGGCCCACCCCTTCCACCGCCACGCACTGGCAATGACCGCCGGAGAGCAGCAGCAGATAGGGAAATTCTGGTTGGCCTGCGCTCAAACCCGGCAGCCGCGCGGTCAAGGCGTGGGCCTCCAGATGGTTGATGGCGAGATAGGGCAGGCCGGCGGCAATCGCCGCGCCGCGCGCATAGCCGGACCCCACCAGCAGCCCGCCGATCAGCCCCGGTCCGGCCGTGGCGGCGATCGCGGCAAGGTCGGAAAAACCGAGCCCGGCCTGGCGCAGCGCGTCCCGCACCAGAGAGGGCAGGGCGGAAAGATGCGCGCGCGCGGCAATCTCCGGCACCACGCCGCCAAAAGCGGCATGGTCGGCGATCTGGCTCAAGACCAGTTCAGCGAGGATCAGGCCGTCCGGCGCCAGCACCGCGGCGGCGGTTTCATCGCACGAACTCTCAATGCCTAATACCGGCCTTGTAATGAGTGCAGCTTTTCTTTCCATGTCGCACGCTCTAGACCATGGTTGTGACTACAGTAACACCCCCGATCAAGCCGCATCATCGCGAACTCCCCCTCAAGGTCGGCACGCGCGGTTCCCCCCTTGCCCGTGCCCAGACCGCAACGTTCCTGGGCCTGCTTGAAAAGTTTTGCCCCGTGCTGCGCGAGATGCCGCCGGTGTTCGAGGAGCACATCATCGTCACCACCGGCGACGCGGTGCAGAATCGTCCGCTCGCCGAAATCGGCGGCAAGGGGCTGTTCGCCAAGGAAATCCATGATTCGCTGGCGGCGGGGCGGATCGATTTCGCCGTGCACAGCCTTAAGGATCTGGAAACCGTCCTGCCGCCGAGCATCACACTGGCCTGCACGCTGAAGCGTGAGGATGCGCGCGATGTTCTGGTGCTGCCGCCGGGCCATGCCCCCGTCGATCCTGCCGACCCGTTCGCCGCGCTGGCGAGAGGGGCGAAGATCGGTTCTGCGTCGGTGCGCCGCCAGGCGCAGCTGAAGCACGCGCGGCCCGATCTGGAATTTTCGCTCCTGCGCGGCAATGTCGGCACCCGCCTTGCCAAGGTCGCGGCGGGCGAGGTGGACGCCACGCTGCTCGCTTATGCCGGGCTGCGGCGTCTGGGCTTGGCGGACAAAGCCAGCGTGGTGCTGAGCCCGGAGCAGATGGTGCCCTCCGCCTGCCAAGGCATTGTCGGCATCACCGTGCGCACCGACGATGTGGACTTGCTCCAGCTGCTCGCCGCAATCGAGGACCCGGAGGCGAAGGCGGTGGCGCGCGCCGAGCGTGCGCTGCTCGGCGCGCTGGACGGCTCCTGCCGGACGCCGATCGGCGGTTACGCGCGGCTGCTGGCGGATGGAACCCTGCATCTGACCGGGCTCGTCGCCCGTGCGGATGGCAGTTTTCTGCTTCAGCGCAGCGCCACCGGCAGTGTCGCCGATGCCGAGATCATGGGCCGGGAACTCGGCTTGTCTTTGAAGGCCGATAGCCCGGACGATATTTTCGCCCCGTGAAGATTCTCGTAACCAGACCGGAGCCGGGGGCAAGCGCCACGGCCCGCCGTTTGGTGGCCCTGGGGCACGAGCCGGCGCTGGCGCCCTGCCTTGAGATTGTTTCGCTCCCCCTGCGCCTGCCCGAGCAGGTCGGCGCGCTGATTGTGACCAGCGGCCAGGCGATTGCGCCTTTGCCGGAGCGCTACCGCAGCGTGCCGATGTTCTGTGTGGGCGATGCCACGGCGAATCGCGCCCGTGCCGCAGGCTTCACCCGCGTGGAGAGTGCCGGGGGCGATGCCGAGGATCTGTTCCGCCTGGTCTGTGCGCGGCGCCTGCCCGGCACGCATCTGCTCGCTTCCGGGGAGCGCCAGGGGGTGGCCCTTGCGCAGCAGCTGCGGGCTGCCGGCCTTTCGGTGGTGCGCCGGAAAGTCTATGCGGCACGGCCGGCGCGCGCCCTGCCGCCGGAGATCGCGGCCGATCTGGCGGCGGAAAAAATTCCCGCGGCTTTGTTCTATTCCGCCGAAACGGCCCGCGCTTTTGTGCGGCTGCGGCCGCGCAACACCGCGGCGATTGCCGCTTACGCGCTGAGCCCGGCCGTCGCGGCGGGGCTTGATGGCTTGCCCTGGGCGGCAATTCGTGTCGCTGTAGCCCCCACCGAAGCAGACTTGATGGCATTATTGTGATGAGCGACAGCGAGACGACGACTTCTTCCGAGCCGGTCCCGGGCGCCACCCCCATGCCCGTGCCCACGCCGACACCAGAGCCGACAGCAGAGCCGGCGCCAGAGCCGGCGCCGCGCCCCACGCGCCGTCCGCGCTGGCCCTATGCGCTGCTGGCGCTGATTCTCCTCCTGATTGCGGCTGGGGAAGCCTATTTATGGGTGCGGTTGAAAGCGGAGGCGGCGAATGCCACGCAGCTTGCGGTGCTGCAGGCGCAGGTCGCCGATTTGCGCGCGCTGGCGATCCGGACCCAGCCGGCTTCGGGCAGCATTGCCACCCAGGCGGACCTTTCGGTGAAGCTGGCCACCGTCGCGGCGCAGCTGAACGCGGTGCAGAGCCAGATGGCCGCCGATCACGGCGCTTTGACCACGCTCCAGAGCAACACGGTGGACCTCGCGAAGCTCACCCGACGCATCACGCTTTTGAACCAGCTGGCGGCGGCGCGCATGGCGCTCGATGCCGGCCAGCCGCTCGGCATCATCGCCAATGCCCCGCCTGCCTTGAGCATTTTCGCCTCCGAGCCGCCGCCGACGGAGGCTTCATTGCGGCTCGGTTTCCCTGCCGCCGCGCGCGCCGCGGAGGCGGCGAGTGTCGCCGGCGACACGAAAGGCGGCGTCTGGGCTCATGCGGTGGCGCGGCTTGAGAACTTCGTCACCATCAGCGCCGGTTCGCATGTGCTGATCGGCGCGCCGGCCGCCGCGGTGATCGCACAGGCCCGCACGCTGCTCGATGCGGGCGACCTTGCCGGCGCGGTGGCGGAGCTTGGCAAGCTCAGCGCGACCACGCAGGCGGCCATGGGCGGCTGGTTGACCCAGGCGCGGGCGCTGGTGGCGGCGCGTGCCGCGCTGGCCGAGATGGCAAGGCAGGCCTGAGCCATGTGGCGCGCGGTTCGATTCATCATCATTGCGGCGGTCCTGCTGGTTTTGGCCTGGTGGATCGGCGGCCTGCCGGGCAACGTGACCGCCACGTCCGGCCCCTACCGGGTCGAGACCTCGGTGCCGGCGGCGCTGCTGATCCTCTTCGTGATCGCCCTGCTGATGACCGTTCTGCTCCGGGCGCTGGCCGGCATCCGCCGGGCGCCGGGCGGGGTGGTGGCCTGGCGCGGCGGGCGGCGGATGCGCCTGGGGGAGATGGCCACGCAGCGCGGCCTGGTCGCGCTGGCGGCGGGTGACGTTGCCGCGGCGCGGTCTGAAGCCGCGCGGGCGCGCAAGCTGCTCGGCGACACGCCTTTGGTGCTGTTGCTGACGGCGGAAACCGCGCGTCTGGCCGGGATGGCAGACCAGGCGCAGGAGGCTTTCCGCCTGCTGGCCCAGCACAAGGAAATGGGCTTTCTCGGCCATCACGGCCTGCTGCGCCACAGCCTGGCGGTCCAGGACCATGAGGCGGCGCACGACCATGTGCTGGCGGCGGAGCGCGCTTATCCCGGCAGCAACTGGCTGCAGGAGCAGAAAAAGGAACTGGCGGTGCGCCGCCAGGATTGGGGCTCCGCCCTGACCCTGACCCGCAACCCGGCAGAAATCGCCGCCTTCGCCGTTGCCGCCGCGCGCGCCAGCGGCACGCCGCAACATGCTTTGGCGTATGCCAAGAAGGCGGTGAAAGCCGCCCCCGGCTTGGCGCCGGCCGTGGTCGCCTATGCCGCCGCGCTGCGCCAGGTGGGCAAGCCGGGGGCGGCAAAAAAGGCTTTGATTGCCGGCTGGAAGGTGGCGCCGCATCCGCTGATCGCCGCCGCGTACCTGGAGCCGCTGGCGACACCTTTGGAGCGCGCCCAGGCCGCGGCCGAATTGGCGGCCGCCCGCCCAGGCCATACCGAGAGCGAGCTGGTTCTGGGCGAAACCGCGTTGGAGGCGCGGCTGACTGGCGAAGCGCGCCGCCACGCGGAAGCGGCGCTCGCCACGCATGGCGATGATGGCAGGGCCACGGATATTCTGGCGCGCCTTGAGGGCAAGCCTGTACATTCCATCTGCGCTTCCAGCTGGGTCTGCGAAGCTTGCCAGACGCGTTGCGCTGACTGGGCACCGGCTTGCGCGCATTGCCAACGCCCCGGCACGCTGGTGTGGCGCGCAAAAGATGCCGCTACGGCGCCCGCCTGAATGGAGCGGCGTGACGGCGCCGATGGAGTAGAGACGTGAAATCGATGCCTGCCGGACATGAATTTCCTTCCTGGGAGCCCCGCGAACTGGGGCTGCCCCGCGCTATGCTCATCGCCATTCTTCTGGTTGGCGTGATCACGGCCGCTGGGGTGTGGATGTCCGCCTCCTTCAGCCCCAAGCCCCAATCGCCGGCGATCCAGGCGATGCAGGTGAGTTTGGCGCAGCTGCCGAAACCGGCGCCGCCGGCCCCGCCCGTGTCGAAACCGATCCCGCCGCCTCCGCCCGTGCCGCCGCAGCCCGCACCGCCGCCCAAGCCCGTGCCGGTCGTGATCCCGAAGCCGCCGCCAGTGCCGAGCCGTGTTCCGGTCGAGACCAGGAAGTTGCCACCTCCGCCGCCAGTCCCACATGTGTCCAAGCCGGTGCCGCATCCGCCGCATCGGCGTCCGCCGGTGCGCCGGCCTGTGACGCCACCGGTGCCACCGGCGGCTCCCGCAGCCCCGCGTGCCGCGCCCACTGCCGCCGCGCCCGTGGTGCCGACCAGCGGCATTCCGGTCTATGGCGAGCGGGTTTATGAGATTATCCAGGCCAATCAGAATGTGCCCGAGGTCTTGTCGGAGATGGGCCTTTCCGGCAGGGCGGTGATCGAGATCGTCGTGGCGCCGAACGGCAAAATTCTGTCTGCCAGCGTATATAAGTCGAGCGGCGTGCCGATCATCGACTCGACCGCCCTGGAACATGCCCGTGACGCGCAGCTCCCGCCCTTCAACAACCGCATGCCGAACCAGCCGCACGCTTTTCTGGTGCCGATCCAGATCCAGGCGGCTAATGACTGATTTTGCTCTTCGGGCCCGTGCCGTTCCAGCGCCACCGGCCCAAAAGAGCAAAAGTTTTTGCGCCGCTTTTTTCAAAAAGCGGCTACTTCTGGTTCTGGCCGGGGCGCTGGCCGGCGCACCGCTCGCTCATGCCGGGGCGCCGGTGCAGGATTGCGGGACGATCGTCCTGCCGACCGGCGTGGGCGTGGGCAACGGCGCGGACATCACCTCGATGAATCCGCTTTTGGTCACGTCGTTATACAACCAGCAGGCGGCCAGCCTCCTGTATCAAGGCCTGATCTGGCTGAACGCCAGCACCGGGAAAATCGACTGGTCGCGCAGCATCGCCAGCAGCGTCACGACGCCGGACGACGACGCCACCTATGATGTGAGCTTGCGGCCCTGGCACTGGTCGGACGGTGTGCCCGTCACCACGGCGGATGTCGCCTACACGTTCAAGCTGATCAAAGAACTGGGCACCACCTACGCGGCTTATGGCGCGGGCGGCATGCCGGGCATCGTGAAGGCGCTGGATATCATCAGCCCGACACAGTTCCGCGTGGTGCTGACGCATCGGGTCAACCCGACCTGGTTCATCTATAACGGCCTCAGCCAACTGCTCCCCTTGCCCGCACATTCCTGGGGAAAAGACACGGTCGATGAGATTTTTCAGGGGCAGAGTTCGCCGGCATTTTTCAGCGTCGTCGACGGGCCGCTGCGCGCCCAGCGCCTCGATATCGGGCTCGATCTCGTGCTGGTGCCGAACCCGGCCTATGATGGACCAAAACTGCATTTTCAGCGTCTGATCTTCAAATTCGTGGAGGGCGATGGGGCGGCATTGCAAGGTGTGGAGTCGGGCGATCTCGACATGGCGAATGCCCCGCTGCCGCTCTGGCGCGCGGTGCAGCATCTGCCTGGGCTGAAACTGACCACGCTGCCGCCGGTCCTGGCTTATGACGAGATCGCGCTGAATTTTCGCAATCCCGCCGTGCCGTTCTTCCGCGACGTGCGGGTGCGCCAGGCGATGGCCGATGCGATCGACCAGGCGACGATCATCAAGCTGGTCGATCACGGGCAGGGCGTGGAGATTCACGCCCCTGTCGTGCCGGAGCCGCCCACGTTTCTGTCGCCGGAGATGAAAGCGGGGCATTATCCGGTGGGCTATGACCCGGCCAAGGCGCGGGCGCTGTTGCAAGCGGCCGGCTACAGCCCGGGGCCGGACGGCATCATGCAGAAGGACGGGAAAAAACTTTCCTTCGTTTATCTGATGCTGAGCGGCAACGGTGCTAACCAGCAGATTGCTGAACTGACGCAGGCCTATTTGTTGAAAATCGGCATGCAGATGAAGGTGCGGGAAATCGAGTTCAACCAGCTGGTGGCTCTGCTCGTGAATCCCAAGGCGGACTGGCAGGCGGCGGGGCTCGGCGAGACCACCGGCGTCTATCCGTCCGGTGAAGAAGTGTTCGGCACGGGCGCTTCGCAGAATGCCGGCGGCTATTCAAACGCGCAAATGGACCGGCTGATCACGGCGAGCACGGTGGAGCCCGGCCTCTCCGGGCTCTACGCCTATCAGAATTATGCGAGCGCGCAGCAGCCGGTGATTTTCCAGGCGGCGGCGCGGCCCACGGTGCTTTCACGCGCCAGGATTCAGGGGGTCAGGACCTTCGTCGATCCCAGCGGCGGCTATTATCCGGACCAGCTGACCTGCAGCGCCGGCGGCGCCACATCATGATCCGCATGCTCGCCGCCCGGCTGGCGTCCTCGTCACTTTCCATTGTCATTCTGGTGACGCTGGTCTTTTTCCTGGCGCATCTCACGCCCGGCGGGCCGGCCTATTCGATCCTGGGCATGAAGGCGACCGCCTCGTCTGTCGCGCAGCTCAATGCCCGGCTCGGCCTCAGTGAACCGTTATGGCGGCAATATGCGCTCTGGTGGTGGCATTTGCTGCACGGCCAGCTCGGCTATTCCTATCTGCTGAATCGTCCGGTCGGGCAGTTGCTCTGGCGTTACGAACTGAACACGCTGGTTTTCTACAGCGTTGCGATCATCATCAGCACCGCGCTCTCAATTGGCATCGGCCTGTTGCAGGGCGTGTATCACGGGCGCTGGCCGGCGAAACTCATCGGCGCCCTGCAGCTTGGTTTTTACGCGCTGCCGCCCTTCTTTGTCGCCGCGGTGCTGGTGCTCTGGTTCGCCGTGCAGCTCCGGCTGCTGCCGGCCAGCGGCATCACCAATCTGCGCCTCGTCCATCCCGGCATCGGCAGCTATGCGGCGCATCTGGTGATGCCGGTGATTACCGTCACGCTGCTCACGGTCGCGTCGCTGTCGCGCTATTTCGGCGAGGCGGTGCGTGAGGAGCTGGGGCGGGATTATGTGCGCACCGCGCGGGCGAAAGGGGTTGGGTTCCCCGCCATCCTGTTCCGGCATGTGCTGCGCAACGCGCTGCGCCCGCTGGTGACGATGCTCGGCCTGTCCTTCCCCTATATTTTCACCGGCGGCGTGATCGTGGAGTCGGTGTTCAACTATCCCGGCCTCGGCTGGCTGATGTGGCGTTCGGCGCTGTCGCAGGATTATCCGGTTCTGATCGCCATCGTGCTGATCATCGGCCTGCTGACCGTGATCGGCAATCTGCTCGCCGATCTGGTCAACGGGCTGCTCGACCCCAGGGCCAGCTATGAGTGAACGAGCCGTTTCTGCGCCGGGCCTGCCAGCGGCCCCGCTCGGGCGTTGGGTGGCGTGGATCACGGAGCGCCCCACGCTTGTTGCAGGGCTCTGCCTGGCGGGACTGATTCTCTTCCTCGGCTTTGTCGCGCCGTTTTTATATCCGCCTGATCCGTTCGCGATCCATCCGGGCCACGCGCTGGAGCCGCCGAGCCTGGCTTTTCCACTCGGCACCGACGAGCTGGGGCGTGACGAGCTGGCGTTGCTGCTCTCCGGCGGCTTCGCGACGCTGGTGGTGGCGCTGCCGGCGGCGGCGTTGGCCTTCCTGTCCGGCCTTGCCTACGGCCTTGCCGCCGGCCTTGGCCCGGCTTGGGCGGACCGGCTGATGATGCGCCTGCTGGATGCCATTCTCGCTTTGCCCAGCCTGATCGTTCTGATCTTTTTCGCCGCGCTGGTGACGCTGAACGATACCAGCCTGATCCTGCTGCTCGGCTTCATCTCCTGGCCCGGCCTCGCGCGCCTGGTGCGCAACGAGACGCGGGCGCAGCGCGAACGTGATTTCGTGCTTGCCGCGGAACAGATGGGGGCGGGGCGTTTTTATGTCGCACGTGTGCATTTGTTGCGGGTGATGGCGCCGGTGCTGGTGGTGAACGGCACCTTCATGATCGGGGATGCGATTTTTGCGCTATCGGCCTTGAGCTTCCTGGGCCTCGGTGTGCAGCCGCCGCAGGTCAGCTGGGGCAGCCTGTTGGAATCCGCGCTGAATCTCATCGCGCTCTCCCCGTGGTGGCTGATCCTGCCGCCCGGCCTGCTGGTGTTCGGCGCGTTGCTGGCGGCCTCGCTCACCGGCCAAGGGCTGTTGCGGCGCTGGGGGGACAGCAGGTGAGCGAGGTGCTCAAACTCGATGCGCTGTCTGTGTTCCTGTCGCGCGGGCGGAACCAAAATGTGCCGGTTCTCGAGGCGCTGGATCTCACCATTGGCGCGGGCGAGATGGTGGCGCTGGTCGGCGAAAGCGGGTCCGGCAAGACCATCGCCGCTCTATCGGTGATGCGCCTGTTGCCACCAGGTGCGCGGATGACCGGCAGCGTCAGGCTCGCCGGCACCGAATTGACGAATTTGGATGAGACGGCGATGCGCGCGGTGCGCGGCCGCGATGTCGGCATGGTGTTCCAGAACCCGTTGGCGGCGCTCAACCCGGCGCGCACCGTGGCGTCGCAAATTCAGGAGGCGTGGCGGGTGCACCAGGGGGGCAGCCGGCGCGCGGCGCGGGCGCGGGCGCTGGACTTGCTGGGCGAGGTCGGCATTCCCGACCCGGCGCAGCGGCTGGATGATTACCCGCACCAGTTCTCCGGCGGCATGCGCCAGCGCGTGATGATCGCGATGGCGCTGGCCTGTGCACCGAAATTGCTGATCGCCGATGAGCCGACCACCGGCCTCGACCCGCTGATTGCCCGGCAGATCATGCAGCTGATCGCCAGGTTGCGGCGCGAGCATGCGATGGGCGTGTTGTTCGTCACCCATGATCTGTCGCTTGTGGAAGAACATGCCGACGCCATCCACGTGCTTTATGCCGGGCGCAGTGTGGAGTTCGGCGGTGCCGGGGCATTTTTCGCGCATCAGCGCCACCCGTACAGCGCGGCGTTGCTGGGCGCGGTGGCGCGGCTCGGGCAAAGCCGGTTGCAGAATATCCCGGGCCAGCTGCCGGAGCCGGAGGCGCGTCCCGCCGGCTGCCGTTTCGCGCCGCGCTGCCGCTACGCCCAGGCGGTTTGCGAGGCCGCCTATCCGCCGTTCACGGCCAATGGCGGCACCGCGGCCGCCTGCCTGTTCCCGCTGCCGCCGGGCGGCGGGAGCGACGCCGCGCCACCCGGCGCCGCCGCGGCGCGGCATTTCCCGCGACAGCTGGAGGCGCTGCACCTCACCGTGCGTTACCCTGGTTCGGGCGACTGGTTTCGCGCCAAGGCCAACCAGCCGCCGGCCTTGCGGGATGTGACGTTTGCGCTCGGGAGGGGGGAGTGCCTCGGCGTGGTGGGGGAGAGTGGCTCGGGCAAGTCGACCCTCGGCCGCGCCGTGCTGCAGATGATCCAATATGAGGGCCAGGTGCGGCTGGACGGGCATGATCTGGCGCCGTTGCGCGGCCCCGAGCGGCGGGCGCAGCGCCGGCGCCTCCAGGTGGTGTTTCAGGACCCGCGGGAATCGATGAACCCGCGCCTGCCGATCGGCGAGATCATCGCTGAGCCGCTGCGGTTGCAAGGGGGGCTCAGCGCGGCGGAGATCCGCGCCCAGGTCGGCGCGCTGCTCGGCCGGGTGGGCTTGAGCCCGGAGCTCGCGCAGCACCTGCCGGGCGCCGTGTCCGGGGGGCAGGCGCAGCGCATCGCCATCGCCCGCGCCCTGGCGGCGGCGCCGGAGGTGATCGTGCTCGACGAGCCGACCTCGGCCCTCGATGTCTCGACCCAGGCGATGTTGCTGAATTTGCTGAAGGACCTCGCGCGAAACGATGCGCTGTCCTACATTCTCATCAGCCACGATTTCGCCGTGGTGAGTTACATGGCAGATCGAATTGTGGTGCTTCAGGCGGGGCGCATCGTCGAAACAAACGAGACGGCCCGGTTGATCGCCGCCCCGCAGCATCGTTACACGGCCGCACTGGTCGAAGCGGCCCCCCAATTGCGGCCGCATTACGTTAGGAGTTGAGGTTTTATGGAGGAATTCGGCAAGCTGGTCATTCTCACCGGGGGGCTGCTCGCGGTCATGCCGCTGCTGCTGGTCATCACCCTGGCGGTGGCCATCGAGCGGCTGTATCTGTTGAAAAAGATCCTGCGCCAGGGCCGCGACATTCACAACCGCCTGCGCCAGGTGGCGTATCAGAACGTTCCCGGCCTTCAGGCGGTGGCCGATGCTTCCACGAACACGTTGCAAGGCCATCTGATCACCACGGCGATTGCGTCGCGTGGGGAGACCGCCGAAGCGATGGAAATGCATCTCGAGGAGGAGATCATGACGGCGATGCCGAAGATCAGCCGCCTGCTCTGGGTGCTCGATACCGCCGTGACCATCGCCCCGCTGCTCGGCCTGTTCGGCACCATCATCGGCATGGTCCAGGCGTTCAATGTGCTGTCAGTGAATGGCGGCGCGGCGAAGGTCACCGGCGGCATCGCCGATGCGCTGGTCTCCACCGGCGCCGGCCTGCTGATCGCCATCATCTCTGTGTACTTCGTCAATTATTTCAACAACCTGACCCGCCAGATCGTGCATCAGCTGGAATTGATCAAGCTGATCCTGATCAACCGCATCCATGGCAAGGGCATTGGCGCGAGCGCGCAGCGCCCGGTCGTGTCGCGGGTCGGAAGCGGAGACTGACCGATGCGCAGACGCCATAACCTGCTGGAGCGCGAGCGGCCCCGGCTCGAAATCGTGCCGATGATCGACATCATGATGTTCCTGCTGGTGTTCTTCGTGATGATCGTGCTGCGGATGATCCCGGATTCAGGCGTAACCCTCTCGCTCCCCGGAGCCGCCACCGCGCAGAGGCTGCCCCATACCCAGGTGGTGATCGTCATCGACCGCCAAGGCGAGCTGCATGTGCAGGACAAGGTGATGAGCCCGGACGCGTTGCAGACCTATCTACAGGGCGTGAAGGCAGGCCACGAAGCCGACGTGATCATCGCCGGCGACAAAGGCACCAGCCTGCAGGAGCTGATGAATGTGATGGACGTGACCCGCAAGGCCGGCATCACCAATGTCGGGATCGCGACGAACAATCAGTAGAAAGGAAGCGCTACTTTTTGTGAACAAAAAGTAGCAAAAAAACTTTGCCCGTTTGGGCCGTGCTGGTTTCACCGCCGCAGGCCCAGCGTCAAAAAAGTTTTTGCGCCGCTTTTTTCAAAAAGCGGCCCTTCCTTCCTACGCTTTCCTGAGCAAGAACAACCCCTGCTCACCGAACAGATTGGCCAGCGTCTGGGAGCGTCGCCACGGCGTGCGCGCGCCTTCCTCGTCGGCGGCCAGCCATTCCTCCACCTTGTAGCCATCGGTCTCGCACAGCACGAAGAAATCGCTGATCGAGCAGGGATGGATATTCGGCGTCTCGTACCAGGGACGGTTCCAGGTGGAGGTCATCGGCGCGCGGCCGGTCAGCAGCAATTGCGCGCGCAGGGTCCAGTGGCCGAAATTCGGAAAGCTCACGATGGCATGCGTGCCGATGCGCAGCATCTGGCGCAGCACCTCGCGCGGTTTTTCCACCGCCTGCAGGGTCCGGGAGAGCACCACATAGTCGAACGCATTGTCCGGGTAGGCGGTGAGGTCGGTATCGGCATCGCCCTGCATCACCGGCAGGCCGCGCGTCACCGCGTGGGTCACCGCGCCCATGTCGATGTCCAGCCCGCGCGCGTCGCACTGCTTGGTGCGGAACAGATGCTCGATCAGCGCGCCGTCGGAGCAGCCAATATCCAGCACCCGCGCCTTGGGCGCGATCATGCCGGCGATCAGCGTCAGGTCGACGCGCATTTTCTTGTTGGCGCTCATTTCAGTCCGGCATGCTCCGCGCAACCGCTGAGGAAGCCGCTCAGGCTGCGGTGAAAATCCGGCTCATCGAGCAGGAACGCGTCGTGGCCCTTGTCGGAGATGACTTCCAGGAACGAGACATTGGCGGCGACATGGTTGAGCGCGCGGGCCACGAGGCGCGACTGCGCGGTGGGGAACAGCCAGTCCGAGCTGAAGGAGACCAGCAGGAAACGGGTTTTGCTGCCGGCGAAGGCGTTGGCCAGCACGCCGCCATGATCGGCCACGAGATCGAACAGATCCATGGCGCGGGTGATGGTGAGATAGGAATTCGCATCGAAACGGCGGACAAAGCTGGAGCCCTGATATTGCAGATAGCTTTCCACCTCGAAGCGGTCGCCGAGCGAGGAGAGCTCTGCCGCGTCCTGCAGCTTGCGGCCGAATTTGCGGGTGAGGGCGGCCTCCGACACGTACGTGATGTGCGCGGTCATGCGCGCTACCGCCAGGCCGCGCTCCGGCGTCACGCCATGGGCCCAGTAACGGCCGGCGTGAAAATTCGGGTCGGCGGTGATCGCCTGGCGGCCGATTTCATGGAAGGCGATGTTTTGCGCGGAATGATAGGGCGCGGTGGCGACCGGCACGCAGGCAAACACCGAATCCGGATACAGCGCCGCCCAGGAGAGCGCCTGCATGCCGCCCATCGAGCCGCCGACCACGGCAAACAGTTTCTCGATGCCAAGATGGTCGATGAGCTTTTTCTGCGCGCGCACCATGTCGTGGATCGTCACCGGGGGGAACTCGGTGCCCCAGGGCTCGGCCGGGTTGCCGTCGCGCGGGCTGCGCGGCCCGGTGCTGCCCATGCAGCCGCCCAGCACATTGGCACAGATGACGAAGAATTTGTCGGTGTCCACGGGCCGGCCCGGCCCGACCACGCGTTCCCACCAGCCGGGCTTGCCGGTCACCGGATTCGGCTCGGCAACGTATTGATCGCCTGTTAGAGCGTGGCAGATCAGGATCGCGTTGCGGCGTGCCGCGTTCAGCGTGCCATAGCAGCGATAGGCGACGGTCAGGGTTTGCAGATGGCGGCCGCAATCGAGCGTCAGGCCCTCGGGGAAAATGACGCTGTCGTGCTGCGGCTCGGTCAGGGTGGAACTCTGGTCCATTGAGGGCCGATATGCGCCGGGGGCGTGGGTCATGCAATCCTTGAGCGCGCCGACGAGGAGAGACCAGCCATGCTGCTTCCGTCTGCGGGGCCGGCATGGCACCGGATTATGGCGGCGCCCTGCTTGGCGGGTGTGCGGAAACTGGGGTATCACACCCTGCAATGAATGTTTCTCTGACCTCCGCTGTTCCCCCCGCCACTGATGCGTTGAGCCGGTTGCGGGCGCAATTGGACGCCCTTGATGACCAGATCCACGACCTGCTGATGCGCCGCGCCGAGGTCGTGGAGAGCGTGGCGCGTGACGGCGGCAAGACCGGCACGAAAATCCGCCCAGGGCGCGAGGCGATCATTCTGCGCCGGCTGCTGGCGCGGCATAAGGGCGCGCTGCCCCGCCAGGCGATCATCCGTTTCTGGCGGGAGATGTTCGGTGCCGCGCTGATCATCGAGGGCGGCCAGGTGATGGCCGTGTGCGGCGGCGACGACCGTTTGGCCCTGGCGCGCGAGCATTTTGGTCCCTTCACGCCCAGCCGGTGTCACCCTAACCCGGCGCAGACGCTGGCGGATTTGCGCGAGGGCGCACAGCTCGCCGTGGTGCCGCCACCCTCCGAGGAAGATGAACTCGGCGCCTGGTGGCCATTGCTCACCGCCACCGGCGCGCATCGTTTGTTCGTGATCGCCAAGCTGCCCTTCTGGACCCGCCGGTTCGAGGGCGCGCCGCTCGGCGAGGCCTATGTGGTCGCGGCGGTCCGCCCCGACCCCAGCGGCGATGACCGCGGCCTGATTGTTTGTGAATTCCCGGCGGAAACCTCGCGCACGCGGGTGGCCGCCTTGGTCGGCCAAGCCGGTTTCACGCCGGGGACGGTGTGGGTTCGGCGAACGCCGAACGGGTCGCGCTTGTGCGCCCTGGTGGAGGTCGAGGGGCTGGTTGCGGATGACGATCCGCGGCTGGCGGCGATCGCAGGGCTGGAGGTTCGGCCCGTGGTGATCGGTGGCTATGCCGTGCCGCTGGACGACGCCGCGTGAGCGCGCCACAGCCGCGGCCCGAAGTCTATTCGGTCGCATCCTATGTCGGGGGCGAGTCGAAGCTTCCGGGCTTCGACAAGGTCATCAAACTCTCCTCCAATGAAGGCGCGTTCGGACCGTCGCCGGCTTCCATCAAGGCGATCGCCGAATCGGCCCTGACCATGCACCGCTATCCGGATGGCGGCATGGCGAAGCTGCGCGCCGCTCTGGGGGAGGCGTTTGGCCTGGACCCGGCGAAGATCATCTGCGGCAACGGGTCCGATGAGCTGCTGGTGCTGCTGATCCAGGCCTATGGCGGGCCGGGCACCGAGCTGATCATGAGCGCGCATGGGTTCCTGATGTACGAGATCGCCGGCAAGCTGACCGGCTGCACCGTGCTCAAGGCGCCGGAGACGGATCTGACCATCGATGTCGATGCCCTTCTGGCGCTGGTCACCCCGGCGACGCGCATGGTGTTTATCACCAACCCGAGCAATCCCACCGGCACGATGCTGACGGAGAGCGAGATGCAGCGCCTGCGCGCCGGCCTGCCGGAGGATGTGCTGCTGGTGATCGATGCCGCCTATTGCGAATATGTCGACCGCGAGGACTTCGACCCTGGCGTGAAACTTGTCGATGCCGGCGAAAACACGGTGATGACCCGCACCTTTTCAAAGATTTTCGGCCTGGGCGGGGCGCGGCTCGGCTGGGCCTATGCGCCGCCGGCGATCATCGACGTGCTGAACCGTGTGCGCGCGCCGTTCAATGTGAGCAGCACCACGGCGGCGGCGGCGATGGCCGTGCTCGCTGATCCGGCCTGGCTGGAACAAAGCCGTGCCCATAACACGCAGGCGAAGCGGCGCCTGGCTGAACGGCTCACCCAGGTGGGGCTTAAAGTCTATCCGTCCCAGGCGAATTTTCTGCTCGTGGATTTCGGCAGCACCGAGCGCGCGACCGCCGCGGACCAGTTTTTGCGGGCCATTGGCGTCATTGTGCGTCATGTGAAATCCTACGGCTTGCCCTCATGCCTGCGCATCACCATCGGCACCGACGAGGAATGCGACTTGGTGGCCGAAAGGCTGAACGCCTTTGTCCATGGTTGAGCCGCTTTTCCAGCGCCTGGCGCTGATCGGCATCGGGCTGATCGGCAGCTCCATTGCCCGCGGTGCGAAAGCTCTCGGCCTCGCACGGCGGATCGTGATTTGCGACGCCAGCCCGCAGGCGCTGGCCCGCGCCGCCGAGCTCGAGCTGGGCGATGATTACGAGAGCGATCCGGCGCGCGCGGTGGCTGAGGCCGATTGTGTGATTCTGTGCACGCCGGTCGGCACGCTGGCCTCCATCGCCGCCGCCATTGCCCCGGCGCTGCGGCCGGGCACGATCCTTTCCGATGTCGGTTCCACCAAACAGTCAGTCATGCGCGATGTCGCGCCGCTGGTGCCGGAAGGCGTGGCCTTCGTGCCGGGCCATCCCATCGCCGGCACGGAATTCTCCGGCCCCGATGCCGGCATGGCGGATCTGTTCCAGGGACGCTGGTGCCTGCTCACTCCGCAAGCCACCACCGACGAGGCGGCGGTGCGGAAGATTGAGGCGCTGTGGCAGAGTCTTGGCGCGCGCACCGCGCGGATGGACGCGCCGCATCATGACCGGGTGCTGGCGATCGTCAGCCACCTGCCGCATCTGCTAGCCTTTACCATTTGTGGCACGGCGGACGACCTGGCCGATGAAACCAAGAAGGAGGTGCTGGAATTTGCCGCCTCCGGTTTCCGCGATTTCACCCGCATCGCCGCCTCCGACCCGGTGATGTGGCGCGACATTTTCCTCAACAACAAGGAGGCGCTGCTGGAGATGCTGGCGCGCTTCTCCGAGGATGCCCAGGCCATGGCGCGCGCGGTGCGCTGGGGCGATACCGGCTATATCGAAGACAAGATCAACCGCAGCCGGAAAATCCGGCGCAGCCTGATCGATTTGAAGCAGGCTTGAGCATGATCGGTTGGGATGAAGAAAGGGGCCGCTTTTTGAAAAAAGCGGCGCAAGAACTTTTGCGAAACTGGGCCTGTGGCACCGCAACGGCACGGGCCAAGACCACAACCGTCTGAACGAATAACCAGCAAGGAGAGTCCCATGATCGTCGATGTGCGCACTTACAGCTTCCGCCCTGGCATGATGGCCGATTGGGTGGCGCTGTATGAGAAGGAGGCCTGGCCGATCCAGAAGAAATATCTGGGCACCTGCCTCGGCTGGTTCACCAGCCTTGAGGGCAAGCTGCATCAGGTGGTCCATATCTGGCAGTATGAGAGCCAGGCCGACCGTGAGGCGCGCCGGGCGGCTATGGCGCAGGACCCGGCCTGGAAGGCCTTCCTGGCCAAGGTCAAGGAACTTGACCCCTACGTCGCACAGGAAAATTCCATCATGGCGCCGTCCTCCTTCTTCAAGCAGGGCTGATGCAGAACACCGCTGTCATCATCGCGGCGGGGCTCGGCACGCGGATGAAATCCGCGTTGCCGAAAGCCGCGCACAAGCTTGCCGGGCGGCCGATGCTCAACCATCTGCTGGCGGCGACCACACAGGTGTTCGACCGCAGCATCGTGGTCGTGGGGCCGGACATGAAGGCGCTGGAGGCTCTTGCCGCACCGCATGAGACCGTGGTGCAGGCGGAGCGCCTGGGCACCGCCCATGCCGCCCTGCAGGCCGAGCCGAAGTTCGGCGAGGGAATGGTCGCGGTGTTCTACGCCGACAACCCGCTGGTCTCGCCGGAGACGATGCGCGCCCTGGTGCAGCGCCTGCAGGCGGGCGATGCCGGGCTGGTGCTGTTGGCGATGACGCCGCCCGAGCCGGGCAAATATGGCAGGCTGGTGACCGCCGAGGGTTACGTGTCGCGTATCGTCGAATATGCCGATGCCACGCCGGAAGAGCGCGCCATCACGCTGTGCAATGCCGGCGGGCTGATCGCCGCGGCAGACGACATGCGCCGCTGGCTCAGCGCGGTGCGGCCGGACAATGCCAAAGGGGAATTCTACCTCACCGACATCGTTGCCATCGCCCGCGCTGAGGGCGTGAAGGTGGCGGCCTATGATGCGCCCTATGAGGAATGCATGGGCGTGAATTCGCGTGCGGAACTGGCAGATGCCGAGGCCGCGCTGCAACGCCGCCTGCGCCGCGCCGCGCTGGAGGCCGGCGTGGCGATGCTCGCCCCTGACACGGTTTTCTTCTCGGCTGACACGGCGTTAGGGCTTGATGTCAGCATTGGCCCTTACGTGGTGTTTGGGCCGGGTGTGAAAATTGCCTCAGGCGTGGAGATCAAGGCGTTCTCGCATCTGGAGGATTGCGTGGTCGGCGAGGGCGCGGTGCTCGGGCCGTATGCGCGGTTGCGGCCGGGTGCCGAGATCGGGCCGCAGGCACATGTCGGCAATTTCGTGGAGGTCAAGGCGGCGAAGCTGGGGGCGGGGGCCAAGGCCAACCATCTCACCTATATCGGCGACGCGGAGATCGGGCCGGGCACGAATATTGGCGCCGGAACCATCACCTGCAATTACGACGGCAAGAACAAGCACCGCACCGTGATCGGCGCGAAGGTTTTCGTCGGCTCGAACACCGCCCTGGTGGCGCCGGTGAATGTCGGGGATGGCGCGCTGATCGCTGCGGGCTCGGTGATTACCGAAAACGTCGCGCCGGATAGTCTGGCGATCGGCCGGGCGCGGCAGATCGTGAAAAATAAGAGCAAGTAAGCGCTACTTTTTGTGAACAAAAAGTAGCAAAAAAACTTTGCTAAACTGGGCCGGCGGCGGTGAAACCAGCACGGCCCAGATGAGCAGAAGTTTTTTAGCCGACGATGTCGATCCCGGCGAAGAAGAAGGCGATTTCCTGCACCGCGGCTTCCGGGGCGTCGGAGCCGTGCACGGAATTGGCTTCGATCGACTCAGCGAACTCGGCGCGGATGGTACCGGCGGCGGCCTTCTTCGGGTCGGTGGCGCCCATGATGTCGCGGTTCTTCAGCACGGCGTTCTCACCCTGCAGCACCTGGGCGACCACCGGGCCGGAGATCATGAAATCGACCAGGTCCTTGAAGAAGGGGCGGGCGGCGTGCACGGCGTAGAACGCCTCGGCCTGGGCGCGGCTCAGCTGCACGCGGCGCGAGGCGACGATGGTCAGCCCGGCCTCTTCAAACTTGGCGTTAATCTTGCCGGTCAGGTTGCGGCGGGTGGCGTCGGGCTTGATGATGGAGAGGGTGCGTTCGGTGGCCATGATTGTCTCGCTTTTTGTGAAAACAGCAGGAAAACTGCGCGGGCAATAGCGGGGCACGCCAGCCCCGGCAAGTCCTGGGGCATCTCGGATAAAGGAAGGGAGCCGCTTTTTGAAAAAAGCGGCGCAAAAACTTTTTTGCGGCTGGGCCAAGGGCGTTGTCGCCGCCACAGCCCTTGGCCCAGCCGTAAAAAGTTTTTTTGCTTCTTTTTGTTCACAAAAAGAAGCCTTCCCTTCGCTTCCCCTTTCAGTTTTGCTCTATAGGGTCGGCGCATGAGCGTTCTGATCCTCGATAATCTTTCCTACAGCATTGCCGGCCGCGTTTTGTTGAACCAGGCCGGCCTGATGGTCGATCCTGGGCGGCGGATCGGGCTGATCGGCCGCAATGGCGCCGGCAAGTCCACGCTGTTGAAGCTGATCGGGGGAACGCTGCAGCCCGATGGCGGCACGATCCGTCTGGGGAACCGGGTGCGGCTGGGCTATGTGGCGCAGGAGGCGCCGGCCGGGGCGATCACGCCGCTGGAGGTGGTTCTGGCCGCTGATACGGAGCGCTCCGCTTTATTGGCCTCCTTGGAGGACCCGGCGGTGGCGCCGGAGCGGCTGGCGGAAATCCATGACCGGCTGCTGACGATTGGCGCCGAGGCCGCGCCGTCCCGCGCCGCTTCGATCCTCTCCGGCCTGGGTTTCTCGAGCGAATGGCAGAGCCGGCCGATGAGCAGCTTTTCAGGCGGCTGGCGTATGCGCGTGGCGCTGGCGGCGGTGCTGTTTTCGGAGCCTGATCTGCTGCTTCTCGACGAGCCGACCAATCATCTCGACCTCGAAGCCACGCTGTGGCTGGAGAGCTATTTGCAGAAATTTCCCGGCGCGGTGCTGCTGGTGAGCCATGACCGCCAGCTGCTGGACCGGGCGGTGGAGGCGATCGTGCATCTTGATGCCGGTCGGCTCACGCTCACCCCGGGCGGCTTCGCGGAGTTCATTCGCATCAAGACTGAACGGGCCTTGCAGCAGAACCGGGCCGCGGAAAAGCTCGCGGAGCAGCGGGCCCATATGCAGAAATTCGTCGACCGTTTCCGCGCCAAGGCCACCAAGGCGAAGCAGGCGCAGAGCCGCATCAAGGCGCTGGAGCGGATGCCGCAGATCGAGGCGGTGGTGGAGGACAAGGCGACGCATTTCGCCTTTCCGTCGGCCGAGCCCTTGGCGCCGCCGATGCTCAGCCTGGATGGCGTGGATATCGGCTATGACGGCAGGCCGGTGCTGCGTGGCGTGTCGCTGCGGCTGGACATGGAGGACCGCGTCGCGCTGCTCGGCACCAACGGCAACGGCAAATCGACCTTGGCGAAGCTTTTGGCCGGTCGGTTGGCGCCGCTGCGCGGACGGGAATTCCGCACTGGCGCTCTGCGGGTCGGCTATTTCGCCCAGCACCAGGAGGATGACCTGGTGCTGGAAGATACGCCCTATGACCATCTTTCCCGGGCGCTGCCGAAGGCGACGCCGCCGCAGGTGCGGGCGCAGGCGGCGCGGTTCGGGCTGGATGCCGACCGGGTGAATACGAAGGTCGGCGCCATGTCCGGCGGCGAGAAGGCGCGGCTGCTGCTGGCGCTGGCCACGCGCGACGCGCCGCATCTGCTGATCCTCGACGAGCCGACCAACCATCTCGATATCGATGCGCGCGACGCGCTGGTGAAGGCGTTGGCGGAATTCGAGGGCGCGGTGGTGCTGATCTCGCATGACCCGTATCTGGTGGACCTGGTCGCTGACCGGTTGCTGCTGGTGGCGGGTGGCAAAGTGACGGCGCTGGAGGGCGATCTGGCGAGCTATGCCTTGAGCGTGACGGAAGGCAGCTCGAGCGGCGCCGCGCGCGAGACCGCCCGCAAGGCCGAGCGCAATGATGGCAACGGCAACAGCCGGGCGGCGCGCGCCGAGGCGCGGAGCAGAATGGCGCCGCTGCGGCAGGCGGTGAAAGCGGCGGAACAGAAGCTGGCGAAGCTCGCCGCCGAGCAGGCGCAGCTGGAAACGCGGCTGGCCGATCCCGGCATCTACACCCAGGCGAAGGCCAAGGAACTGGCCGATATCAATAAGCGCCTCGCCGCGATCAAACGTGAGACCGAGGCGGTCGAGCAGGAATGGCTGGAGGCGGAAGCGGCGCTGGAAGAGGCTGGCTGAAAAAAGAGAGGAAGGCTACTTTTTGTGAACAAAAAGTAGCAAAAAACTTTGTTCGTTTGGGCCGTGCTGGTTTCACGGCCACCGGCCCAGTGTCAAAGAAGTTTTTGCGCCGCTTTTTTCAAAAAGCGGCTTCTTTCCCTTAACCCTGTGTGGTGCTCGAATCCTGTGTGATGATCGAACGGTGCCGCAGCTCATCGAGCAACTGTTGTGATTCCAGGGCCACGCGGCGCTCGATGATGATGTTGCTGATTTCCTGATCCGAAGGCAGAGGCTCGGCTTCGTTGGTGCGGCTGCAGATCATCACCACCGAGGCGCCGTCGCTTTCCACCAGCGGCCGGCTGGCCTGGCCGATCGGCAACTGGGCGAGCAGCGTTTGGAACACCGGCGGGGTGACGGTGGCGAGGTTCACCGGGCCCGGATCAGCCGGGTGGACATTGCCCAACGAAGCGTCGAGCGCGGTAATCGCGGGGCACGAATGGGCGGCGTTGGCGCTTTGCGCCAGCTTCTCGATGACGGCAGCCTGGGCCGGTCCGACCTGGCCGTTCGTGATCGGGGTCGGGAAGCGGGCGAAGGCCTGACGGACTGACAGGATGGTCTGCTGCGCCAAGCCGAACTTGTGACTGCCCTGCATCTGCACGATATCGTAGCCGCCGGGAACGCGGACCGGGTTGCTGATGGCGCCGACCGGCATGGTCTGGACGATCGCCGCCACGGCAGGGTCGAGCTGGCTCAGCTGCACATAGCCGAGATTGCCGCCCTGCAGCGCCGAGGGTGCCTGGCTGAACTGGGCTGCCACGATCGGGAAGGCGGCGCCGCTGCGCAGCTGGCCGATCACGGTGTTGGCAAAGTTGCGGGCGCTGGCATCGTCCGCCGGATCGGTCACCGGCACGAAGATTTCTGAAATATGATATTGCGTGCTGCCGAGTTCGGCCTTCAACGCGGCTTTTTCAGCGTTGATGTCGCCCTGGGTCGGTTGCAGGCCGGGCCCGAGAACCTGGTGCAGCACGGTCTGCCAGCCGATCTCGGTGCGCAATTGCGCAACCAGCGTGCTGAAAGAGATGCCGGCGGCGGCGAGGCGCGCGCGCAGCCCGCCGGGCGGCAGGCCGTTGCTCTGCTGGATGTGGGCGATGGCCGCTTCCACATCCGAATCCGCCACCGTCACATTGCGTTGGTTGATCTCCTGCAGTTCCAGCATCTGGTCGATCAGCTGTGTGGTGACTTGCGGCCGCAGCCGGCCCAGCACCTCCGGGCTGCGGGGCATGCCGATGGAGAGCGCAAGCAGGCCGGCGCGGTTGCTGACGTCCTGGTTGGTGATCACCTGGCCATTGACCACGGCCGCGATGCTGGCGCTGTCCGAGCCCTCGGCGCCGAGCGTGGCGGCCGGCATCGCCGCCCGAACCGTGGCCGGCGCCAGTGGGAATGCGGCGAGCGCGAGGGCGGCGGACAGGATCTGCGTCTGCTTCATAGGGCGTTCAATCCGAAGGTTCCAAGGGTTTTGAAGGTGAACTGGACGAGGACGGTGGTGCCGCCAGTACCTAGAGTATAGTAGGTGGTGAAGTACTGGTAGTAGAGCAGGTTGATGCCGAAGCAGTTGTTCTGCCAGCCAAGATTGAAGTTCGCGTCGTCGAACGTGCCGGTTTGCAGATTGCGCGCGGTGCCGGCGGTGAATGACCAGTTGCCGACATGCGTGGAGACCGTGGCGGTGATTTCGTGCCGCGGGATGAAATAGGCGGGCGGCGGCGTCAGCGGCGGAGCGCCGAAGCCCGGCGTGTCGTACAACACATAAGGGTTGGTGTTTTCGTAGAAATACCCGACCGAGCCGCTGAGCAGATGCGTGCCGGCATTGAGGGTGGCATCGATCATGCGCGCGCCCAGATCCTGATGGCTGAGGCGGGTGCGGTAAACCATGTTGAAATACGGGCTGGGGGCGACAATGAAGCGGCCCACAACGTCCGAAACATTGTCGTTCAGGCCGGACTCGGGAAGATAGTCGTCGTCCTTATGAAGACGGACGGACTGGCCGAGCAGCCCGTCCAGCGTCGTGCCGTTCGGCAGATACCAGGCGGCATGCATCGCGTAATCGACGCGTGAGCCGCCCTCGAGCCGGTCGATGCCGGGATAGCGGTTGAGGGAGAACAGGTTGGCATCGGAGAATTCGAGGTCCAGACTGTCCTCATTCGGAATGCGGTTGTTCTCCGAAACGCCGACGTTCGGCGAGGCCACGAACTGTACTTCCGGCTCGATCAGCTGGTTGCCCCAATGCCGGGTCTCGCGGATCAGCGGCATGCGCATGAAGACCGCGCCATAAGGCTGGGCGCGGAAGGTCTGGGCGCTGTTGATGGTGCTGTAATTGGGCTGTTGATTAAGGTTGTTGGCGTCATAGGCCGCGGTGACGAGTTCCACCCGCGCGGTACCGACAATGCCGTTGGGCAGGCTGAACGGCACCGAATAGCCGGGGATCGCGGCGACACGCCGCGTATCCGTGCCGCTATTGCGGATGACGTTGAACATGTTGGCGTGCAGCGAGAACTGGCCGCCAAGCGAATCCTGGGCGGAGAGGAAATCATATTCGCCATGCGGCAGCACGACCGGCAGCTTGTTGTTGTCGATCGTGGTGACCAGGCCTTGATAGGTATCTGCGTCCAGCCGCGCATATGAGGACGAGGTGAAACCTTCCAGATACGCGTCGCTGGTGAGGAACGCATAGACCGGCGAGAGGCTGTACGTGGCGAGATAATTCGCGTTCGAGGCGCGGTTGAGGTTGAAGCCCGCACGCCACTCCTGATTCAGGTCGAACTGGCCGTTGGAGAAGAGCGAGTAGCCGTAGGTGTTGTTGTAACGGCCGAACGAGCCGGTGGCATTCAGCTGGCCGAAATTGAAGGCCTGGCGGTAATTGAAGCGCAGATCCGGCCCTTGTTTCGTGGCGAGCACCGGCTCCAGCGTGATGTCGGCAGAGGGGCCGAGCGTGAAATAATAGGGAATTTCCACGAACGTGCCGAGGCGGGAATTCACGCCGGCATCGGGGATCAGCAGCCCGCTGTGGCGCCGCACCGAGGGGTCGGGCTCGGTCAGGTACGGGAGATAGAAGACCGGAAAGCCACTGAACTCCAGCCGCGCGTCATGGAACTCGATCATCTTGTGTTCGAGGTCACGGGTCACGCCGCTGGACACCACTTGCCAGAGCGGCGGGGCCGTGGGGTGGACCTTGCACAGGTCGCAGGCTGAGTACACAACCTTGCTCAGCTGTTCGATCGTGCCGTTATAGCGCCGCGCGCCATTGGCGATGAAGCGCGCATTCATGGCCAGCCGGGCGGAGACGCCCTGCATCACCGCGTCTTTCATGCCCCGGCTCAGCGTTGCCTGGTTGGCGAACACGGTGTTTCCGTTGGGCTGCACCAGGATCACATGGCCGGTGGCGACCGAGACATTGGTCGTGCGGTTGAGCACGACCTTGTCGGCATACAGGATCTGCCCGTTCTGTACCGCCCGCACATGGCCGGTGGCGGTGACGATGTTGCGGGAGCGGTTGTAGGTGATCTTGTCGGCGGTGAAATTCACCGGCGCATGCGCGCTCAAGCTGGGTGACGGGCCGCTGCCCAGGATGGATAGCTGGGCGTAAGCCGGGCCGGCCAGGCAGGTGGTGGTGGCAAGGCTCAGCAGGAAGTTCCTGGTGCGATTCATGGGTCAGCCATCTTCCAGATGCAGCAACAAGGCAAGCGCCAGGCATAATCCGGCGGCGGCCGGCGCCCAGGCCGCGAGCACCGCCGGTATGGCCCCGGAGGTGCCGAACTGGTTGGCCACTTCGGACACCATGAACAGCGCGAAGCCGCAGCCGACGCCGCTCGCGAGCATGCGCGTGGCGCCCCCGCGCCGCGACGGGCGCATGGAAAATCCAGCTGCGACCAACGCCATGGTCGCGCAGAGCAGCGGCAACGCGGCCAAAGCCTGGAAGGCGAGTTCATGCTGGGTCGCCGAAAACCCGGAGCGCTTCAACAGCGAGATGAAGCTCGGCAGCGCCCAGAAGGACAAAGCGTTGGGGGAGGCAAAACTTTCCTGCACGCGGCGCACGGTCAGGTCCGTGGGAAAGCCCAGGGCGGGCAGGTGCCGCGGCAGCGCATCCGGCTTCAGCACGCTGACATGAGTGAGGTCCCAGGTACCGGCACTGAGCGTGGCGTGCGCGGCCTCCAGCCGCTGCAGCAGCATGGTCTGGCGGTCGAGCCTGAGCACGCTGACATGGTCGGCACTCAACACATTTTTGTGCAGGGTGACGTCGTCGGCGTGCAGGATCGCGACGCCCTTCGGCGTCAGGCCGGAGTCGGCCTGACGGACCCAGAGCTGGCCGCCATTGAGTGAAAGCGGGCCGCCGCCGGGCTGGAGATCGGCATTGTAGAGGCTCTCAGCGCGGCCGAACATGACGGCGGAAAGCGGGCTGATCGCGCCGGTGCTAAACATGCCGACCAGGGCGGCCAGCAGCACGGGCATGGCCAGGAACTGCCAGGCGGAGATGCCGGCGGCGCGCGCCACCACCAATTCCGACGAGCGTGACAGGCGCCAGAAAGCGAAGATGCCGCCCAGCAGAACGGCGAATGGCACGATTTGCAGCATCAACCAGGGCACGCGCAGAAATTCGATCTCGACGACAATGCCGAAACCCGCATGCGGCGCGGTCGCGGATTCGCGCAGCAACTCGAGGAAGTCGAACAGCGACACCAGAGCCGACAAGGCGGCCATCATGCCCACCACGGCGAAGGCGAATTGGCGACCGATATAAACAGCGAGGGTGAGCGGGATCGTCATGAGCGCACGGTCTGACGCGAAAACAGGAGAATGGCGGCAACCAGGCCCGGCGCCAGGCTGGTCACCCAGATCAGCGGCAGCAAAGCGAGGTCGCGTGCCGCGAGGTTGTTCACGCCCAGCCCCAGCGCCACCAGCAGGGTGACGGTCACGACCGCGGCGAAAGGGCGCACGATCCCGCCATGGCGGCGGAACATCCCCCTTAAAGACGCGTACAGGCCGATCAGTGCGAAACTCATCACCGCCAGCGGCGCGGACAGGCGCCGGTAAGCCTCCACCACCCATTTGCCCCGGTCCGGCCCGGGGATGCTGCGGGGCGGGTGCAACAGTTGCGCAAGCGGGGCTTCGGCGGAACCCGTCATTTGCGGCGTGTCGGCCTGGGAGGCCTGAGCCAGCGAGACGGTGTAGCTGCGGAAATCGAGAACGTCGAGGCGGCCGGTCCGAGGGTCCACTTCCTCGCGCGACCCGTGCTCAAGCAGGACTTCCGGCCCCTGCGCGGTCACCTGCAACTGCCCGGTCTGCGCCAGAATGGTGGCCGGCGCATGGGGATTACGGCTGTCCTCGATCAGGATGCCGCGCAGGCTGTCATCGGGGGAACGCCCCTGCACATAGACCGTGACGTTGGCGGAGACCGGCGTGAACACGCCCGGCTGCAGCAGGAAGGCGGCGATCTGGTTGCGGATTTCGAATTCATAAGCGCGAAAGGCGGCAAGCGAGGCCGGCACCAGAACGAGGTTCAGCAGATAGCAGATCAACATCGTCCCGGTCGCGAGCAGCAGCGCCGGCCGGGCGAGGGTGTAGTCCGACATGCCGGCGGCGCGCATGACCGTCAGCTCCCGGTCGCCAGCCAGCCGCGTATAGACGAACAGCACGACGATAAAGCAGGTGATCGGCAGGATTGTGGCGACGAAACTGGGCACCAGAAGCATGGTCAGCCGCAAGAACACGAACGGCGAAAGCCCGTGGCTGACGATGATCTGGATGAAGCGCAGCGACTGGGTGAGCCAGATCAGTGCCACCAGCCCAGTTGTCACCAAGAGCAGCGCCACCAGCAGCTGGCTGAAAATATAGCGGTCGATCCGGCGTAGGCGGGGGCGGCGATCCATGTTCCCAGGTTCTGGCGGGGAGCCGGGCTAAAGGCAAGGGCGATGCGGGGGGATCACCAGCGGCGCGCATTGCCCCGGTTGAGGGCGTACAGCACGGCGATGACGACCACGACCAGCAGCACCGCCTGGCCGAGCGAGAGATGGCCGAGCAGGCGGAAGATCACCGAATAGATCATCGCATGGATCACCGAGGAGATGACCATATGCGTGAGCCAGCCGCCGCCGACGGCGTGGGAATAACCGTAGCCGTAATGCGCATAACCCGGATGGCTGTAGCCGAAGCTGGGATGATAGCCGAAGCGGGTGAGATGGATGAGCGGGGACATGGTGGCGTTGTACCGCGTTGGGCCGGGCCGTTCCAGAGACGTAGGTTAGCTGATCGCCGCGCAAGCGAAGGGTAAGGCTTCTTTTTGTGAACAAAAAGAAGCAAAAAAACTTTATTGATGTTGGGTCATGGGCGTTGGCGCTGACAATGGCCATGGCCCAGCATCAAAAAAAGTTTTTGCGCCGCTTTTTTCCAAAAAGCGGCCGCTTTCTTTGTCCGAGACGTCGGATAACCATGCCCTAGGGGCCGCTGCCGGCGCTTCGGGCCAGGGCGGCCAGCAGGGTGCGCTCGGACTGGTTGAGGTAAGCCTCCAGCGCCGTGGCGGCGTCCTGGGCGCGGCCTTGCGTCAGCAAACCCGCGATCTCCGCGTTCATGTCGACATAAGGCGCGTGCAGCAGCTCAGGGTCGTCGAGCAGGAAGAAGCTGAGGCGCAGCTCCGCCGCCACCTGGGCATAGAATTCGCTGAGGCGCGTGCTGTCTGCCAGCGCGACGATGGCGGCGTGGAAGCGCATGTTGGCACTGCCGACATCATGCCAGTCTCCCCGCTGGCGGGCCGCCTTCGCGTGATCGACAGCTTCCTGCATGCGGGCCGCCGCCGGGTGCTTCGGGTATGAGTGGGACAAAGCGCGGTATTCGATCGTTCGGCGCACGCGGTAGATATCGATCACGGAGAAGATCGTCGGCGTGGTGACGAAGACGCCGCGATTCACCTTGTGTTCCAGCAGGCCTTCCGTGGTCAGCAGCCGGAAGGCCTCGCGCAGCGTGTTGCGTGAGACGCGAAGGCGTGTGCAAAGCGCCTGCTCCGAGAGGCGCTGTCCTGGCGTGAAGTCCCCGGCAATCAAAGAGTCTCTGAGCGTGTTGGCCAGCTTCTGCGGGAGCAAAAGCGCGGGGGCTGGTTGCATTTCTGTTCTTTGGGTCCTGTTTGCGTGTGGCCGTTCTGCCGGCGTCCTCAATGGCCGCTCATTATCTGAAGCCCGCAATGGCGGCTACCCCTGATGACGGATGGTCTGTCAAAAAAGGTTATAAAATAAGCGTATGCCTAACGATTGATCAGATGGTGGTCGTGAATCTGGCGTTATTGTTGAAAACTGCAAATATTATTGTTCAACAAATATTGACGGGAGGGCATTTGTCGCGCAGCTGAAACCAGCCGTCTTGATGGCCGGGCGGCTGACATAAAAATGGAGAGGATCAATGGAGCAGGCAGCAACCATTTCGGCGGGCGTGATGTCCCCATCGGCGCGGCGCAAAGGTTTTCTTGCGGCGATCATGATCATGGCCATGTCTGCGGTCGGGCCTGGCTTCATAACGCAAACCGCCACCTTCACGGCCAAGCTGGGCGCCGCCTTCGCCTTTGCGATTTTGGCCTCGGTGATCATCGATTTCGTCGTGCAGCTCAATATCTGGCGCGTCGTCACGATCACTAAGATGCGCGCCTCGGAAGTTGCCAATGAGGCAATCCCTGGCTCCGGCTATCTGCTCGCCGTGCTGGTCATGGTGGGTGGTCTGTTCTTCAATATCGGTAACATCGCCGGGGCGGGGCTGGGCCTGAACGCGCTGATGAATGTCGATCCGAAAATTGGCGGTGCCCTTGCGGCCCTGGTGGCCATCGGCATCTTCCTCTCCAAGCGCGCCGGCATTGCGATGGACCGCGTGGTGCTGGCGGCTGGCATCGTCAAGCTGGTCCTGGTTGTTTATGCCTGCATCGCGGCAGCCCCGCCGGTCGGCCAGGCGTTCCATGAGACCTTCGCCCCCAGCAAGATCAGCTTCGCCACCATCACCACCATCGTCGGCGGCACGGTCGGCGGCTATATCACCTATGCCGGCGCGCACCGCCTGCTCGATAAGGGCGCGGTTGGTATCGAGAACCTGCCGGCGGCGAACCGCGCCGCTCTCACCGGCATTCTCGTCACCGGCGTGATGCGTTACATCCTCTTCCTTGGCATTCTCGGCGTCGTGGCCACCGGCACGGTGCTGGATATTTCGGGCAAGACCGCGAACCCGGCCGGCCAGGCCTTCCTCGCCTCTTGCGGCGCCATCGGTTACCGGATTTTCGGCGCGGTCTTCCTGGCGTCGGCCATGACCAGCATCATCGGTGCGGGTTACACCTCGGTCTCCTTCCTGAGCGCGTTCAAAAAGGATATCACCGAGCGCGGCCGCAATATCGCGACGGTCGTGTTCATCGGCTTTTCGCTGATCTGCTTCATCCTTCTGAAGACCACGCCTGCCGCCATGCTGGTGTTCGTCGGCGGCCTCAACGGGCTGGTGCTGCCGATCGGCCTGTCGATTTTCCTGTATGCCGCCTATGCCTGCAAGCACCTCATGGGCGGGTACCGCTATCCACGCTGGCTGCTGGTGGCGGGGGTGCTGGTCTGTTTGGTAACGTGGTATATGGCGTATAAGTCCATCGGGCCGATTTTCGCCTTCTTGAGCATGTAATGGAAAACGCGACACATGGTTAGCATAGATCTGAACAGCGACCTCGGTGAAAGCTATGGCGCCTGGAAAATGGGGGACGATGCCGCACTGCTCGGCGTGGTCTCCAGCGCTAATGTTGCCTGCGGTTTCCATGCGGGCGATCCGGCCGGGCTGCTGAAAACCGTGCGCCATGCCGCCGAGCGTGGCGTGGCGATCGGCGCGCATGTGTCCTATCCCGACCGCGTCGGCTTCGGCCGGCGCGATATGGATGTGACCAGTGAGGAGCTGATCGGCGATGTCGTCTACCAGATCGGCGCGCTGCAAGGCATCGCCAGGGCGGTGGGCACCAAGGTGCGCTATGTGAAGCCGCATGGCGCGCTGTACAACCATATCGCCAAGAACGAACGCCAGGGCCTCGCGGTTATCAAGGCGATCAAGATGATCGATCCTGATCTGGTGCTGATGGGGTTGGCCGGCACGCCGATTTTGCAGCGGGCCCGCGCGGAAGGGCTGAAGGTCGTGGCCGAGGTGTTCGCTGATCGCGGCTACACGCCGGAGGGGCTGCTCGTCTCTCGCCGTGAGCCCAATGCCGTGCTGCATGATGCGGATTTCGTGGCGGAGCGGATGCTCAAATTCGTCCGCACCGGAACGGTTGCGGCGGTGGACGGCACGGAAATCCGGATTGAAGCGGACTCGATCTGCGTGCACGGTGACAGCCCGGGCGCCGTGACGATGGCTCAGACCATCCGGCGCGTCTTCGAGGGCAACGGTGTGGCGGTGAAATCCTTCCTGCCGGCGGCCGCATAAGCAAAGTCTGGCTTTCATGCGCTTCCTGCCTTTGAACTTGACGAGCTTTCTGGTCGAGTTGAACGACCTCGACGAGACGCTCGCCTTGTTGGCCGCCCTGCAAGCGAATCCCCCGCCCGGCATCAAGGAGATGGTGCCGGCGGCGCGGACGTTGATGATCAGCTTCTCACCCGAAGTGACCCGTGCCGAGGCGTTGGCGGCAAGCCTCTCGAAGCTGGATCTGGTGGCGCCCATCCGTCAGGATGACCGGATCGTCGAGGTGCCGGTCGATTACCATGGCGAGGATCTGGCGGAGGTCGCCGAACTCACCGGGCTCAGCGTTGAGGACGTGATCCGGCGTCATACGGCGCGTGAATATAAAGTGGCGTTTTGCGGCTTCGCGCCGGGCTTCGGCTATCTGGTCGGCGGCGATCCGGCGCTCCACGTGCCGCGCCGCAAGTCGCCGCGTACGCGCATTCCCGCAGGCTCGGTCGGTTTGGCCGGGAATTTCTCCGGCGTCTATCCGCAAGTCAGCCCCGGCGGCTGGCAGCTGATCGGCACCACGCCGGTCAAAATGTGGGATATCACCCGCACCCCGCCGGCTTATTTCCAGCCGGGCTACCGCGTGCGCTTCGTCGATCTGGCCAAGGCCAAAACGCAAGTTTCCGTGGCCATGCCTGCGGCGCCCGCCGAGGCGCCGCAGGCCGGACCGGCGGAGGAAAGGGCCGCTCGATTCTCCGTCATAACCGCGCCGCTGCCGGCTTTGTTCCAGGATCTCGGGCGGTTCGGCCAGACCGGGCAGGGTGTGTCCGCCTCCGGGGCCCTGGACCGTGGCGCCTTCAAGGCGGCCAACCGGCTGGTCGGCAATGATGAAACCGAGCCGTGCCTGGAGTTGATGGGCGGCGGTTTCTCCTTCCGCAGCAACGCGCGCGCGGTGATCGGCGTTGCCGGCGCCCCCTGCGCCATCACCATCCGCACCACGCAGGGGAAGATTTTAACGGCGCAGACTTACACGCCGTTGGCGCTGGAGGCCGGCGACGAGGTGAGCTTCTCCGCCCCGGCAAACGGGGTGCGCAGCTATCTGGCCGTGCGCGGCGGCTTCAAGGTGGCAAAAATTCTCGGCAGCGCTGCCACCGATACGTTGGCGTTGGTCGGCCCGGCACCCGTGCAGGCGGGCAGCGTGCTGACCATCAATGACCCAAATCCAGTGTCCGCCAGCGTGTCGCTCGAAGAAATCCCGGCTTTCGCCTGTCCCAAAGCCGGTGAGGTCGTCACGCTGGACCTGATCCTGGGGCCGCGCCCGGATTGGTTCTCAAATGAGGCTTTGGCAACGCTGACCGGTACTGACTGGGTGGTGACGCCGCAATCCAACCGCGTCGGAATCCGGCTGGATGGCGACGGGGTTCTGGAGCGCAGCCGGACCGACGAGCTACCCAGCGAGGGCACAGTGACCGGCGCGGTCGAGGTGCCGGCAAACGGCAAGCCGCTGCTGTTCCTGGCCGACCACCCGCTGACCGGCGGCTATCCTGTCATCGGCGCCGTCGCGGAGTATCATCTGGATCTGGCGGGGCAGATTCCTGTGGGCGCGAAAATCCGCTTTCGGTCCGTAGCACCCTTTTCTGAGATCATCCCCGCGTAGTTCAGGACAAATATGTCTAAGCGAAGAGGAAGGCTTCTTTTTGTGAACAAAAAGAAGCAAAAAAACTTTTTTAGTCTGCGCCGTGCTGGTTTCGACGCCGCAGGCGCAGAGGAACAAGAGTTTTTTGCGCCGCTTTTTTTCAAAAAAGCGGCTGCCTTCCTGTGGCGCGCGCAAAATTGCTAGGAAAGCTCATGAAGAAAATCCTGATCGCAAATCGCGGGGAAATCGCCATCCGCATCATCCGGGCCTGCCGGGATTATGGGGTGCGGTCCGTTGCTGTCTATGCGGACCCGGACGCGGAGGCGCCGTTCGTGCAACTCGCGGATGAGGCCTATGCCCTGCCCGGTGTGAAACCGGCAGAGACCTATCTGGACATCGCCAAGCTGCTGGAGGTGGCGCGCCGCGCTGAGGTGGATGCGGTTCATCCTGGCTACGGATTTCTCTCCGAGCGCGCGGAGTTCGCCCGCGCCGTGGCTGATGCCGGGCTGATCTGGATCGGCCCGGATGCGGATGTGATCGACGCGCTGGGCGACAAGGTGTCGGCGCGGCGGATCGCGCAATCCGTCGGCGCGCCGCTGGTGGCGGGCAGCAACGGGCCGGTGGCATCGGCCGATGAGGCGCTGGCCTTCGCCCAACAGAACGGCCTGCCCATGGCCATCAAGGCGGCTTACGGCGGCGGTGGCAGGGGCATGAAGGTGGCCCGCGAGCTTGGCGAGGTCAAGGAACTTTACGAATCGGCGGTGCGCGAGGCGGTGGCTGCCTTTGGCCGCGGCGAATGTTTTCTTGAGCGTTTCCTGGACCGCCCGCGGCACATCGAGGCGCAGGTGATCGCCGACAAGCATGGCAAGGTCGTGGTGCTGGGCACGCGTGATTGCTCGCTCCAGCGCCGTAACCAGAAGCTGGTGGAAGAGGCGCCCGCGCCCTTCATCACGGACGAGCAGCGGCAGATCATCGAAGATGCCGCGAAAAGAATTTGCGCGGCGGCGGGATATTCAAGTGCCGGCACGGTGGAATTCCTGCTTGGGCAGGATGGCACGATCTCCTTCCTTGAGGTGAATACCAGACTGCAAGTCGAGCATCCGGTCACTGAGGAAACCACCGGCGGGGATCTGGTCATCGAGCAGTTCCGCGTCGCCGAAGGCAAGCCCTTATCGATTTCCGAACCGCCGCGTGCCTGCGGCCACGCGTTTGAATTCCGCATCAATGCCGAAGATCCCGCCAAGGGCTTCCTGCCCACGCCGGGCCGGATCACGCACTTCGCGCCGCCATCGGGGCCTGGCGTGCGGCTGGATAGCGGCGTGGAGAGCGGGTCGGTCATTCCCGGCCAATATGATTCCCTCATCGCCAAGCTGATCGTCACCGGCAGGACCCGTGAGGAAGCGCTGAAGCGCGCGCGCCGGGCGCTGGCCGAGTTCAAGATCGAAGGCCTGGCCACGGTGCTGCCTTTCCACAAGGCGGTGCTGGAGCATCCGGATTTCACCGGCGAGGCCGGCTTTGCCGTGCACACGCGCTGGATCGAGACAGACTTCAAGGCCGGTTTTGAAAGCATGGCACGGCCCGAGCCGGCGGAGGCGCCGGAACTCGTCCGCCTGGCTTTGGAAATCGATGGCAAGCGCCATCAGGTCGGGCTGCCACGCAGCCTTCTCGCGGGCCTGTCGAACGTCACGCACCATGAGCCGGCCGCGGTCCAAGGCGCCGATGACGCCGCCCTCCGCGCCCCCATTGCCGGCAGCATTCAGGCCTGGAAGGTCGAGGACAAGGCGGAAGTTCAGGCCGGCGATCTTCTGGCGGTCATGGAGGCGATGAAAATGGAGGTGCAGATCACCGCCTCCCGCGCCGGCATTGTCCGGCTCAGCGCCAAGCCGGGGGTCTTTCTGAATGCCGGCGATGTCATCGGCAGGTATGAGTCGGTAAGTAAGTAAGAAAGTGGCCGCTTTTTGAAAAAAGCGGCGCAAAAACTTTTGTTATGCGGGGCCTGAGTCTGTGTCCCCGACAACGCCCGTGGCCCAGAGTCAATAAAGTTTTTTGCTTCTTTTTGTTCACAAAAAGAAGCCTTCCCCTTCACTCTGGGGCCGGGGCAGCGCGGCTTTTCGCCACAACGGGAATGGTGAAGTGGAAGGCGGTGCCGTGCGGCGCGCGGGGAGAGGCCCATAACTGCCCGCCATGGGCGTCGATGATCGATCGGGAGATCGAAAGCCCCATGCCAAGACCGTCCGGTTTGGTGCTGAAGAAGGGATCGAAGACGCGCCGCGCGATGGCCGGGTCGAGCCCCGGGCCGGTGTCCTCCACGGTCACCTGGCTGCAATCCGGCCCGGCCTGGGCGATGGAGATCGTCAGCTCTCGCTTGCGTTCGGGGACCGTGGCCATGGCCTGGATGCCGTTCATGACCAGGTTCAGCAGCACCTGCTGCAACTGGACCTTGTCGCCGCACACAGGTTGCGCGCCGGCGGCCAGGGAGGTGTGCAGCACAATGCCGTGCTGCTGCAATTCGCCGCGCGTGAGCACCAACACATCCTCGATGGCGTTGCGGATGTCGAGCGTGGTCAGCTGGGGCCCGGCTTTCTGCGCCAGCGTCCGCAGGCTGCGGATCACCTCGCCGGCACGGTGGGCGTCGCGCACCACGCGCGCGACGGCATTGCGCGCGGCGGCAAGATCAGGCTGGTCCCGATTGAGCCAACGCAGGCAGGCGCCCCCGCTGGTGGCCACCGCCGCCAAAGGCTGGTTGATCTCATGGGCGATCGAGGCGAGCAATTCCCCCATCGTCGTCAGCCGCGCGGCGCGAATAAGGTCCGCCTGGGCGTTTTGCAGCGCCTCTTCGGCGCGCTTGCGCTCGGTAATGTCCATGACGGTGCCGACGAATTCCAGGTCGCGCCCCTCGGCGCTGTCGGGCTCGCCGACGCTTTGCAGATATTTGACCGTGCCATCGGGCAAAACGATCCGGTACTCATGGTCGAACCGGCTTTTGGTGCGCACGGCGTGGTCAAGGGCATGCTCGAGCGCGGCGCGGTCTTCAGGCTGAACCCGAGACATGAAGATGTCATAGGTCGGCTGCATTGCCGCCGGATCGAAGTCAAAGATATGGAAATGCTCCGTGGACCAGGATACCGCGCCGGTGGCGACGTGCCAGCGCCAGCTGCCGGTGCGGCTGATCTGCTGCGCCTGGGCGAGCAAGGCCTCGCTTCGCCGTAACTCTTCTTCGACACGCTTCCGGTCGGTGATCTCGATCGCGGCCCCGGCAAAGTGCGGTGGGCCGGCCATCACCGGGGCCACAAACGCACTCGCATCCACCCAAATCACGCTTCCATCCTTGCGGCGGATACGCTTCTCGACATGTTGCGGATAATCGGTGCCCGCAGCGCGGGCCGCGATACGCGCCGCGGTGGCGGCGCGGTCGTCCTCATGGGAGATGTCCAGCGGTGACAGGTCGCGCAGTTCCGCCTCGGAATAGCCGGTCATTTTCTGAAATGCCGGATTGGCGGCAAGGTAGCGTCCGTTGGGCCCTGTCAATGTCACGCCGACCGGGACGCTTTCGAACAGGTTCCGCCAGCGCGCTTCGCTGGTCCGCAAGTCCGCGTAAAGCTGGGCGTTTTCAAGCGAGATCGCCGCCTGCGAGGCCAGCAGTTCGAGCACCGCGATCCGCGATGGCGTGAAGATGTGAGATGTCAGCCTGTTTTCGAGATACAGGGCGCCGATCAGCCGGGCCTGCTTGACCAAAGGCAGGCAGAGCACCGACCGTGCTTGCGTCTGCCGGATATAGGCGTCCGCCGCGAACGGGTATTGTGCCGTGGCGTTATCCAGGATGACGCTGCGTTGGGTTCGGGTCACGGTATGCAGCACCGTTTCGGGCAAGACGGAAGGTGCCACCGGCGCCGGCTGGAGTGTGACCTCGATGGCAGCGCCGGCGGTTCTGGCCTCCGCTTCGATCTGCAGTATTTCGTCGCGCAGCAGCAGCAGCAGGCCGCGCTCGGCGCCGGCATGTTCGAGCGCGATCGTCATCAGCGTTTCCATCAGCCGATCCGGCACGATTTCCCCGGAAACCGCCTGCGACGCCTTGATCACGGTGGCGAGGTCGAGATGCTCGACCGGCGCGCCGATCGTGCCGGTTGGCGCGGGCGTCGGCTCTTCCGCCCTGAGCTGGGGATGGCGCTCGTCGAGGTGCCGTACCTTGCCCTCGGCGCCCCAACGCAGATAGCCATAGCGGGCATCCTGCAAATAGGTTCGGGCAATCGTCTCGAATCCGCGCGCCGCGTAGAACCGGGCGGCGTGCTCGAGGCTGAGCGCCTCATTCTGTATGAAGCCGTTGGTGCGGGCCGAGGAAATCGCCTGTTCATAGAGGCGCTCGGCATCGAGTTCGCGCCCCTCAAGGCGGGCGATTTCCGCGCTGACCAGGGCGGCGCGGTTGGCAAAATTCTCCGGGCAGTTCCCCGCCCATGTCTGGATCTGGCGGTGATGCGCCGCCAGCGCCTCGCGATGCCCGGCCCGCTCTGCCTCGGGAGCGGTGTCGCAGAGCGCTGCCCGCGCCAACGCGGCGTAGAAATGGAACTCGGCCCGCTCGAAGTAGAGGGGCGTCGTCCAAAGCAGGCCCTCTGCTTGCACTGCGGCCGCGACCGCGCCGGCATGGTCGCCAGCGAAGACGCGCGCCTGCAGCTTGCGGATCCAGTACCAGCAGGCCGCGAGCGCGAGGCGCGGATCCGCCTGCAAATGTTGCTCGAACGGCGCCTCGGCGAAGCGCGCATCGTCGAAACGGCCGAACTGTGCGGTCAGGCCTCGCAACATCCGGATCAGCTGGAGCTGCCCCGTGATCCTGTCGACGACGAGGCCGAACCGCGCCTTGCGCGCGAAGTCGAGCCCGGCCTCGGCCTCCTTCTGCACCTCGTCGAGCGGATCGCCGCTCGCGAACAGATGCGTGACCAGATGGGTCCGGATGAAGGCGCCATAAAGCGGGTCTCCGGCTTCCTGCGCCGCGTCAAGCGCGCGCCGCAGCAGGCTGCGGCTCAGACGGATGGGCTTGGTCCAGGGAAGAATGTGGTGACCGAAGAACAGGTAAACGTTGGCCTTGAAGCGATCCTGTCCGAGCTTCTCTGCGAGGTTGAAGCCGAGCTGGCCAAAGCGGAACCCCGCCTGGTAATCCCCGAAAAGCCCTCCCAGCACCGCCCCGATGAGGGTGTAGGCATAGCTCGATGCGTCGCCATTGCCGTGCTCCAGGCTTAGAGTCACCATGCGGCAAATGAGGACGGAATAGAGATTCTGGTCGGTGAACATGGCCGGCGCGATGGCCGCGCTGAGGACGTCCAAGGTTCCGCGCCAGACCGGGTCGGCCATGCGCGGCAGGTCGAGCAGTGCCTCGATCGGGCGGCTCCCGATCTGCTGCCACATCCGTTCGTACTCGCGCCGGACCTCCTCCTTGGTCGGGTGCGCCGACGATACGATACCGACGCGTCGCAGGTAGCCGAGGGCCACTTCAATGCTGCGATCACTTCGGTCGAGGGTCGTGTACAGGTCTTCTTGCAGGCAGGTGACGGCAGCGAGGTCGAGGAGGCCCCCGGCACGGCTCGACAACGCGGTCAGGCGGCTCTCGGCGTCGGCCAGCGCGCCGGTCAGGAACTCGCAGGAGGCACGGTGGAAGGCAAGCGCGAAGCTCAGCTCCGGGCAGCGCTCCCAGCGGTCTTCGGCCAGCAGCGCCTCGCCGGTGGTGCAATAGACCAAAGCCGCGCTGTAGGCCGTCGTCGCCTTGGCGCGCTTGCCCGCCAGCAGATTGAGCCCGGCCAGCCAGTCGCGTTCCGCGACTGAGCTGAGCAGGGCGGCGCCGCGGTTCAGCTGGCGGACAATCTCGAACACGTTTGCCTCGAGCGCCTCCGGCGCCGTCCGCGCGGCCAGCAGCCGGCCGATCCGCAGATGCGCGGCGGCCTGGTCACAAGCGGGGAGCAGCGCGTAGGCCGCTTCCTGGACGCGGTCGTGCAGGAAGCGGTAGCCGCCCCCCTCGTGGCGGAACACAAGCCCGGCGCGCACCGCCGCCCACAAAGCGGCGTGCAGCGCCTCCTCGGTCCCGCCATAAACCGCGGTCAGCGTGGCGCTCGTCGCGTTGCCGAGGCAGGCGAGCACCCGCAATGCCCCGCGGGTTTCGACCGGAAGGCGGCCGAGCTTGCTCAGCATCAACGCCAGCACATTGTCGGTGAAGCCCTTGGCTTGGATGCGATCCAGGTCCCAGGACCAGCACGCTTTGCCATGATCGAAGGCGAGCAGCCCTTCCTCGTCCAGCGCGGTGAGGAACTGGATGGTGAAAAAGGGATTGCCGCCGGTCTTCTCGTGCACCAGCCGGGCCAGCGGCGCGGCCCGATCCGGGTGGCAATGCAGGGCATCGGCGATGAGCCGGCGCAAATCCACAAATTTGAGCGGCGTCAGCAGGATATCCTGCACAAGCGTGCCGGCCTGGCGGATGGAGGTCAGCCGTCGCACGAGCGGGTGGGCGGCCGTGACCTCGTTGTCGCGGAAGGCGCCGATTAGGAGCAAATGATGCACATCCGGGTGCGTCAACACATGCTCGAACAGGTCGAGCGTTGCCGCATCGAGCCATTGCAGATCGTCGAGGAACAGCGCCAATGGATGTTCCGGCCGGGCAAACACGCCAAGGAAGCGCCGGAAGACAAGTTGGAAGCGGCGCTGGGCGTCCTGCGGCGGCAGTTCCGGAACCGGCGGCTGGTCGCCGAGAATGAGCTTCAATTCAGGGACGATGTCGATCATCAGCCCCGCATTCGGCCCCAGCGCCTCCACCAGCCGGTCGCGCGCGCGGCTCAGCTCGGCCTCGCTCCGGCTGAGAAATGATCGAACCAGGCCCTGAAAGGCCTGAGCGATCGTCGCGTAGGGGATATCGCGCTGGTATTGCTCGAACTTGCCGGAAGCAAACAAGCCGCGCGGCGGCACCAGCGCCCGGTGCAGCTCGTTGACCACCGAAGACTTGCCAATGCCGGAATAGCCCGCGACCAGCACCAGCTCAGGCGTGCCGCTTTTGACGACGCGGTCGAAGGCGGCGAGCAGCGTCTCGATTTCGCGCTCACGCCCATAAAGCCGTTCCGGGATCAACAGATGGTCTGAGGCGTCCTGCAGGCCTAGCGGGAACGCCGTGATGCGAGCGCGCGCTTCCCATTCGGCCAGGCAGCGCCGCAGATCGCGCTCGACGCCGGCGGCGGTCTGGTAGCGCTCTTCCGCGGTCTTGGCGAGCAGCTTCATGACGAGCGCCGAGATCGCCTCGGGGACCTCCTTCAGCCGGCTGGCCGGCGGTACCGGCCGCCTCGCAACGTGGCAGTGGACCCATTCCATCGGCTCGGACGCCGTAAAGGGCAGGGCGCCCGTGAGCATCTGGTAGAACGTGACACCAAGGGCATAGAGGTCGCTGCGGGAATCGATCGACCGGTTCATGCGGCCGGTCTGTTCGGGGGCCATGTAGGCGAGGGTTCCGGCGATGGTCTCGGGAGGCGCTGGCGCTTGCCGTTCGCGCGAGAGGCGTGAGGTGATGCCGAAGCCGGTGAGTCTGATCTCTCCGCTCGCCCGGTTGACGAGGATATTGGCCGGCTTGATGTCCTTGTGGACGAGGCCGCGCCGGTGCATCTGGCTGAGGGCGGCCGAGATGCGGATGGCGAGGCGCAGGAAGCGTCCCAGCTTGAGCGGCGCGCCGAGCAGCCGGTCCAGCGGCTCGCCGCCCGGATCTTCAAGCATCAGCACGGGCCGGCCCCGGTGGCGCGCCAACTCCAGCGGGCGCGCGGCCCAGGCCCCGTCCAGCTCATCCTTCAATCCGAATTCATGTGTCAGGCGGTCGAGGGTGGCAGGGACCGGATGCTCCCCCGCGGGCGATACGGCGAGCACCGCGTCCCGGTCACCGTTGGCGCCTTGGCGCCATGCCCGGCAGAAGACGCACTCGCCGTCCTGCCATAAGACCTGCAAGCCGCTATCTCCTTCGACACCGAGCCGGGAAGGTGGATTCAAAGCCTCTGCCATGGCGCCAGTGCTCGCGCTGGAGCCAGAAAGCTACTGCAAATATCCGTTTCCGTCGACTCACCGGACCGGCTATATTGAACCCTCGAAGCTCGGTGTGAGTGGCCTGACGGAGGAAGATCCATGGCCATGAAAGCGTTCCCCAGCCCGCTTCCCGGCGTTTTCTATTGCGCTTCGGCGCCCGGGCGCCCCCCCTTCAAATCCGCCGGTGACATGGTGGCCGCGGGCGATACGGTCGGGCTCATCGAAGTGATGAAGACGTTCACGCCTGTTCTCGCCGAGGAAGATGGGCGCTTTATCAAGTTCCTGGTCGGGGACGAAGACATCGTCATGGCAGGGCAGCCGCTCTATGAACTCGAGCGCTGAAAGGCCGCACACGACCCTGAGGAGGAGATCGCTCGATGCAGACGCGATACTCATTCGGCGGTGACGAGCATCTCCTCGCCGAGATCGATGAGGAGATGTCCCTGGCGGCCTTTTTCAAGAGCTTTGCCATGACGAAGGCGGTGCGCGAGAGCCGCATTCGGGGCGTGACCGAGATCTGCCCGGCCAATGCGTCGTTGCTGGTCAGGTTCGACCCCGACATGATCGCGCCTGACGAACTGCTCGCCGAGCTCCAGGCGCTCGAGACACAGGCCGACAAAGCCGAAGCCAGCCTCAGGACGCGGATCATCGAGGTCCCGGTCTTTTACAACGATCCCTGGACGCGTGAGACGCTGATGCGCTTCCGTGAGCGGCATCAGGACCCGGCATCGACCGATCTTGAATATGGGGCGCGCAGCAATGGCTATGACAGCATCGAAGCGTTCATCGCGGCCCATGCCGGCGCGCCGTGGTTTGTGCCGATGGTCGGCTTCGTGGCCGGCGTCCCGTGGCTCTATCAGATGGTGGAGCGGGCGAAGCAGATCCAGGTACCGAAATACCTGCGTCCCCGCACCGACACGCCAAAATTGACGATCGGGCATGGCGGCTGCTTCGGTTGCATTTATTCGGTGCGCGGCGCGGGCGGCTATCAGATGTTCGGCATCACGCCCATGCCGATTTATGACCCGCAGCAGCAAATCAGCTATCTTCGCGAGTTCATGATCCTCTTCAGGCCGGGCGACATGGTGCAGTTCAAGCCGATCGACCGCGCCGGCTACGAGCAGATCGCCGATGACGTTGCGCATGGGCGCTTCGCGCCGCGCATTCGGCCCGTCACCTTCGCGTTGGACGCGTTCAACGCCGACCCGGCCGGCTATGCAAGGAGGCTCAAGGAGGCGCTCGGTGGTGATTGAGGTCGTGAAGCCGGGCTTCGCCACCACGGTTCAGGACCTCGGCCGCCCGGGATATTACCATCTCGGCATTCCGCTTTCGGGCGCGATGGACCGCTTCGCCCTTCGCGCCGCCAATCTGCTGGTCGGCAACGATGAAGGCGATGCCGGGCTTGAAGCCGTGTTCACCGGCCCCGACCTGCGCTTCACCGCAGGGGCGATGGTCGCGGTGACAGGTGCCGAACTGCCGCCGCGGGTTGATGGCGCGCCGTGCCCGACCTGGACCGCGTTCCGGGTGAGGGCGGGGCAGACGCTCTCGTTCGGCGTGCTGCAGCAGGGGGCGCGCGGCTATATTGCCGTCTCTGGCGGGATCGATGTCCCGCTCGTGCTCGGCAGCCGCTCGACGTACGCGCTCTGCACGCTGGGTGGCTTCAGGGGGCGGGCGTTGCAGGCCGGTGACGAGCTAGAGGTTGGCGCGTCGAAACGGCCGGCGCGGGAGGGCAAGGCCGTGCCCATCTCGTTGCGCCGTGGTTTCGGCGCCGCGCCAGAGCTGCGCGTGCTGCCCGGCCTCTATTGGGAGCGCATCACGGCCGAAGCCGGCCGGCATTTTTTTGAGGATCGCTGGACGGTGGCGCCCGAGGCGGACCGCATTGGCTACCGGTTCCGCGGCGGCCGGCCGCTGGCCCTGGTTGAGCGCAAGCAGCCGTTCGGCGCCGGCTCCGATCCAAGCAATATTGTCGATAGCTGCTATCCGTACGGCTCGATCCAGGTGCCAGGTGGCACCGAACCGATCGTGCTGCACCGGGACGCCGTTTCCGGCGGGGGCTATTTCATGCTCGGGACCGTGATCTCGGCCGACATGGATCTGGTCGGGCAGATGCAGCCGCACACGCAGACCCGCTTTGTCAGGGTCGATATGGCTGAGGCGCTCGCCGCCCGGCGCGACCGGGCCGCGATGCTGCGCCGGCTGCGCGAGGCGCTCGTCTGAGAGAAGGCAAGAAAGGGCTACTTTTTGTGGGGGCTGTTGGGAATCATCCCCCTAGAGCACCTTAAATCACCCGTGCTCCCATCGGCTTCTCCACAAAGAAAGTGGCCGCTTTTTGAAAAAAGCGGCGCAAAAACTCTTGGCTCCGCTGGGCCTGATTCTGTGTCGCCGACAACGCCCACGGCCCAGAGTAGATAAAGTTTTTTTGCTTCTTTTTGTTCACAAAAAGAAGCCTTTCCCTTGCCTTGGCCGATTAGTTTGGGCGCTGCTGGTTTCAGCGCCGATCGTACGAAGACGGCCGCCGGACGGGGCCAGCGCGCTGCCCGGCGTGAAGGCGGCCCGCAGTTGCGCCGCGCGGCGGTCGCCGCCGACCATCGTGATCAGGCCGGCGAAGATAAGCAGGGACACGCTGAGCAGGAGAAAACCGGCAAAGCCATTGCCGGTTTGATTGCGCACATAGCCCACCGCGAACGGCCCGAGAAAGCCGCCGAGATTGCCCATATTGATGAAGCCCATGGCCGCGCCGGAAATTTCCGAACGCAGGATCGCGCTGGGCACCGCCCAGAACGGGCCAAACGGGGCATAGACGCCGACCGCGGTATAACGGCAGGGCCATGGCGGCCCGTGAGGTTTGTTTGAATTCTTGACACGCCGTTACGCCCGTAGGAGATGTTGCGGCGATGAGATTATTTGCCCGCACTTTGCTTCTAATTTCGAGCCTGGCGTCCGGCATGGCCGCCGCGGCCACCATTTCATCGCCCGTCATGGCAGCCAATTATCCGACCCCGAAGCCGGGAGACTGGATCGCGCATGACTTCAGGTTCCATGACGGCGAAATGCTGCCGCACGTAAAGCTTCATTACGTCACGATCGGCCATCCGTCAGGCGAGCCCGTGCTGATCCTCCACGGCACATTCGAGACCAGCAAGAGCCTTCTGACGCCGGATTTCGCCGGTGCGCTGTTCGGGCCTGGCCAGCCGCTCGACGCGCGCAAATATTTCATCATCATTCCCGACGTTCTCGGCGGCGGCGGTTCGGCCAAGCCATCCGACGGGCTGCGCATGAAGTTCCCCCACTATGACTACACCGACGTGGTGAATGCCGAATATCAGCTCGTGCATGACGGGTTAGGCATCAAGCACCTGCGGCTGGTCATGGGGCATTCGATGGGCGGCATGGAAACCTGGATCATGGCTGAGGATTATCCCGGTTACATGGATGCGCTGGTGCCGATGGCGGCCGAGCCCGCTTCCATCGGCGGCCGGAACTGGATGATGCGCCGGATGCTGATCGACGCGATCGAAGCGGATCCATCTTGGGATCATGGCGATTACAAGACCGAGCCCAAGGCCTTGCACGTTGACACGCTGATGTTCGCGACAGGGACGAATGGTGGCACGCTCGCAGATCAGGCGAAGGCGCCGAGCAGTGCGCTGGGCGATGCCCTCCTGGCCAGGGAACTGGCGGCGCCGTTTCATATCGACGCTGACGACGAGATTTATCAGGTCGCCTCGGCGAGCGATTACGACCCGACCCCTGGCTTGAACAAAATTTCCGCGCCGGTTCTCACGATCGATTCCGCGGATGATGAGCGCAATCCGCTGGAAACCGGGTTGATGGAGGCGGGTCTGCGGCATGTGCGTCACGCGCAGTTTCTGCTGATCCCGGCGAGCGCGCAGACCCATGGTCATAACACGACGCTCGATGCTCATTTCTACGCCGCGCAGCTGGCAGCCTTCCTGGCCAGCGTGCCACAGCTTAGCTCCTAAGCCCCGCGGTAAATTCGAGATGCAAAAGGCGGCATGCACACGAAACTGTGCGTGCCGCCTTTTTCGCCTTGCGGGTCGCCCTCCATCGCCCACCAGCCCGGCTCAATCGTGAGTGCGCGTGCCTTTCTTCAGGACTAGCCTAAACATGAGACACATTCCGATTTTTGGTAAAATATCCTCGATCCTCGCCGTTTTTGGTGTCTTTGTCATCTTCACCGCCTTCTATTCCACCGAGGAGATGCGCGGCATCAATACCGGGTACATAAAACTGAAAAATGGCCCGACAGATGCCCTGCAATTGATCACCAAGGCGGATGTCGATGTCGAGCTTGTGCAAGCGCATGTGGCCCAGCTCATGATCGCGGCAACACCGGCGGCCGAGCGGCGGGAGCTGGCGAGCATTGCGGGATACAGGTCGCGCTTCAATCAATTTATCGACGGCGCGACCAGCGATGATCCTGCGGAACAGGCCGAGTTGAGCTCGGTCAAAACCATGTTGTCTCAGGTTGTCGATGACGATTGCGGCGAGGCCATCAATCTCGCTAGCCATGCCGCGTCTTCGGCCGACGCACTCAGCGATCAGGCCCTCTACACGCAGCAGTGCGAGACGCATTTTCGTGAGCTCAGGACCGCGATTTTGGCCGTGAACGGTCATATTGCCAGCGCCGAGAGTGCCGGTGTGTCCTCACTGACGAGCGCCACATCACGCACCATCCAGTGGACTTTCGCCGCCATTCTTGGCGGTCTGATCGTGATTGCGTTGGTCGCATTTTTTGGCATCCGGAGCTGGATCACGCTGCCGGTCAAGGGGTTGCAGGGGGTGATGGACCGGTTGTCCAGCGGCGATCTGCAGGCGCGGGTCACCGGCACAGACCGCAAGGACGAAATCGGCGGCATGGCGCGGGCGGTGCAGGTGTTCAAGGAGGCCGGCCTCGAGAAACAGCGTCTGGAAGGCGAAGCCGCGGCGCAGCGCCAGGCCGCCGAGCAGGAACGCCAGCGCGCCGACGCCGAGCGCGCCGCAGCGGCGAAGCAGCAGGAATTCGTGGTGCATTCGGTCGCCGAAGGGCTGGAAAAACTCTCCAACGGCGATCTGCTGTTTCGCCTGACCACCGCCTTTGGCGGCGATTACGAAAAGCTGCGCGCCGAC
>DATJHR010000160.1:0-9039 GCA_035493735.1 Acidocella sp.
CATCGAAAACTTCTTCTGCAAACTCAAGGAGTTCAAACGCATCGCCATGCGCTCAGACAAGACGGATCAGGCCTTTAGCGCCATGATCCATCTCGTCGCAGCCATCATCAATTCACGATGATTCCCAACAAGCCCCAAAAAGCGGCTTCTTTCTTTGATGACAAAAAAAGCCGGGCCTAGGCCCGGCTTTTTCATGTCAGCCCGTTACTGGTGCCCGGCGATCGCATGCGGCACGTAGGCCGCCTCGAGCGCAGCGATTTCCTCCGCCGTCAGGTTCAGCTTGAGCGCGGCCACCGCGTCGGTCAGGTGGGCTGGCTTGGAGGCGCCGACGATCGGCGACGTGATGCCCGGCTTCTGGGCGACCCAGGCCAGCGCCACCTGCGCCCGCGGCACGCCGCGCGCCTTCGCCACCTCGGCAACCCGCTCCACCACCTTGCGGTCGGACTCGCCGGTGCCGGCATACAGCGTCTTGCCGTACTCGTCGGTCTCGGTGCGCGCCGTGGTCTCATCCCAGTCACGGGTCAGGCGGCCGCGCGCCATCGGGCTCCAGGGGATCACCGCCACGCCCATATCGCGGCAGAGCGGGATCATCTCACGCTCTTCCTCGCGATAAAGCAGGTTGACGTAGTTCTGCATCGAGACGAACTCGGTCCAGCCATTCATCCGGGCGATGTAATTGGCCTTGGCGAACTGCCAGGCATACATCGAGGAGGCGCCGATGTAACGAACCTTGCCGGCCTTCACCACGTCATGCAGCGCTTCCATCGTCTCTTCGATCGGCGTTTCGTAGTCCCAGCGATGGGTCTGGTAGAGATCGACATAGTCGGTGCCGAGGCGACGCAGGCTGTGATCGATCTCCGTGAAGATCGCACGGCGCGACAGGCCGGCGCCGTTCGGCCCCGGGCGCATGCGGTTGAACACCTTGGTGGCGATCACCACCTCGTCACGGGTCGAAAAATCCTTCAGCGCCCGCCCCACGATTTCTTCCGAGGTGCCATCGGAATAGACGTTCGCCGTGTCAAAGAAATTGATGCCGAGTTCGAGCGCCTGACGGATCAGCGGCCGAGAGGCCTCTTCCGGCATGGTCCAGGCATGGCCGCCGCGGTCGGGGGTGCCATAGGTCATGCAGCCGAGCGTGATGCGCGACACCTGCAAGCCGGTGCGGCCTAGTCTTACATATTCCATAAACCGTCTCCTTAATGACGCCAGAAAAATGGGGAGGTGGCGAAGAAAGCCAAGGCGTTAGAGCTAACGCAGTCGGTCTAGGCAAAAGAAAGGGGCCGCTTTTTGAAAAAAGCGGCGCAAAAACTTTTGGTCCGCTGGGCCATGGGCGTTGTCGGCGACAATGCCCGGGGCCCAGCATTAACAAAGTTTTTTTGCTTCTTTTTGTTCACAAAAAGAAGCCTTCCCTTGCCTATGGCTGCGCCAACGGATGCGCGGCGGCGTAGCTCAGCTGCTCCGGGGTCATCTCGAACCCGATCAAAACCTGCACGTCCTGGCTGCTGCCCACATTGCCCACTTCGATCGTCGCCGGCTTGCTGGTCGCCACCGCCGTGCTGGCATTGCCGTTGAAATGCACCACGATCGTGTAGTCCTGTTTCTGAATGATATGGTCACCGCGGGTCAAAGCCACGAAATAAGGCAGATGCAGCGTCGCCTCATGATTCGCCGGGCCATTGCTGGCGACGAAGCCGGCGCGGAAGGTCACGCGCAGAACATCGTCATCATGAGAGGTCACACAGGCGCCGGCGACACCGGTGATCTGCGCCGTCGTGATCTGCGCCGCCACATCCGTGCGCCCGGGCAGGAATTGCGTGACCGTCTCCGCCTGCTGCAGCACCGCCACCTGGGGGCAGTACATCGGCGGCGGGGGCGTATCGGCGCAGGAGGCCAGGCCAGCCAGAAGGAATGGAGCAAAGCAAGCGGGTATCTGACGTTTCATGCCGGCTCCCTTGCCAGAATTTCGTAGCGCGGTCATCTACCCCTATGGCGGTTTATACTGAAGTCACGGACGAAGCCCTGGCGGCGTTTCTGGCCGATTATGATATTGGCGGGATGGTCGCGTTCCGCGGCATTGCCGAGGGCGTGGAGAACAGCAATTACGCGCTGAAGACCACGCAGGGCGATTTCATTCTCACCTTGTACGAGAAGCGGGTGAACACCGCCGATCTGCCCTGGTTCCTTGGGCTGATGGAGCATCTGGCGGCGCGTGGCCTGCCCTGCCCCCTGCCGGTGCGCGCCAAGGATGGCCGGAACCTGAACCCGCTGGCCGGGCGGGTCGCCGCGATCACCACCTTCCTGCCCGGCGTTTGGCCACGCCGCGTGGTGGTCGATCATTGCGAGCCGCTGGGGGCGGCTCTGGCTGAGCTGCACCTGGCCGGCCAGGATTTCGCGCCGCGGCGGCCAAACGCGCTGGGGCCTGAGGCTTGGGCGCCGCTTTTGGAAAAGTCCCTCGCCCACGCCGACGACGTGCAGGCTGGGCTTGCGGCCGAACTTCAGGACAACCTCGCGCGCATCACCGCCGCCTGGCCGCGCGACCTGCCGGTCGGGCACATCCATGCCGATCTGTTCCCGGACAATGTGTTCTTCCTGAACGGCAAGATCTCCGGGCTGATCGATTTCTATTTCGCGGCCACCGACATCTATGCCTACGACCTCGCGATCTGCCTGAATGCCTGGTGTTTCGAACGCGATTTCAGCTTCAACATCACCAAATCCCGCGCCCTGCTGCGCGGCTATCTCGCGCACCGGCCGCTTGGAGAGGCCGAGCGCGCGGCCCTGCCGGTATTGGCACAGGGCGCCGCCATGCGCTTCCTGCTGACGCGGCTCTATGACTGGCTGAACACGCCGGCGGGCGCGCTGGTGACCCCGAAAGACCCGATGGACTATTACCGCCGCCTGCGCTTCCACAACACCGCCCGGGATGCCTCCGCCTATGGACTCTGAAACCGCAGACAGCATCGTCGAAATCTGGACCGATGGCGGCTGCAAGCCCAATCCGGGCCCCGGCGGCTGGGCCGCGATCCTGAAATTCCGCGGGACCTTCAAGGAACTCTCCGGCGCCGAGGCGGAGACCACCAACAACCGCATGGAGCTGACCGCCGCCGCCGAGGCGCTGACGGCGCTGACCCGCCCCTGCACCATCATCCTGCATACCGACAGCGAATATCTGCGCAACGGCATCACACGCTGGCACACCGGCTGGGTGCGTAAGAACTGGCGCAACGCCGCCGGCGACCCGGTGAAAAACATGGATCTGTGGAAACGTATCCTGGACGCCGCGGCCACGCATAAAATCGACTGGCGCTGGGTCCGGGGCCATTCAGGCAACGCGATGAACGAACGCGCCGACCAGCTGGCGACACAGGCACGGGAAGAGATGCTTAAGGCGAATGTCCGTTAAACCATAAAACGTCCCCGCTCATACCTTAAGATGAAAATTCTTTTAGTTTCAAGATGTTACACGCAGGCCGGAATACGACAAATTATGGTTTGATCCAGTTTCTGAAAGAATGACGGCGTATGGTGGCCGAGTCTCACGGCGCCTTGGCGATGATTCTGAACCTGGCCTACAGTGCGGACAGCAAAACCCCCCTGTCATGATCTGTTCCCCGAGCGTTTACTGTCGGTGGTTGCGGAGGCACGATGCCACCTATACCGAACCAAACGCGGTTCACAGCTCTCACCGCGGTAACATCCCCTACGCGACGCCAATCTATTTCAATTAGTTATGGCGCTTGTCGGAAGCCCTTGAGGGCCATACGGCATAAGTACGGCATATACGGTACCGAATGCACCGGCCTAGGGGTGGTGTTCCCGAAGTCTTTACGTTGTTTTCCCCACATGAGTGGCATAAGGCCAAATCTGCACGGAGGTCTGTATTGCGACCTGGGCCGCAATACAGACTGACTGCTTGCTACCATGTCAGGTATTTTGGCGGGTATCTCAAGAATTATGCACCGGCTGGAATTCGCCCCAAGCGGCCTTCAACGACTCGTTCAGGTAACCACAAAAAGTGGATGTCCAGGGAGGCACGCCGACGGCGACTTGGCGTCCAGCGCATCGTGCGTGCTCCCTCTGTCTGCGGCCTTACCGCGATCCGAACCGCTGCTTCGTGGCGTCGGTGACAGGCGTATACATACCCACAAGCGTTCCCTCAGGGTCGCGGAACTGAGCCGCGCGATTACCCCACGGCATTACCTTCGGCTCGTGCACCACTTCCACCTCATCTTAGCCTTGCGAACTCGGCTTCCAGGTCATTGACCTGGAACTCGATAATAGCGGTCCGATTAGCGGCGGGCTCAGCACTGCCATCCTTGAATAAGGCCACCGTCTCGGCGCTCCCGATGGCAAGCGTAGCTGCCGGAGTTACAATTTCCGCAAACACAGGCGCTAACCACTGTGCCGTTTGGCCGGTTACCTTCTCGTAGAAGCTGACAAGGGCCTTAATATCAGCTGCGATCCGGCGTGTGGAGGCGAGTTTCATGGCTTGGTCCTTTCGATCTGACCGCGGAGAAGCCGCAGCCTTGCGAAAGTGGTTGTCACACAAGCCTGCTGACACCATCCTGGCAGCAGGAGTTAGCATGCCATGCGTCGCGCCAACAGATTGTTCCAGATCATCCAAATCCTCCGCCGATCAAGCCGGCCAATAACGGCAGCCACCTTGGCGGAGGAACTCGAAGTATCGAAGCGCACAGTATACCGCGACGTCGCCGACCTGATGGGCCAGCGGGTTCCGATCGAGGGCGAGGCAGGCTTAGGTTACCTGCTCGCCTCCGACTATGACATGCCGCCCCTGATGCTAACGCCCGATGAAATCGAGGCGATAGTACTCGGCGCTCAGTGGGTGGCTGGCAGATCAGATAAGGTTCTCTCCAATGCGGCTTGCGATGTGGTCGCGAAGATCACAGCTGTTGTCCCCGAACATCTGCGCCCCTTTATCCTCGAGCCGAGCGTGGGCGCGAAACCAACGCTCGAGAAGTCCGAGGAAAGTGTCGATACTTCGATCCTCAGATCAGCGATTCGCAATAGTGTGAAATTATCGCTGCGCTAACGGTCCGAGGCTGGAGAGGAAACCACGAGAACGGTGTGGCCGCTGATCGTTGGCTATGCCGAGACGAGCCGCTTTTTGGTCGCATGGTGCGAGCTGCGTCAGGGCTTCCGGCATTTCCGCACCGACCGCATCATCGAGGCCGAGATTCTCGACGAGAGCACCGGCCTATCCCAAGGCGAATTGCGCCGCCGTTGGCAGCTTTTGCGAGAGGCGAGCGTGTTGATCAACGATAAACCGTAAGCTGTCGGTCTGCTTACAACTCCTGGCAGAGCCGTCAACGAATACGCCGCCACGCTATGTACATGGCTGGGCCCGCCACCACCAGGATCATCAGCCTGCTCTCGTGCTCGAGCAGGGCCTCGATAGCCAGGCCATGACCCACCGTCCCCATGTCCATTGCATCGTTCCAAGCGGCGGGATCTCGCTGGACGGCCAGCGCTGGGTCAGCACGAACGCTGTCTTCGGCAACGTCTCGCAGGTCAGGCCGAGTTCGGTCAATTCCTCCGCGACCGGCGCGCGCGAGGGTGAAGGTTCCCGCGGGGGCATGGATGATCATCTTGGTCATGGTTTCTCTACAGAGCCGAGAGAAAGCCGCGCCTTGCTGCTTCCAGATTTCCGAGCCGGACGCCTCGTGACCGTCAGACGCTCAGTCAAATGGCCTGTCCGCCGGACACCTCGATGCGCTGCGCGGTCATCCAGCGGTTTTCCGGACCAAGGAGGCTCGCGACCATTGGCCCGACGTCGTCGGGCACGCCGACGCGGCCCAACGCCGTCATTTCCGCGAACCGCTTGTTGAGGTCAGGCATGTCGCGGACGGCGCCACCAAGGAAGTCGGTCTCGATTGCGCCGGGTGCCACGGTGTTGGCGGTGATTCCGCGGCTGCCGAGTTCCTTGGCCATGTAAATCGTCAGGATCTCCACCGCGCCTTTGGCCGCCGAATAGGCGGAGAAGCCCGGCACGGACACCCGGGTCAGGCCGGAGGAGAAGTTCACGATGCGACCACCGTCGGCCATGATCGGCAGAAGCGCTTGGGTCAGGAAAAACACGCCCTTGACGTGTACGTTGAACAGGCCGTCGAACTGCACCTCGGTCGTCTCGGCCAGGAGGGCCATCTCGCCGTGGCCGGCGTTGTTCACCAGGTAATCAAAGTGGTCACGCCCCCAGGTCACCTTCAGCGCCGAACGCACGTTTTCCAAGAAGATCGGGAAGGAGGAGATGTCGCTCAAATCCAGCGGCAGCGCGACCGCCCGCCGGCCTGCGGCTTCGATCTCGGCGACCACCTTTTGCGCTTCGGCGGCGCCTTGGCGATAGGTGAGGATGACGTCGCCGCCGTGGCGAGCAATGCTAACGGCCGTGTTGCGTCCGAGGCCACGGCCGCCCCCCGTGACGATTGCAATTTTTCTCATGTCTCAACTCCTTATATAGCTGTTCGCGTGCCTCAATATCGGCCGTGGCGGCCGGTCCGTGTTGCCGCTTTCTTGACAATTCCTGCCTATTTCTACGCCGCAGAGCTCTCGTGGCCGACATCGCCCGGTTCCATCGCCCGCCCGGCGCATGGCGCAAGGCCGGGCCCGAGGCGCCGCGCGCCATCATGACGCCCTCCGCCACAATCAACCCGTTAGAGACATCGAGATTGGCGCGTCTTCGCTAGACGACGTGCGCGAGGTTGCCGAAAATTGGAAGCTTCTTGCCTAATCCTCCGCATGGATTGAGCGGCCGTGCGGGATCGGATAGTAAGGCGCATGGACGACACCTTGCTTGACGCCGTTCGCCGGCACACCACGGCGCATTCTGACCAGAATGGCATAGCTCGTACGCCGATCGCCGGGCTCTCAGCGATCCGCGCCACCACGCCGAGCGAGCTGCAGTATGCGATAAACCGGCCTCTCGTCGCGTTGGTACTGCAAGGCGCCAAACAGGTGGCAATGGGGAACAGGACGTTCGACTTCGGCGCCGGTGAGTCGCTCCTGATCGCCGCGGATGTGCCGACCGTCAGTCAGATCACGCGCGCGAACGCTGGCGCGCCCTACTTCTCAATCGTGCTCGAGCTGGATCCCGCCGTCATCGAGGAACTGGCTGCGGACATGGAGGCCGCTCCCGTCCCTGATGGCGGCCCGGTGCGCGTCGAGCCCACGGAGTCTGAGGTCGCCGATACGGCGTTGCGGCTGATGCGTCTGCTCCAGCGCCCGTCATCATTGTCAGTGCTGGAGGCGCAGTTGGTGCGCGAAATGCACTACTGGCTCCTGGTCGGCCGGCACGGCGCGGCCATTCGCAGCCTCGGCGTCGCCGACAGTCATGCTCGGCGGGTTGCTCGGGCGGTCGCGATCATCCGCTCTGATTTTGCGCGCCCCCTGCGAGTGGAGCAGTTGGCGGATGCGGCCGGCATGAGCCCCTCCTCCTTCCATGAGCACTTCCGCGCCATCACCTCGCTCACCCCGATACAGTTTCAGAAACAGCTTCGGCTGATCGAGGCTCGGCGAGTGATGCTCGCGGAAGGCGCGAGCATCAGCGACGCCGCGTACACAGTCGGGTACGAGAGCGTTCCCCAGTTCACCCGGGAGTACGGACGGACGTTCGGCAGGCCGCCTGCGCGAGACATCAAGGCCGCTAACGCCAAGATGAAAGCGACAGCGATTTCATCGAGCGGCCTATTGCATGAGCCCGACGGCGAAGCAGGGCCCATGCGCGAGACTTCGATCTTCGAGCGCCGCGACAGCTCGGCTGAAGCCCAGGCTAGCCAGGTCCAGACTGGCTGCGAACGCATCAACAATACGGACAAGGGCGCCTAGCGGGACGTAGTCGTTGACGCACGCCGGCAGAAGACTGATCTGGTCTGGACTATCGCCCTCGTTTGCTTCGGCGAGACCAGCTAAGCTGGCTCAGGCAGCTGGTCGGCTAGCGTACCTTGCTTAGTAGCGATGGATGCGCTTCAAGTTATGATCGCGGTCGCGATCTATCCAGGAGGCAGATCATGATAAATTCGAAAATGTCGCTCGAAGGCAAACGGGTCATTGTGATCGGGGGCGCCTCTGGCATCGGCTTCGCAATCGCAGAACTCTCACGGGAACTTGGCGCGCAGGTCGTCATTGCGTCCCGTAATGCCGTGAGAATCAAAGCTGCCGTCGCGCGCCTGAACGGCGCGAGCGGTCTAACGGTCGATCTCCGGGACGAAGCCAGCGTCTCCCGACTCTTCAAGGGCATCGGCCTTTTCGATCATCTGGCAATCACTGCAGGAGATTGGGGGGGAGCTATGTTCGGCGCCACCCGCGAGCTTGATCTCAACACCGCGCGCGATGGACTCGAAGTACGATTCTGGGGCGTACTCGCTGCGGCGAAACACGCCAGTGGTGCCATCGCACCTGACGGATCCATCACTCTTACGAGTGGCATGCTCGCCCATCGTCCCAGGAAGGGCGCGCCAGTTGCGGCTGCCATAGGCGGCGCGATCGAGCATCTCACGCAAGGGCTTGCTGTCGATCTCGCGCCAGTGCGGATCAACGCCGTATGCCCAGGCTTTGTGCTCACGGAGCACGTGACGCAGATGCCGCAGGAAGCGCTGAAAGCATATGTGGCCGGACTACCTGTTCCGCGTGCTGCGTTGCCAGCCGAAGCCGCTGCGGCTTACGTGTATTTGATGCTGAATGGCTACGCCACCGGACAGGTGGTTCCCGTGGACGGCGGCGGTCTGCTGGTGTAAAAAAAATTGAGTCGAACCCGAAGTCACATCGTCCATGCCATCGTTCTTGGTGCGCGATATATCGACATAGCCTTCCATCGTACCCCCTGAGCGTGTGCCGAGGCGGGTGGCAAGACACCGCCGCGGCTGAGTTGCTGATTGGCGTGCGATGCTCGACGCCAAGATTGCCGGCCTGCCTCCGCCAGAAGAGCAGGTGTATGAGCGCGGGAACGTCGTTGATCTGGTCACCGCTTTCAGGAGAAGCCTCGAGGAAACGAAGGCTGAGGAAGCCCCGACGGAAAGGCCGCCT
>DATJHR010000161.1:0-7938 GCA_035493735.1 Acidocella sp.
GGGCGCGAACTGTCCACATGGTACATCGCCGGCGCCGCGCCCAAGGCCGCCGCCGCCGCGGCGAAACCGCCCTCGAAGGCGGCGAAATCCAGCCCGTCCAGCAGATCGATTTCGGCATGGTCCTGCTGATGGATGAAGCCATCGGCGCCGGCCACGCGCGCGGCGAAGCTCTGCGCATCGCGCACCCCGTCCAGCCCCTGCCCATAGGCATAAGAGCCGGCGGCGAGATAGGATTCGCCCAAGGCCGCTTTGTCGGCGCGTGCGTCCCCTTGCAGCCATTCGGCGATGCCGGCGCCATAAGCCCCAGGGGCGGCGCCAAAAATCCGTGTCGTGGCGGCGCGGAGTTCCGCGCCCTCCAGGCTGCGCGCGGCGCTGGCCAGGCTATTCCAATCCGCCGGCTCATCGCGCACGGCGACGGCCTGCACCGCCATATCGAACATCAGCAGCTGCGCCTCGAACGCATCACGGAACAGGCCGGAAATGCGCAAGGTCACATCCACGCGCGGCCGGTCCAGCACCGCCAGGGGCAGAATTTCCACGCCGCTGATGCGGTTGGAATCGTCATCCCAAACCGGAACGGCCCCCATCAGGATGAAAGCGAGCGCCAGATCTTCCCCGCCGGTGCGCAAGGCGGCGCTGCCCCACAGATCGATCACCAGACGGCGCGGCCAGTCCCCCTGCTCCTGCAAATGGCGACGCAAAATTGCCTCGGCGCTCTTGCCCGCCAGCACCATCGCGGCGCGGGTCGGCATGGCGCGGGGGTCGAGGCTGTAGAGATTGCGGCCGGTGGGCAGCACATCCGCCCGGCCACGGCTGGGCGCGCCCGCCGGGCCGGGGGAGACGAACCGGCCGTCGAGCGCGGCGAGTAGTCCCGCCGCCTCAGCCTTGGCCGAGGCGTCAAGTGCGGCTTGCAGCCGAACGGGATCGGCCTTGGGTGCCGCCGCCCGGATCGAGGCGAGCAACGCCTCCCGCCGGTCCGGCGCCGGGGCGCGGCCGAACACGTGCAGCCCGTCGCGGATCTGCAGCTCCTTCACGTCGCACAAATAGGCATCGAGCCGCGCCAGCTGGTCGTCCGCCGGCATTTCGCGCTGACAGCCGCTTTCCTCAAGCAGCCCCGCCGCCGCCGCTTGGGCGAGAATCTCGTCGCGCAGCATTTCGGTGCGGCGCCGATCCAGCCCGTCCGCCGCCGCGTAATCGTCGATCAGCCGTTCCAGCGCCACCGCGCTGCCTTGGGTGCCGGCGGCCTTCAGCGGCGGCGTCAGATGGCCGAGCACCACCGCGCCCAAGCGCCGCCGTGCCACCGACGCCTCGCCGGGATTGTTGACGATGAACGGGTAGATCACCGGCAGGCCACGGCAAAGCAGCGCCGGGAAGCAGCTTTCACAGTCAGGGGCGAGCGCCTTGCCCGGCAGCCATTCCAGCGTGCCGTGCGCACCGAGATGCACCATGGCCTGGATGCGCTCATGAGCCCGCAGCCACAGGTAAAAGGCGCTATAAGCATGGCGCGGCGGCAGGTCCGGATCGTGATAGCTGGCCTTCTTATCCTGCGCCGCGCCACGGTCCGGCTGTACCGCGACGATCAGGTTCTGCGCCCGCAAATAGGGCAGCACGAACCAGCCGTCGCGGACGGCTTCATCCTCTTCCGGCGCGCCCCAGGCGGCCTGAATTTTCGCCTGCATGGCTGGCGGCCATTCGGCGAGTAGGCGTTTGTAATCCGCCACGGATAGAAAGGGCGTTGGCGCCAGCTGCCGAAGCGGACCAGAAATCCCGCCGCCCGGCACGCTGTAGCCGGCCTCAAGCAACAGCGCCGCGATCTCATCCGCGCTCGCGAAACTATCGAGCCCCACAGCATGGCCGATCTGCCCCTTCGCGCCGGCCGCTCCGGGATAATCCGACAGCACGAGCGCGATGCGCCGCGCCGCCGCCGGACTTTCCGCCAGCCGGATCCAGCCTTCGGCGCGATCCGCCGCCAGGGCGACCTGCTTTTCCTCCGGTTGATGGAGGGTCTGCGCGAATTCCAGCGCCGGGGTGCGCGCGCCGGGCGTTTTGAAGGAAATGGCGGTGGTCGAAAGCCGGCCGTCGCATTCGGGCAGAACGATCTGCATCGCCATGTCGGCCGGCGACAGGCCGCGCGCCGCATTCCGCCATGCCTCCTGCGTCGATCCCGCGAGAATCAGCTGCAGCACCGGGCAACCCGCTTCGTCCAGCGGCGAGCCATCCTGGCCCCGGGCGGAAAACCCGGTCGCGTTCAGCACCACCCGCGGCCGCCACTGGCGCAGCTGCGCGGCGGCAAAAGCGGCGGCTTCCGGCGATTTCAGACTGTCGACATAGAGCGCCCGGCAGCCGATCCCGCGCCGCGCCAAATCCTCCCCCAAGGCCTCGATTGGCGCGATATCGCCCGAGAGCAGATGCGAGCGATAGAAGACGAGCGCGGCGAGCGGCGCATCCGCTGCGGCCGGCGCGGGCAAATCATGCAGGCCAAAGCGCGGCATCGGCACCGGCCCTTGGGACGGCGGCGCGCCGAGGCCGGCCAGCGCCGTGCCCAGCTGCAAGGCATTGCTGAGATTGGCTGGCCCGCCCTCGCGAAAATAACCGTCGAGCAGCGCCGCCTCGTCGGCGCTGACCGTGCAGAAATCCTTGAGCCGCGGGTCGCCTTGCCCGTCCCCCGCGATCACCGCGAGGGAGATGCCGCGCGCGCGGCACAAAGCCAGCACCTCCTCGCAGCCGTAACGCCAGTAATCGAGGCCCCCGAGCAGCCGCACGATCACCGTTTTCGCGTGGGCCAGAACCTGTTCCGCATAGAGATCGACCGAGAGCGGATGGCGGAGCTGGGCCAGATTGGCCAGCCGCAGCCCCGGGCGCGCGGGCCCGAGATGGCGCCAAGCCATGGCAGCCGCGCCCAGATCCGCGTCGGAGAAGGAAAGCAGCACCATATCGGCCGGGCTGTGCCCCAGCTCCACAGCGGCGGCGGCTTCATCGAGGCTACGCTGCTCGCGGAACAGGATGTGCATGCGGGCCTAGAGCCTGACGGGCTTGACTGGAGAGAGGAAAGCAGCCGCTTTTTTGAAAAAAAGCGGCGCAAAAAACATCTTCGACTTTGGGCCAGAGGCGTTGAAACGGCACGGGCCCAAATTAACAAAGTTTTTTTGCTTCTTTTTGTTCACAAAAAGAAGCCTTCCGCTTCGCTCTGACATGATTGGTCCTAACCCTGTCACGCTCTAACCAATGATGAGAGCTTCGATGCCGGCGCGATCCATGCCGGTGCGGCCGATCACCACGAGGTGCCCCGCCCGCCGCTCGTCCGCCGCCCAGGGGCGGGTGAAATTCTGCCGGAACCGGGCCCCGACGCCCTGGATTTCCAAGCGCAGCGGCTTGCCCTCAACCGCGAGGAAGCCTTTGATCCGCAGCACGTCATGCTCTGCCGCAGCCGCCTCAAGACGGGCCTGGAACGCCGCCGGATCGGCAATCTCCGCAATCGGCACGACGAAACTGTCAAAATCGTCATGCTCATGTTCGCCGTCCTCGGCATCGTGATGCGAGGGCCGCGCCGCCAGATCGTCCTCCGCCGCCGCCTCCAGGCCGAGCAGGACATCCAGGCTGAGTTTGCCGTTGGTGGCGCTGACCTGCTTGACCGCGCGCGGCAGGGTTTCGTCGATCATCTGCCGGACCCGCGCCAGCTCGTCCGCGCTCAGCAAATCCGCCTTGTTCAGCACCACGAGATCGGCAGCACTGAGCTGGTCCTCATAGACTTCCGCCAACGGGTTGTCATGGTCGAGCGAAGGGTCCACCGCCCGCTGGCGGGCCACCTCCTCCGGATCGTCGGCAAACCGCCCGGCCGCCACAGCCGGCCCGTCCACCACGGCGATGACGCCGTCCACAGTCAGGCGCGAGCGGATGCTCGGCCAGCCAAACGCCTTGATCAGCGGCTTCGGCAGCGCCAGGCCGGACGTCTCGATGATGATATAGTCCGGCGGATTCGGACGCCCCAGCAGGGCCTCAATGGTCGGCACGAAATCATCCGCGACCGTGCAGCACAGGCAGCCATTGGCGAGCTCGATGATGTTGGTCTCGTCGCAACCCTTGAAGCCGCATGTCTGCAGGATCTCGCCATCCACGCCCCGGGAGCCGAACTCGTTCACGATCACCGCAAAGCGCCGGCCGCCGGCGGTCGCCAGAATGTGGCGCACGAGTGTGGTCTTCCCCGCGCCCAGAAAGCCGGTGATGATGGTGGTGGGGATTTTCGCTGCGTGAAGGCTCATTTGCTCTCTTTCGAGTGAAGTTCCGCCATGTCCAACCCATAGGCGGGGAAACGGCTCAGGATGGAATGGGCGAGCGAGGGCGCGCGGCGCGAGGGCATCACGGCCCCCGTCGGCGAGGCGCTGTAGCGGCGCGCGTAATCAAGAATGTCCGCGGCTTGCTGCGGCTGCAGATAGCCGAGCAGATAACCGAACGGTTTGCCCGGCTTGAAAATCGCCGCCGTGCAGCCGCGCTCACAGGCGGCGAGGCAAGCCACGGGGCGCAATTCCAGCTCATCCCCTGTGCCGGCGAGACTTTGCGCGAGTGCCTGATAGAGGCGTTGCCCCGGAGTCTCGGTTTCCTCGCCGGCGGCTTTGCACGTCACACAGACATGCAACAGGGTGGATAAAGATTTCGACACGGCTTCCCCAAATGCACGCATGAGCGCGTAAGGCCGGGGCGCCGACCTGTCACAAGAAAATGCCGGGCAATGAACCCGGCACGGCGAACTTAGCCGGGCGCCCCGCCGGCCAGCTTTGCGATGCGATGGCAGGTCTCCTGGCTTGCGGATCAGACGCTCCCGTCAGCCTTCCCGGAACAGGTCCAGTGGCCAAAAGACGGGGGCTTTCCGCTTACAGTTGCGGGGGCAGCTTCGGCATGAGGCCCGAAAGCCCGCACCGAATTCCCTATTCACCTTCACGAAGAAGGACCATCGCCGCGGAAGGTAGTCGACGGCTCAGCCCGGTGTCAACGAAGCTGATCAGTCGGAAGAAAGAGCCGCTTTTTGAAAAAAGCGGCGCAAAAACTTTTTTGAAACTGGGCCTGAGACAGCGAACCGGCACGGGCCCAGTTTAAAGAAGTTTTTTTGCTACTTTTTGTTCACAGAAAGTAGCCTTCCCTTTCTTACTTCGCCATATTTGCCTCCCGGGGCGACCGGATAGCCATGCCAGACGAATTCCAGGGCTTCGGGCAGGGTCTCGGCGACGGTCGGCTTGTCGACATGAGTCGCGTTGCGGGAGAAGACGAACTGATACTGGTAGCCCTTGGCGGCCAGGACGCGGGCCATGTCTTCGTTGGCGAGCGTCCAGTCATGCATGCCGTCAGGCATGGTCGCGAGCGGATAAAAAAGGTCGCGGTCGCCGGTCTCAAACCAGTAGCGGATGGGTTTCGCCGGGCTGTTGGGAATCAGCGGCACGCCCACCGCGGCGTTGGTTGCCGTGGCTTTGAGTCCGGTGACGGCGCGCGGGGCAACAGCCGGGCCAGCCCAGGCATCATGATATTCCCAGGCGCCGCCGGGCAGCGCGGGATTATGCGGCCATTGCTGATTCACCATGGTCGGCGAATAAGCGAGCACGCGGTGATAAAGCTCCGGGTGGAACCAGGCCATGGTGAAGGCGGCGGCCCCGCTTGAGCTGATGCCGAGCGTCGCGCGCCCGTCCGGGTCCTTGGTGAGACGCACATGCGTTTGCTGCTCAACGAAGGGAAGGACCTCGGTTTCCACCCATTCGGCATAGGTGCCGGAGACGGTGTCATATTCCAGACCGCGTTCGCTGCCTTGGGCATCCTGGCCCCCAGCGCCGATGCTGACAACGACCATAGCCGGCAGCCGATGCGCGTAGATGAGGTTGTCGAGCACGGTGAAGAGCTGTCGTTCGTTGAAGAAGCCATGCGGGCCGCCATCGCCGACGACCATCAAGGGTGCTTCCGTGCCCGGGACGTAGCCGGCCGGAACATAGACATCGACCGGGCGCGTCCAGATGCCGGCATGGCTGGTGGGCACCAATATGTTCGAAGGATCGCCCGGCGCGGTGCGGCCCTGTTCGAGCGCGGCATTGAGACAGTTGTCCGGATCGTCGCGGACAATACCGGGCTTGTAGATGGTGCTGTCGACCGAGGACATTGTGAGGGCGTAGACCGTGCCTTTCGGCACGCCGGGCCGTGCTCTGGTTTCCGGCGCGGGCCGATGCACCCGGCCGATGATGAAATTGCCGATCGCGCTCGGTGACGGAAGCTTGCCTGCGGGCAGCGCCGTCGCGTGAGGATAGTTCGGGCTGAACGGATTACGCGTGGGCGGTGTGGTTTTGAGATCGAGCCCAGTCGTGTCGATGTAAAACGGCGCCGACGGGTTGGTGCTGTTGGCGCCGGGCGGCAGGGACGCGTTGCGCGCCGGACAGGCGCTTTGCGCCAGCGCTGTCACGGGTATGGCGGCGCCCGACATCAGGGCCACCACGAAGAGCGTACGAATCCTGTTCACGTTTCCTCCGTTCTTATTGCGGGCTTGATCTGCTTGTTGGCGGCGATGCTATGGGCGGGGCCAGGCAGCGTCAACCAATCTGGAAAATGGTTAGGAAGAAGCCGCTTTTTGAAAAAAGCGGCGCTCAAACTTCGGGCGCTTGACCTTGCCATTATAGGAATCTTTATCCGTCCCGCATCATTCGATGGAGATGCGTATGTTGGAGCTGAAAGTAGAAGGCATGACCTGTGGGCACTGCGTCAAAGCGGTGACCGAGGCGGTGCAATCCGTCGCGCCGCAATTGGCGGTTGCCGTCGATCTGAAACAGGGCGTGGTGAAGATCACCGCCAGCACTGCGACAATTCCGACCGACGCCGTGATCAAGGCGATCGAAGAGGAAGGCTATAAGGTCAACTAACGGCCGATAAGAAGAAAGAGGCCGCTTTTTCCAAAAAGCGGCTTCTTTCTATAACGCGCCTTCCCCTGTCCCTTCACGGGAGATCTCGGCCGTTTTGTCCTAGAAGGCCAACCGTTGGGGAATCGAATGGTTGATTTTTTAACCAATATCCAGCACAGGAAACCCATAGGACGGTGCTCTGGCCCCCCAGATACTCTGCTTAGGATGACCGGAAATTGCCTTACGATGCTCTTCTGCGGTCCGTTAAGAGTCGCTTCGGCGGACTGAGGGAACGCAAGGCAGCGGTGGCACTGATCATCGCCCTTTCAGCCCCGTTGTTGATCCTGGCAACCGGTCTCACGGTCGATCTCGGCTATTGGTACGAGCAGCAGGAGGCGCTGCAATCGGCGGCGGATGCGGCAGCAATCGCCGCCGCGACGGCGGCCGACAAATACGACGTCAGCACCACGAATGTCGCGGAAAATTTTGCGCTTACCGCAGCCAATGAGGCGACCAACGGCCAGTTTGCGCTGACCTCCTCAAGCCTCACGTTATCCACCAGCAGAGTGGTGGTGAATGGCGCCACGAGCACGCAATGGATGGCGAGCGCAACCATACCGCGCCGCAGCTTCTTCTCTGCCGCGGTCGGCATGGGGCTCGGCACCCAAGCGGCAAGTGCTGCGGCCGACGTGGTCGCCCCGACCAGTCCCGCCTGCCTTATCGCGACGCAAGGCTCAATATCGGTCACCGGCGGCGGGACAGTGGTCGGCACGAATTGCGGCATCGCTTCGAACGACGCTTCCGGTTGCAGCATGTCGGTCACCGGCTCGGGCGAAATCATCGGCACGGCGGTGACGACCACGGCCAGTTGCGTCAGCGCACCTGCCTATTCCGGCTATATCGGCACAAATGCCAACGCCAGCCCCGCCGGGTCCACATCCACCGTCACCCTGAATGCGCCGGCGGCAACGGATCCGCTCGCTGACATGAACCCGGCGGACAGCGCCTCTTCCGGCATGTCGATCTGGAACCCGGGCTGGACGACGCCCGCCGCCCCGGCTGAGACCGGCAG